>DATMCL010000169.1:0-2422 GCA_035558375.1 Polyangiaceae bacterium
GAAGGAGCGGGGGGCGCGGTTTTCGCACCGGGCGTTTTCGCGGCGCGCGGGGCTAAGGTCGTCGAATTACCTGCACCTCGTGATGAACGGGAAGCGGGAGCTGTCGAGCGAGATGGCGCCGAATTTTGCGCGGGCCTGCAGCTTGGGGCGGGTGGAGTCGGATTACTTTTGTGAGCTCGTGTCGTTCGGGCGCGCGGCGACGATTGACGAGAAGAATCGGTGCTACGCGCGGATGGTGCGCTTTCGGGGGTTCCGGGCGGCGCACAAGCTCGATGCCGCGCAGGCCGCGTATCACTCGAGCTGGTACGTGCCGGTGATTCGCGAGCTGGTCGCGCGCCGCGACTTCCAGGAGGATCCGAAGTGGATCGCCGCGCAGCTCCTGCCGCCGATCTCGCGCGAGCAGGCGGAGGAGGCGCTCGCTCTGCTCATGGAGCTCGGGTTGCTCGTGCGCGGGAAGAACGGGCGGCTCGAGCAAACCGCGGCGGTCGTGACGACGGGCAGCGGGCCGCTCGGCCACCACGTCGTGAATTATCACCGCACCATGCTCGAGCGCGCGATCCGCGCCCTCGACGAGCTGTCGCGCGAGGAGCGCGATATTTCGACGCTCACGCTGTGCGTGGCGGCTTCGGCCGTGGAGGACCTGAAGGAGCGGGTGCGCGCCTTTCGGCGCGAGCTCCTCGCGCTCGCCGAGGACGATCCGCATCCGGAGCGCGTGATTCAGGTCAATTTTCAGATCTTTCCGCTGACTCAAGGAGCTTCGAAGTGAACGACTTTCGTCAATGGGCGCTCGCGGGCGTCGCGGTGCTCGGAACGGTGGTCGCCTGCGCGGGGGGAACCGAAACCGGCAACCCCGGAAAGGGCGACACGCTCGTCACGTTCGACGCCAGTGCGTGCAAGAAGGAGCAGGCGAGCCAGAGCGGGAAGAGCCAGGAGGCGCTCGTCACGGCCTCGGACTACGACGGGCTCCGCTGCGTCGAGTGGGAGAAGCAGAGCGACGGTGAGCTCACCGTCCGGTTGTTGAACGTGAACGGCGGCTGCGGGGTGAAGTGGAAGGGCGAAGCAGGGGTGCGCGACGACGGCACGCTCGAGCTCGAGCTCGTGAATTCGATGTGCGCCGTCGCGAAGTGTGGCTGGTGCATCTACGACTTCACCTTCACGCTCAAGAGCGCGCCGCCGCCCGCGGGCCTCCCCATCCAAGTGGGTGACGTCGCCTGCCCCGGCGATGCCCCCGAGTGGGAGCCGCTCATCGTGTTGCCCGATGACGCCGCCGACTCCGGCATCCTCTGCCGCTACGCGAACCAGTACGCCTATGATCAGCAGCTCGGCGAGCAGGGCCTCTGCGGCTCCAAGTTCGGGACCTGCGGCCCTCAAGGCGGTTTCTGCGCGCCGCCGACGGGCGATCCCACCATCGTCTGCCGCGACAACCTCGTTTGCGCGCCCGCCGACGACGCGACTCGCTGCCTCGAGCCTTGCCACTCCGACGACGACTGCTCGCCCCAAGCCGTGAGCGCGTGCGTCGACGGCGTCTGCCGCCTCAGCGCGACGTACTGAGCGCGCTTGGATCCGAGCCCTGCTGCTGGCCTACTGCGGCGTCAGCAGGGCTCGGAGGCCGTCCACGCAAACGCGATGCTCGTGTTGCGCCACTGGAAGACGCCCTCGCCCTCCCACGACATTCTGCACTCCACGAAGCGCGCGGCGAAGGTGATGACCTCGCCGGATTTCACGCTCTCGCCCTCGCGCCACTGCTCGAGCGTCGCGACCGCGTCGTCGCTGAAGCCTTGGTTCACGAAGAAGGCCGAGTAGCGGAGCTCCTTCGCGACGTCCTCTTTCTCGTCGGGCTCCCGCTCGAGCCGGTTGTAGAGCAGAAAGAGCGGCCCGTTGCGCGGTCCGACCCAGGTGGCCATCCCGGCGGGCGCATCCGTGCCCGACCATTCGAGGAAATCGGTCTTCGCGCCGCACACGCCGTCGAGCAGCGCGAGCTCGTTCGCGGGGCCGTCGCACGTCACCTCGAAGGGGAGCTTGAAGCAGCCGGGGGCGAGCGGCATCGCCTGGTTCGTGATCGACGTGTTGACGGGGGGCGCGTCGACATCGTCACTGCAGCCGAGCGCACCGAGCGCGAGCGCCATGAGCGCCGCGGAGCCGAGCGCGTGCGACCGAAGCATGGAACGAGTTTCTCTCAGCGTAGACGCTCCGGCAAGCGCCGCACGACTCGCTGTCGGGTCGTGCGACGCTGCGGGAAATGTTCACGCACGGGTGTGGAGATTTGCGGCGTTATGCCGGTACCCGCTTCCTTCCGGCGAGCCACAGGGCGAGCACGCCGCTCGCGACCGTGGCGGCGCCGAACGTGAAGGCGAAGGGGTAGCCGCGCGCGTCGACGAGACGGCCGCCCACCCAGACGGCGAGCAGGGTGCCGGTCGCGAAG
>DATMCL010000170.1:0-8831 GCA_035558375.1 Polyangiaceae bacterium
GGCGAACGTTGCTCGCCGAGCGGCTCGAGCCTGCGCTCCTTCAGAGGACGCAGACTGCGGCGCCGCGGCGAAGCGCAGCTGTTGCCTTACCCGTGCGCGCGGGGCGCTCGAGGAGGCCGGAACGGGAGGGGCAGATCGGGCGAAGGCGGTGTGCGCTCGCTGACGCGCGGCGTCGAGCTCGGCACGCGCGCGAGCGCGACGAGCTCGGCGGGGACGGCTTTTGGTGTGACGGCCGTCGGCGCGTTCGAGCAGTGGCAATTCGGGCAACTCGGCGGGCAGTCGTTGCAGGGTCCGTCGGGCGGACAAGCATCGGCGTGCTTCACGTCCGCTGACGCGATGAGCTCGATGGCTTCGGTCGCGGCGTGGGCGGCTCCGGAGAGCTGCAGGCCGAGGATCAGCGCCAGCACCCGCAGCGCGGTGAGAACCGTGACGGCGAACCGAGTCACGGGGCGGCGACGCAGGGTCGAGCGCACGGGGAAAGCGTAGAAGGGCCCGCGCGAGGGTGCAACCTCGGAGCGCGGGTGGCGAGCTCGTGAATCGTCGAAAAAACGGGACTTATGGACCCGTCGCGACGCACTTCCCGTTCACGCAGGCTGCGACGGCTGCGGGGCAGGGCGGAACGGAAGGCGGGTCGCACGTTTCGCACCCCGCTGCGTAGTTGTCGAGGTTGCTCGAGTAACTCTCTGCCGTGCTCGTGGGGAGGGCGACGCCGCACGTCGCCGCGCAGGCATTTGCTTCGTAGACGATCGTGCATTCGGAGCTGTTCTTGCAGCCGGTCGAGCCGTACTTTTCGAGCAGCGCGTCCTTGAGGTCGTCGTAGATTTCCTGTCCGGTTTCGCACGCGTCCGGGGGATCGTCGACGCAGGTTGGGCAGCAATCACCGGCAATCGTCTCGGCGTGTTGCCCGTCCTTGCAAGCGGGCTCCTCGCAGTCGTTCGGACAGCCGGTGTCGAGGCAGAGCGGGCAGCATTCGTCCGGCGGCTGAACGAGCTTCTTGCAGGTGTTCGGGATCGAGGGGCAGCTCACGTTCGCGCAGCCGGCCGTGCCGCCTTTGCCCGGGTCCGTGGTGCCGCCGACGCCGGTCCCGCCTTTGCCGGGATCCGTGCTGCCACCAAGGCTCGTTCCGCCTTTGCCGGGATCCGTGCTGCCGCCGACCGCGGTGCCTCCGGTGCCGCCGAATTGCGAGCTGCCGCCGTTGCCGGTGCCGCCGTGACCCACGCCTGCCGAGCCCGAGGAGGTTCCGCCCGTCGTGCCGCCGGCGCCCGTGCCACTCGTGTTTCCGCTGCCTCCGTCGCCGTCCTGCGACGTGGAGCGGCCCGCGCACGCGCCGAGAAGGAGCGCGGCCCCGACTAGAAGATGGCCGACGTGAGCGAAGCGAGGCGGTAAGGGCGAAGCGAGCATGCCCTCGAACTCTATGGCATGGGCGTGGTTCTGCAACCCGACTCAGCCCGGGAAATTCGCGAAGTACGGCTCTGCTTCCGCGAGGACGCGCGCAAACGAGGGCCGAGCAAGCAGGCGCTCGAGATAGCCGGCGACGCGCGGGTGCTCCGCACCGAACGGATGCACCTTGTTCGCGTAGTAGAGCGCCGGCGCCGCGGCGCAGTCCGCGAGCGTGAAGGCGCTGCCTTTGGCCCACTCACTCGTCGCCTTGTCTTCTTCGATCATCGAATACGAGAGCGCGAGGGTCGCGTGAGCCTGCTCGACTCCGTGCGGGTCTCGCCGATCCTGGGGACGCAGCCTATCCCCGACTATCCGCTGCATCGGCTCGTGGACGTAGAGATCGTAGAAGCGGTCGCGGAGCCGCGTCTCGCGCGCGCGCTCCGGGTCCTTGGGCAAGAGCTCGGCCTTGCCGGGGTAATGCAGCGCCAAGTACTCGATGATGATGCTCGACTCAGGCACGACCTCTTCGCGGGCGGCGTCGCGGAGCACGGGAAATTTCGCGACGGGCCAGAGGCGCGCGAGCGTCGCACGCTCTTCGGGATCGGCCAGATCGATCTGCTGCGGCCGAAATGGCGTCTCTGCCTCGTAGAGCGCGAGCAGGACCTTCCAGCAATAGGACGCGAGCGGGTGGAAGTAGAGCGTGAGGGACATGGCTTGTTCTCTGGTGGTCGAAAGTGGCAGCGCTCAGGCGGGTGAGAGGCAGTGCCGGTACCCGTTGACTCGAAATGGCACGCCGAGCTCCTGGCAGAGCTCCGCAATCGCCTCCGGCGTGTAGAAGTAGTTCTTGAGTGAGACGATGCGGTCGCCGTCGACCTCGACGCGATTGAGCGCGCGCACCGCCTCGCCGTCCTCGTGCGCGTACCACAGGAGCAGGATCGGCTCGCCGCGGTGCGCCCGGATCTCGCAGCGTGGGGCCTTCGCGAGGGCACCCTGGACGAAGCGCGGCTCGACGCCCGTTCCGTCGGCGAGCCGCGCGGCGCCGTACAGCATGCCGTAGAACGCGTTGTGGCTCGCGTCCTCGGGCCCGAAGTCGGTGTGCGTGCCGACGATCTCGACGCACGCCGTGTCGAGCAGAAGCGCCGTCAGACGGACGAGATCCTGCGCGTTGAACGCAGCGCAAAACGCGTCGAGCACGGCGGGCACCGTTGCGCCGTCGCGTGGCGCGTCGGTTTCCGGCTCGGCGAGCTTCCCGCGCCCGCGGTGGAGCGTCGTCTTGACGGTTCCGGTCGTCGTGCCGAGCGCCTCGGCGATCTCCTCGAGGCTCAGGTCGAAGACATCCTTCAAGACCACGGCCACCCGCTCGCGCGGCGCGAGCTTTGCGATCAACGTCCCCGCTGCCTCGCGCTGCTCGCGCGGATTGGGCGCGACGGCGCCGTCGAGCGCGTTTTCACCTGCCTCGCGGCGCTTGCGCTTCTGGTCGATCCAGAGATTCGAAGCGACGCGAAACAGCCAGGCGCGCGGATTCGGAGGCGGCGTCCCCATGCGACCGAGCGTCACGAAAGCCCGCCCGAGGGCGTCCTGCACCAGATCCTCGGCGTCCCAGGGGCTATGCGTGAGGTACCGACAGTAGCGGTAGAGCTCCGGGCGGAGCGCCTCGAACTCTTGCATGAACCGGAAGAGCGAGGTCTGGACGGCCGTGGTCAGCTCCGCGTCGGGAGCGGGAAGCGGGGGATTCATGCCCGAGAGACGGCTCGTACCGCCGAAAGGATAGCGGGGCTCGAAAAAAGATCGGCGCTACGAGCGTCTTCGGTACGGCGTCGAGGTGCGTCCTCGCCGACCGGTCAATACACGGCGGTCAACATCGGCAGCGCCTCGTACCGAAGGCCGATCTTCGACTTGATCGCGGGGTCTTCGTTCTGAAATTTCTGGAGCTCCGCTTCGTCGCGCACCAGAACGATTCCCACGCCCCAGCCGCCCGCCGGATCCGCGACGGGCCCGAACGCGATCACGCTGCCTTCGGCGAGCTTCCCGCGCCAATACCCCCCGTGCTCGAGCATGACCGCGCGCTCCTCCGCCGACATGTCTTGCATGAAGCTCGGGCGCGGGGCGAGCAGGCGACACAGGTAGAAGCGCCGGTCCGGGGGCGGGGGAGCGACGTGGCCGCTCAGCCAGCCGAGCACGCGTTCCCAGCCGTTGGCGTGGCTTTCGCACGAAGCCGTGCGAGCGCCGAATCCAGTGTGCCGAACCGTGACGCGCGTGCCCGTCGCGATCGGATCGAGCAGGTACGTGATCGTCGTCGGTGGAGCGTCCGTCTCCCAGGATGGCTCCCACGTCTGAACGAGCTTCCGCGGTGCCTCGACCTCGAGCACGCGGCCGCCGACATGAAAGGGAACTCCATCGGCGCCCATGCCCTCGGTCCGCCAGGTCCCGCCCGGCCGCAGATCGATGCTGAAGGCCGTCGTGCGGTAGAGCTCGGCCGAGCCCCACCACTTCGTGAGCTCCTCCGAGGTGAGGGCGCGGAAAACCCGCTCGGGCGGGACGGCGATGTCGATGCGCGCGAGGATCGTCCCCTGCGCCAGGTCGGCGATCGAACGGGCTTGGCTGCTCAGTGATGTCATGTATCCTCCAGGTAACGCTTCAGCGCTTCGAGATTGCGCCCCCAAAATGCGCGATAGCCCTCGAGCCAGGCCATCGCCTTCTGCAACGGTGCGGGCCGCAGCGTGTAGAACCGCTCGCGCCCGATCTTCTCCTCCGTGACGAGCCGCGAGGCTTTGAGCACGCGGAGATGCTTGGAAATGGCTGGACGACTCTGCGAGAAGTCGGCCGCGAGCTCGTTCACCGGTGCCGGCCCCGCGCGCAATCGATCGAGAATTGCGCGCCGGGAGGGATCGGCAATGACACGGAACACGTCGAGCTCGGCTTTCGGTGCGGCCATATAGGTAACCAGTTGGTTACCAGTATCGCGAGCGGTACGCGCGAGTCAAGCGTCTTCGCGCAGACGCGCTTTGGCGCGTCGCGTCGCCGGCGGACGAATCTGCTCGGGCGGGATCTTTTGTCGCCAATTTCTTTCGCTTGCGAAGCTCGTGATTGGTACCGAGCTTGTTCACGCTAAGCTAAGGGCGTTATCGTCGATTCCTGGAGGTCGCCCTCATGAAGAAGATGCTCAAACTGGCCAGTCTCGGTGTCGTGCTCGCGGTGAGCGTGAGCTCGGTGATTAGCGGCTGCGGCTCGAGCGACGACGACACCGGCGGCAAGGCCGGCGCTGGCGGCTCATCCGCAGCGAAGGGCGGCTCGGCCGGGAAAGCCGGCGCAGCGGGCAAGGGTGGCACCTCGGGCAACGGCGGCACGACGGCCAACGGCGGCTCGAGCGGCACGGGCGGCTCGTCGAGCGCCGGCAAGGGCGGCACGAGCGGGGCGGGAACCGGCGGCTCGAGCGCAGGCAAGGGCGGCAGCGCCGGCAGCGCGGGCAGGGGCGGCTCGACGGGCGGCGGCATGACGGCCGGTGGCGAAGGCGGCACGCCCGACATCATTCCGCAGGGCGGCATGGGCCCGGGTGTCGACCACGACTGTGGCGACCTCACGGGCTGTTGCGCGGACCTCTCCGGTAACGATCAGAGCGCCTGCAACCAGGTTCTCGACGCCAACAACGACGCGGCCTGCAACATCGCCTACGGCGTGTACTGCGGCGGGGCCATGGGTGGCGGTCACACCTGCGCCGAGCTCGAGACGTGCTGCCCGACGCTCGATGCCGATGCCCAAATGTGGTGTGACCTAGCGGTCAACGCCGGCAGCGAGGGCGCGTGCGACCTCGCGTATACGAACTTCTGTCAGTAGCCGCAGTCAGGCTGACAGCACCGGCACGCCCGGAAAGTGCGCGGACAAGCGCTCGAAGTCGCGCGGGTCTCCCGTGACGACCCGGGCGTCGGCAAGCGCCGCCGTGGCCATGACGATCGCGTCGATGGTGAGCTTGGCGTGAACGTCGCGAACACGTCCGAGCGCGATGCCCGCTGCCTTGGCGGCTTCGAGCGACGCGACGATGCGGCTCGCGCCGAGAATATCCTCGCGGACATCGGTCCGCCCGCGCCACCACTCGGCGACCACCGGCAACGGGATCAAAAGGCGGGCGCGCCCCAGATGAACGAGCTTTAGAAAACGTGTCGCGCGTTCCTTCCCCCGCTCGGCGGCAATTAGCGCGCCCGTGTCGAAGACGTACTGCGGGATCACGCGACCCTGCGTGCTTTGCGCCGCCTTCGCCACGCCGCGACCTCGCGCTCGAGCTCGGCCTCGATGCTCTTCGCGTCTTCGGTCGTCGCTTGCGGTGATCCCGTCCGCTTCAGAAACGCGCCCGCCGCCAGGCGCCGGCGCGCATCCTCGGCCAGGTCCGTGACCAGTGCCGACAGGTTCCCCCCGTAGGCGCTGTCGGCCAATGCTCGCAGGGCGGACTTGGTCTCGGTGTCGACGGAGACAGAGAACGTCTCTGTCGCCCCGGCACGCCGCTGTCGTTTCCGATTCATGCTTGAAGTGTAGCATAAATGGGTCTGCACGCGATCGGCTACCCCCTTGCATGCGGTGAGGCGACGGAGCCCGTCGATCACGCCGTCGGATTGCCGTAGCGGTTCGCCGTCGCCAGCACCGCCATCGTCACGCGCGAGATGCAGACCAAGCGCTGCGACTCGTCGGTGATTCGCACCTCCCACACCTGAGTCGAGCGACCGAGGTGAACCGGGCGCGCCGTGCCGATAACCCAGCCGGACGTTGCCGCACGCACGTGGTTCGCGTTGATCTCGAGCCCAACGCAGTAGTTCTTGTTGCGGTCGACCACGAACGTGGCGGCCCAGGAGGCGAGCGTCTCCGCGAGCGCGACGGAGGCGCCGCCGTGCAGCACGTTCGCCGGCTGGCGCGTCCGAGCGTCGACGGGCATGCGCGCGGAGAGGTAGTCGTCCCCCGCCTCGATGAACTCGATACCAAGCTGCGAGACCAGCGTGTTTTCGCTGTGCTGCTTCACGTAGTCGAGCAAGAAGGTGCCGTGCCAGATGGCCATGGGTGCGAGCCTACCCGAGCTTTACGTCGCGGAACGTCGTAAGTTTCGCGACCTGTGAACGAGACGTCGAGCGCGCGCGATCGGCTCCGGGAAACAATCGCGGTGCTCAACCCGGTGCTCGACATCGTGCACGCCCCGGTGGTGGAGGCCGCGCCGCCGGCTTGGTGTCGCGCGCGCGGTTGGTCCGAGTTTCTGCTGTCCCTCGGTGAGCGCGAGCTCCGCGCGTGCGAAGAGAGCGGTCTCGAGGCCGGCTTGCAGAACGTGTCCCGCGCGCCCGGCGACCTCCTCGCGCTGGCGGAGAAGGTTCGTCAGGCGACGGCCCTGCCGCGGCTTCGCGTTTCTGCCCTGAGCTTGCCCCCCGCGGCGCTGCGCGGCGTGCCGGCACGCAAGCGCGAGCAGCTCGGAGCTCTCCTCGGCGTGGCGGCGCCACTCGCGGCATCAGCCACACGCGTCGTGGATGTCGGCGCCGGGAGCGGCCACCTCGCACGCCTGTCCGCCGAGCTCTTCCGGCGCGAAACGCTGGCGCTCGAGCGCGAGGCGCCGCGGCTCCGGACCGCGCAGCGCCGCACGGAGGAGCGCGCGCGGAACGTCGGCGCACTCGCCGTTCGCTTCGCTGCCGCCGAGGTGGGCCCCGAAACACTCGAGCTCGAGCCCAACGATCTGGCGGTGGGACTCCACGCGTGCGGGGATCTGGGCGATCGCCTCGTGCTCGCCGCCGCCGAAGCTCGGTGCGATCTGCTGCTTTGCTCGTGCTGCTTTCAAAAAATCGCGAGCTCCGAACGCGCCATGCTCTCGCGCACCGGTGGTGAGACCACCCTCAAGAAACCCGTGCTCGGCCTCGCCAACCTGACGTCGCAAGTGACGGGCGTGGAAGCAAGCCTCAGCGACAACCTGCGCGGGCGTCAGACGAGGCTCGCGCTGCGACATCTCCTCCAGGCGCGCGGTCTCGTCGTGGCCGCCGGCGAAGAGATGCGCGGCATCAATCGACGCCGTGCTCACGCGGGATTCGCGGAGCTGGCCTCCGCCGCGCTCGCCGCGCGTCGCTTGCCGGCGCCCACGTCAGCCGAGCTCGAGCTGCATGCCAAAAACGCCGAGCGCGAGCACTCCGCGATTCGGCGGCTCTCCTTGCCGCGCCATCTTCTCGCGCGGCTCGTCGAGCTCAGCGTGGTCCTCGATCGTGCGGCGCTGCTCGAGGAGCGGGGGCAGAACGTGCTCGTCGCGGAGCTGTTCGAGAAGCGGGTCAGTCCGCGTAATACCGTGCTCGTCGCAACGGCCGCGGCCCATCGATTGCCCACGTGCACGGCTCGCCCTAGTACCGACTCCCGACCACACCTTGAGTGACGAGCGCCCCGAGGCGTTCCAGGTGGTCGGCTCGCAAGGTGACGCCTTCGGATGCCCAGTTCTCCTCCAGCCGCTCGATTCGCCGCGTGCCCGGAATCGCAGCGAGCGGGATGTCGCGCGAGAGCACCCAAGCGAGCGCGACCTGTGCCGGCGTGGCTTCGAGCTCCTTGGCGACCTCCGCAACGCCGTCCGCGAGCCGCGTGTTCTTCGCGATGGCTTCGTCGGAGAAACGGGGGTTTTCGAGGCGCCAATCGCCCGGTTGGAGGTCGCTCCGCGATCGGATGGCGCCCGACAGGAACCCTCGCCCGAGCGGACTGTACGCGACGAAGCCGATGTCGAGACGCCGGAGCGCCGGCAAAATGGTGGCTTCGACCTCCCGCGACCACAGCGAGTACTCGGTCTGGAGGGCGCTGACGGGATGCACGGCGTGGGCGCGCACGATGGTTTCCGGATCGGCTTCCGACAAGCCGATGTAACGCACCTTGCCCGCCTTCACGAGCTCGGACAGGGCCCCGACGGTTTCCTCGATGGGCGTCTTCGGATCGACACGATGCTGGTAGTAAAGGTCGATGTGATCCGTCCCGAGGCGCTTGAGCGACGCGTCGCAAGCAGCTTTGACGTAAGCGGCACCGCCTTTGAGCCCCTGCCAGCTACCGTCTTCACCGCGCGCTACGCCGAACTTGGTGGCCAAGGTGATCGTGTCGCGGCGCCCCTTGAGTGCTTTCCCCAACAAAATCTCGTTCGTGAACGGACCATAGACGTCCGACGTGTCCCAGAACGTACAACCAATGGCCGCTGCACGTTCGAGGACGGCGAGATTTTGCGCTTCCGACGAGGCGCCGTAGAAATCCGACATTCCCATGCAACCCAAGCCGAGCGCAGGGACGCGGAGACCTTGGGAACCGAGGGTGACCTGTTTCATGAGCAGGACCATAGCGACCGCTCTGCCCGAGCGCGTGCCGGTTCCTCCGAGCCGCTTGCCTGATCCTACGCATCGCGCGAGAATGTGCTCCACGCCGCGCCGGGGCTCGTAGACTGCCCGTCAGGTCCCCGAATGCACTTGGAAGAA
>DATMCL010000171.1:0-2417 GCA_035558375.1 Polyangiaceae bacterium
TCATCGCAGCTAGTCTAACGCCTGCGGCGCCGCGGTGCCGGCGCCGCGACGCCAGTCCAAACACCGATCGTCACGACGAAATCCAGCACCGGCAGCGGTTTGCAGCGGGATCGCCCGCACCTCTGTGCGCGGCCCACCGCAGCGCCTGAATCTCACGCCGGCGCGGCGTGCGAACGGAAGGCCGCGCAGCAGAGCTGCGCGAACCCGTGGCCCCACGTGGAGACGACTTGTCTAGTTGTGCAGCGGAGGAGGTAGGATTCGAGCCGTCCGCACGGATTCGCGCTCATTCGAATCGTCTAGGTCTCGCGACGCACGGGGCGCGAACGGAAGGCCGCGCAGCAAAGCTGCGCGAACCCGTGTCCCTGCGTGGAGACGGCGTGCTCAGTTGTTTGGCGGAGGAGGTAGGATTCGAACCCACGGCACCCTTGCGAGCGCGGCGGTTTTCAAAACCGCTGCCTTAGACCACTCGGCCACTCCTCCGAAAATTCTGTCGTCGATCAGTTCGTAACCGTCATCGCTCCGTCGTTTGACGTTCGAGCCGTCCGCGCGCGTCCTTCGCGTGGGAACTTGGTGGATTGGCGGGCGAGCGTCAAGGCGCGGGCGGGACGCGCATCGTTGCGCCGAGAGGCAGACCCGAGGCATGATTCGGATCTTTCCATGTTGCGAACGCTGCGCCCGCGCTCACTCCCCTTGTTCGTGCTCCTCGGTACCGTCCCGGCGCTTGCCTGCTCCTCGAAGTCCGATGGCCACGATCGCGCAGTAGCGTCGGGAGGACGAACCGCGTCGGCCGGCACGGGTGGCGCCGGCGCGGGGGCGGCTGCCGGGGGCGCCTCGGCACGCGGAGGTGCTTCGAGCAGCGCGGGGGCATCGGGGCGAGCAGGAGCGGGAGCAGGCGCCGGAACGGGTGGCGGCGGGACGCCCGGCGGCGGCAACGGTGGCTCTGGCAACGCCGGTGCGGGAGGGACTCAGGTTGCCGGCTCCGGCGGCGCCGCATCGGGCATGGGCGGCAATGACGCGCCGGGCGGCAGCGCCGGAGCGAGCGTCGAGGAGGAGGGGCTCGGCGTGCGCTTCATCGGATTCATCTCCGAGGACGCCGGCGCGGATCTGCCGGCCTCGACCGAATTTTTGACGCGGTTTCCCGAGTGCACCGCGGAGGAGTCGACGCAGTATCCTCCGAGCCCGCGCTTCAACGAATGCTTCGCGCGCGGCATCGTGCAGGTCATGAACGAGGCGCTCGCCGAGCTCATCCCGAACGCTCCCCACTTTCGCTTTCAGTCGCTCGAGATCATCGCCGACGATCGGCTCGCCACGTTTCATTCCGAACCCAACTATTCGGGGTACGAGCTCGATCACCTGCTGGGCGGCAAGTATCGCGTGGGCAACACGATGACGTTCTTGATGCCGAGCCTCGCGTACGGGTCCGTGGGCGGTCTCACGTGGATTCAAGGCGAGCGGCTCAATCCCGACGCCGGAATGGCCGCGATCGCCGTCCCGGGCGGCGGCACCACCGTGTTCCTGCACGAGTTCGGACACGGCGTCGGCTTCCCCCACGCCAGCAACGCGGCAAACGCCGAGCCTTACGTTGACTCCGACTGCGGGGTGACCATCGAGCCGCCCGAGTGCAGCTGCGAGACCGAGAACTTCATGGAAACGTCCGGCTCCTTCGCTGACGTCTCCGGGTGCGAGCCCTGCACGTTCAGCACGCCGGTGACCTTCAACACGGCCTATTTCGGACCGAAGTTCGCCGAGATCGCCGCGTGCTGGGCTACGCACCGCTTCGACGATTCCGGCGTCGGCTTTCTCGACGGCGACTGCTACGGCATCGTCGACGCGAGCGTCTCGACCTGCAAAGAGATCGAGGGCGGCGGAGTCACCTGCTTGTGCCCGTCGGGTGAGGTCTTCGTCGTCGATGACTGCTTGGACTCGAGCCAGGACGCGCGCAACGCCGCCACGAGCGACGCGTGCCCGCGGATCACGTGCACGCCGCCTCCCGAGCGCTCGGGCGTCGTGTGCCAGGGCCTCGCCGGCACACCGAACATCGAGTGCACTTGCGAGGACCCAGCGCAAAAATTCTATCTGGGCTCCGACTGCTCCTCGCTCACGCTCGCGGATATCGAGCGGATTTGCCCGCCCATTTAGTCAACGCACAGGGCGACGAGTCAGCGCTAGGGTCCCGAAATCAGGTTCGACCCGTGCATCCACACGATCGGCCTGGTTGCTTCGCTGTAGACGATTTCCGCGACGGGACGGTCGAGGGCGAGTCGGAGGATTTGATCCTGCTGACTGACGCTCGAGTCTTGGCCGAAGCAGTAGGCGACGCCGTCGGCGTCGAAGGCGCATTGGAACCAGGCTTGGATTGCTGCGAGGGCACTGTAGGTACTCGTGGGAGGGGGCTCCGGGTACTGACCATCGCTCGT
>DATMCL010000172.1:0-11746 GCA_035558375.1 Polyangiaceae bacterium
GAAGCTCAGTATGGAGCTCCTCGGCGGAGTGAAGCTCTTCATCGAGAAGAACAGCTTTCTCATGCTCGGCGGCGGCAGCCGCGCGTTCAGCACCGGTTTCGAGGCGGCCGACGTGAGGATGGTGATCGGCTTCGTCTACGAGCCGTCGATCGGCGATCGCGACGGCGACGGCTACAAGGACGACGTCGATCAGTGTCCCGACGAACCGGAAGATTTCGACGGTTTCAAGGACGAGGACGGTTGCCCCGATCCCGACAACGATCAGGACGGCATCCTCGACATCGACGACCGCTGCCCCGACATCGCCGAGGACCGCGACGGCGACCACGACGAAGACGGCTGCCCCGAGGGCAAGGCCGACGGCGATCGCGACGGCGACGGCATCCCGGACTCGAAGGACAAGTGCCCCGACGTTCCGGAGGACAAGGACGGCTTCGAGGATCTCGACGGCTGCCCCGAAGCCGACAACGACAAGGACGGCATCCCCGATACCGCCGACCAGTGCCCGGACGACGCCGAGGACAAGGACAAATTCGAGGATCAGGACGGCTGCCCCGACCCGGACAACGACAAGGATCAGATCCCGGACGCCAAGGACAAGTGCCCGAACGATCCGGAGACCTACAACGGCTACCAGGATCAGGACGGCTGCCCCGACAAGGGCAAGGTCATCATCGAGGGCAACGAGATCCTCATCCTCGAGAAGGTGCAGTTCGAGACGAACAGCGCCCGCATCCTGCCGCAGTCGAACGAGATCCTCGACGCCGTGGCGGCCACGCTGAAGGGCCACTCCGAGTTCACGCTGGTCGAGATCGCGGGTCACGCCGACGAGCGCGCGAGCGACGAGCACAACCTGAAGCTCACGAAGGCGCGCGCCGCATCGGTGATGGATGCGCTGCGCTCGCGCGGCATCGCCGCGAGCCGGCTCATCTCGCAGGGCTACGGCGAGTATTGTCCGCTCGACAACGCCACGAACCCCGTCGCGTGGGAGAAGAACCGCCGCGTGGAGTTCAAGGTCGTGAAGACAGAAGACGGTGACACCGGCGTGTCGCGAGGCTGCCCGGTCGCTAGCGACAAGGGCGTCAAGCCGCCTCCCATCAAGTAATTCGAGGAGTCCGGGGCCGGGGGGGCATGCTCGACTTCAAGCTGCTGTTCGAGGGTTCGCCGGACATACTCCTCGTGCTCCTGCCGGATGCGCCGCGCTTCACGATGGTGGCGGCGACCGAAGCGCGCTTCGCCGCGACGCACACGACGAAGGACACGCTCGGCCAGGGGATCTTCGAGCTCTTTCCCGACAATCCCGACGATCCGAACGCCTCCGGCACGAACAACCTCCGCGCGTCGCTCGAGCGGGTGCTCGCCACCCGCGCGCCGGACACGATGGCCGTGCAGAAGTACGACATCCGCGGTCCCGACGGCACCTTCCAGGCCAAATACTGGAGCCCGAAGAACATCCCCGTGCTCGGAGCCGGGGGTGAGGTCGTCTACATCCTGCACCGCGTCGAGGACGTGACCGAGCTCGTCCACGCGAGCGAGGTCGACGAAGAGCTTCGCGATCGCACGCGGCAGATGGAGCGCGAGGTGCTGGCGCGCAGCCGCGAGCTTTCGGAGGCGAACCGGGGCCTGCGCGACGCGAACGCGCGCCTCGGCGAGCTCGACCGCGCGAAGACGGCGTTCTTCAGCAACGTGAGCCACGAGTTTCGTACGCCGCTCACGCTCATCCTCGGTCCGATCGAGAAAGCGCTCGAGGGCTCGGAGGGTCTCCACGACGACGAGCTCGCTGCCGTGCATCGGAATGCGCTCCGGCTCCTCCGGCTCGTGAACAGCCTGCTCGACTTTTCGCGGCTCGAAGCGGGCGGGGTAAAGTTCGAGTTTGCGCCGACCGACCTCGCGGCACTCACCGCGGGTCTCGCGGGCGCGTTCGGCTCGCTGATGGAGGAAGCTGGACTGCGTCTGGTCGTCGACTGTCCGCCGCTGCCCGACGCGGTGTACGTCGACGTGACCCAGTGGGAGAAGATCGTCACGAACCTGATCTCGAACGCGTTCAAGTTCACGTTCGAGGGGGAGATCTTCGTGGGGCTCTCCTGGCGGGGCGATCGCGCGGAGCTCACGGTCAAGGACACCGGCACCGGCATCCCGAAGGAGGAGCTGCCGCGCATCTTCGAGCGCTTCCACCGCGTCGAGGGCGCGCGCGGGCGGAGCTTCGAGGGCACTGGTATTGGGCTCGCGCTCGTGCACGAGCTCGCCCGCGCGCACGGCGGCAAGGTTTCGGTCGAGAGCGAGCTCGGTCGAGGGACGACGTTCCGCGTCGAGATCCCGAGCGGCGTGGCGCATCTGCCGCGCGAGCGACTGGTCGCGGCGCGCGCACCGGTGGAGAACGGGGGCACGCCGAGCGCGGGGCTGCTCGAGGCCAAGCAGTGGGTACGCTCGCGGGCGCACGTCTCGGATGCGCCGAAGGTGCCGGGCGACGCGCGGGAATCGACCCCGAGCCGCGGTCGCGTGCTCGTGGTCGACGACAACGCGGACATGCGTGACTACGTGGCGCGCCTGCTCTCGGAGTATTGGGAGATCGAGGTCGCGGAGGACGGCAAGGCGGCGCTTGCTCGCGCGCTGTCGCACCCGCCCGATCTCGTGCTGAGCGACGTGATGATGCCGGAGCTGGATGGCGTCGGGCTCTTGCGCGGGCTGCGTGCGGATCCGCGCACGGCAACCGTGCCGGTGATTCTCGTCTCGGCGCGGGCGGGGGAAGAGGCGCGCCTCGCTGGGCTCGAGACGGGCGCCGACGATTACCTCGTGAAACCCTTCGCCGCGCGCGAGGTGGTCACGCGCGTCCGCACGCACCTCGAGATGGCGAAGGCTCGCCGCGCCGCGTACGAGGAGCTCAAGCGGGCCCAGGCGCAGCTCGTTCATTCCGCCAAGATGGCTTCCCTCGGCGAGCTCGTGGCCGGCATCGCCCACGAGATCAACAACCCGCTCGCCTTTGCGCTCGGACACGTGGGGACGGTCGGCAAGAGCCTCACGACGCTCGAGGGCCTCCTGCCCGGCGCGCGCACGGGACCAGCGGGCGAGGCATGGCAGCGCGTGGTCGATCGGCTGCGCGAGACCGAGCTCGGGCTCCGGCGCATTCGCGACCTCGTGCTCAAGCTCCGCACCTTTTCGCGCCTCGACGAGGGGGAGGAGAAGCGCGTCAGCATCCGCGAAAGCATCGATTCCGTGCTCATGATCCTCCAACATCGGCTGAAGGGAGGCGTGCACGTCACGACCGAGCTCGGCGAGCCCGACGAGATCGTGTGCTTCGCGAGCCTGCTCAATCAGGCCGTGATGAACCTCGTCACCAACGCGCTCGACGCAGTCGGCAACGAAGGCACGATCGCCATCCGGACCGAGGTGCAGAACGGCTGGTTCGAGCTCTCCGTGACGGACTCCGGCGCCGGGGTCCCGGAGGGCGTGCGCACGCGCATCTTCGAGCCGTTCTTCACCACCAAGGCCCCGGGCGAGGGCACCGGGCTCGGCCTCTCGATCACCGACTCCATCGCGAAAAAGCACGGCGGCCGCGTCGAGCTCGTCCCGAACCCCGCGGGCGGAACCATCGCCCGGCTGGCCTTTCCGCTGCGCCGCTAGACCAGCCGAGTCGCAGGACGAAAAAACGGAAGCCGCGTTCGCGGCGCACTAGCCCCGCGACGGCTGGCCGAGGTGCCAGGTCGTGCCCAAGAGCTTCACGACCTCCTCCGCCGGTACTGGCCTCGCGATCAGGTAGCCCTGGGCTTGGTCGCACTTGAGCAGGCGCAACAGTCGAGCCTGCTCTTGCGTTTCGACGCCTTCGGCGACGACGGTGAGATCCAAGGCATGTCCGAGCGAGATCACGGTCGTAACGATGGATGTGCTCTGCGGATCGTCGGTCATCCGCACGACGAAGGAGCGGTCCACCTTGAGGGAGTCGAGCGGGAGGCGCCCGAGCGAGCTCAGCGAAGAGTAGCCGGTACCAAAGTCGTCCATCGCGACCTTGATGCCGTGGCGGCGTGCCGCCTGGAGCTTGGCGATGCTTCCGTCGAGGTCGTCGACGAAGACGCTTTCGGTAATTTCGATGTCGATGCCCACCGACCCCGCCGGGTAGTGCTGGAGAACGCGCTCGAGTCGCTCGACGAAATCGCGTGAGGCGAGCTGCAAGGCCGAGACGTTGACCGCGATGCGCGGCGGCGCATGACCGGCGCTCACCCACTCATGGTGCTGCAGCGCCGCACGCTCGAGAACCCAGCGTCCGACCTCACGAATCAGGCCCGTTTCCTCGAGCAGCGGAATGAACTTGCCCGGCGGTACCAGCCCCGAATCCGGGTCCCGCCAGCGAATCAGAGCCTCGAGACCGACCAGGACCCCGCTCTTCAAATCCACCTTCGGCTGATAGTGGAGCAAGAACTCGTCGCGTTCGACGGCGCGCCGGAGCTTCATCTCGAGCGCGAGCTGCTCCGATACTCGGGCGTTCATGACCGGTGCGTAGAACACGAACGGCTGCCCCGTCGCCTTGGCTTTCTTCAATGCCGCCTCGGCATTGCCGAGCAGCATTTCGGCATCTTCGCCGTCGGAGGGTGAGAGAGCGATGCCGACCCGCGCCGACGCGACGACCTCGGTGTCGTCCACGGTGAACGTTTCGCGCAGCGCCCCCAGGATCTCGTTTTCAATCAGCAGGCCGACGAAGGACTCGCTTTCGACGGATGCCAAGAGCACCGCGAAGGTGTTGCCGAAGAGGCGCGCGAGGGAGCCGATGCTACCGAGGGCGTTCTTCAGACGGTCGGCAACCTGCACGAGTAACGCGTCGCCCCCCTGTCGGCCGAGCGTCTCGTTAATCTGGCGGAAACGGCCGAGGTCCACGACCAGAACGGCGGCTTGCTTGCCCTCCCGGGCGCTGACGCCGAGCTGTTGGCTCACCCGGTCGATGAAGAGGTCGCGATTGGGAAGGCCCGTGAGGCCGTCGTGGTAGGCGAGGAAGTTGAGGCGCGTCGTCTTGCCGATGTGGTCGAGCGCGAGCGAGACGTTGTCCGCCACGTCGGACAGGAGCTTCACCTCCTCGCTGTCGAAGAAGCCGGCCTGGCGGGAGCTGAGCCCGAACAGCGCCTCCACGCGCCCGGCGCTTCGCAGAGGAAACAAGGCCAGCGAGCGCAGATCGTGCTCGAGGAGGAGCTTTTGGAAGCGGACTTCGGAGGTCATGGAGATCTCGTTGTGGATGAGCGGCACCTTCCGCTCGACGGCTCCGGCCAAGCTCTCGCTCATCGGCATGCCGCTCCCGAGCTCGAGCGCTACCTGACTGAGCGCGGGCGAGCCCTGCGGTTCGGCGGCTGCCACGCGCGCGCGCTTCGTCACCGGGTCGATCTCGATGATGGCGGCGTCGCTGATGCCGCCGACGGCGATGGCGATGCGACAGCACTCGGCGAGCAATGCGTCACGGTCCTGTGCGCGCACGATAGCGGCGTTGATTCCCCCCATCAGCGACTGGATGCTCGTCAGGCGGGCAAGACGCTCCTCGCTCAGCTTGCGTTCCGTGACATCGCGCGAGATGCCGACGATGCCGACGACCGACCCGCCCGCGTCGCGCACGGGTGCCTTGCTCTCCGAAAACCAGCGCTGAACGCCGCGGAAAAGCAGCGGGCGCGTGACATCGCCCACGGGCTCTCCACCTTCGATCAGTCGCCGTTCCTCCTGCTCGGCGGCTTCTATGTCCGAATCGCCGCCCACCAGCTCGCGCAGGCGTTTGCCGACGATCGCCGAGGCGTCAGTTCCCAGGCGCTCGAGCAAGGGGCCGTTGGCGCGCAGAAACCGGAGCCCGGCGTCCTTGAAGTAGATGCCGTCGGTCGTGTTGTCCATGAGGTCGCGCAGGAGACGCCGCTCTTGCGCGAGCTCTTGCGCGAGGCGGAAATGGTCGGCCGCGCGCTGGACCTTGAGTCGGAAGTCGTCCGGCTCCCACGGCTTGGCCACGTACGCGAAGATGCGCCCCTCGTTGACGGCGCTAATCACCGCCGTGAGATCCGCGAATCCGGTCACCAGCACGCGTGCGGCGTCGGAGAGCCCGTCGAGCTTCGCGAGCAGCTCGTCGCCCGACATGCGGGGCATGCGCTGGTCGGTGACGACGACGGCGATGTCGGGTTCCGCTTCCACGACGCGAAGCGCTCTTTCCCCCGACTCTGCCCGGAGCACGACGAACTCGTCAGAGAGGATGTCCTCGAGGGCGACGAGCACCTGCGGCTCATCATCGACGAGGAGCACGCGCTCTTTGCTTGGCCCCGCCCCCGGGTTGCTCATCCGTCACCTACGGCTCGCTCGAAGCCCTCGCGATGTTGCATGCGTTAATCTGAATCTACTAAGGGACGAGGGCACGAGGTCAATAGCCGCCCCTCAGACATGGGGGCTCCGCGCACGGCTTGCCCTTCCTAGGCCGCGCAGGGCGTTGTCGCCTGGCGCCATTCCGCTCAGAGTACCCGACTCCTCGCCGTCCGTGCAGTTAGGCCCGTTCGTACGAGTCGGCTACTGGCCGCGCTTCGGCGGCGCGCGCATGAAAGCGAGGGCTTCCTCGACCGATTCCGTGATGAGCAGGGGGATGGGCGCGCTGTCGCCGAGCCGGTCGCCACGAATGCGCCCGAGTGTGGTCCCGACGATCACGGCGCCGCGCAGGAAGCCGCGCATGGTTTCGTCCCGGTAGCGCGTGAAGGCGGGCTCGAGCGCGGGATGGACGCGCACCGGGCCTTCGCGAAAATCGCTCAGGATGGTGAACCCTTTGCGGCGCTCGACGGGGAACGTTCGGACGAGCGCTGCCGTGGTCGCTTCGATCTCCTCGACGTGCTGGAACGCGAGCGGCGTTCGTACCGCGACGACGATGCCCTGGGCATGGTCGCAGCGAAATGACAGATGCGCATTCTGAAAAAGCGGGGCCCCGCCGGGCAGCTCCGTCAGGCGAATCGGATCACGTGCCACGATTTCTTCCCCCGTCGCACGAGCAGCATCTGCCCGAACATGAGCTCGGCCTCGCCGTAGGCGGAGGTGCCGGTAGCCCGCTCGCCGTTCACGCTGATCGCGCCTTGCTCGAGAAATTCGCGAGCTTCGCGCTTGCTCTTCACCACGCCGCCCTCGACCAAGAGCTCCACGATCGGCTGCGCCGTCGCGAGCCGCGTGCGGGGGAGCGTCGCCGCCGGCGCGTTCGAGAAGAGCTCCTTCACCGCTTCTTCGCCGAGGCCGCGCACGTCTCCCGAAAACAGCGCCTGGGTGGCCGCTTCGGCGCGCTTCAGGCCCTCGCTGCCGTGGACGAGCTCCGTCACGCGCGCCGCGAGAGTCCGCTGGGCAACGCGCGCGGACGGATCCGCGTCGTGCGCCGCCACGAGCTCCGCGATCTCCGTGAGCGAAAGTAGCGTGTAGACGTGGAGGAAGCGCTTGGCGTCCGGGTCGCTCGCGTTGAGCCAAAACTGGTAAAATTCGTAGGGCGAGGTGCGCTCCGGGCTCAGCCAAACGGCGCCGGATTCGGTTTTCCCGAACTTGCCGCCATCGGCCTTGGTGATGAGCGGCACCGTCATGCCGTAGGTCTCCGCCCGTTCCGTGCGGCGAATGAGGTCGATGCCCGCCACGGTGTTGCCCCACTGGTCGGATCCCGCCACCTGCGCCGTCACGCCGTGCGCGCGGTAGAGGTGCAAAAAATCGTACGCTTGGAGCAGCATGTAGCTGAACTCCGTGTAGCTGATGCCCTGCTCGCGGTTTTGCAGGCGCTCGCGCACGCTGTCCTTCTGGATCATCATATTGACCGAGAAGTGCTTGCCTACGTCGCGCAACACCTCGATGTACGAGAGCTTCTCGAGCCAGTCCGCGTTGTCGACGAGCACCGCACCGTGGCTGCCGCTGAAATCGAGGATCCGCTCGAAGACGCGGCGCACGCCGGCCACGTTCCGCTGCACGTCGGCGCGGTCGCGGATCGCGCGCTCGGCGTCCTTTCCCGACGGATCGCCGATCAAGCCCGTGCCGCCCCCGACGAGCGCGTACGGGCGATGGCCCGCGAGCTGGTAGCGTCGCAGCAAGAGGAGCGGAACCAGGTTCCCGATCGTGAGCGAGTCGCCCGTCGGATCGAAGCCGCCGTAGACCGCGCGCGAGCCCGTCGCGAGGTGCTTGGCGAAGCCCTCGCGGTCGGTGACTTGGTAGAGGAGCCCGCGACTCTCGAGCTCGCCGAGGAGATCAGCGCTGGTCATGAAAGGAGCGTTTACCCTACTTCGGTGCGGCTGCACGGTGCCAGCGCAATGGGCCGCGCGCGAAGGCGTCGGCGCTCGCCGTTCCACCCTCGGCCAAAAGCGCGTCGCCGCTCGGTGTGAGCAAGAGGGGGCGCCCTGGCAGCGTTCCGACGACTCGAGCGGCGGTGGCGTCGAGCAGCGTCGCCCCGACCGCCGCGAGCGCTCCGTTCACGACCAGGCCCGCGAACGGCTCGACGTTCGGAACGAGCGACGTCTCCGTGCCCCGGTCCGCGTCGATCGCAACGAGCGTCCGCTCGCGGCGCACGAGCGCGTGCGGTCCGCTCGTCGTGAGCACGCGGTCGCCCTGCCTGAGCGGCACCGCGCGCCGCTGGTCGAGGTCGATCAGCATCGTTTCCATCCCCGGGTAGATTGGCACGAGCCGCCGCGGCGTTTCGGGCCAGCGATCGAGCGCCATCGGCTGGACCACGACGCCGAAGTCCTGCCGGTAGCCGACGCCGACGAGCTCCACGCCGACGCGCTTCGGACGCTTGGTGCCGTTCGGAGCGGGCGGCGGCTTGTCGTTGGTGCACGAGACGAGCGCGAGCGAACGGCTCGGATCGGCGACGAGCACACGGCCGAGGCATTCGGCGTCGGCGAGCGGCTGTCGCACGGTCCCGCGCACGAGCGAGAGAGCTCCGTCGCTGCCGCGCGCGATGAAGCCGCGGCCGAACGGCACGACGAAGTCGGGCGCGAGCGTGGCGCTCGCCGTGTCGCGCGAAACGAGGACGGTCGTCGGTCGGTCGCCGACTTCGGACCCGATCCGGAATTTCGGCAAGAGCCCGCTGCAGGCGAGGCGCGGGGCGACGCGCCGGCGCACGGGGAAGTCGAGCGAGCCGTTCTTCGTCGTGTCTTCCGCGATCACGGACACGACGAGCGTCTCGCCGATCTGATCCCACGTCATGCGCCAGGGCTCGCCGGCAAGCGCCTTCACGACCCGCTCCTCGCCGCCGGGGAGCGCGCGCAGGACGAGCTCCGTGCTGCCGCGGCGGCGCACGTAGGCGAGCACCTCGCCGCGCGGATCGAAGGCGAGCGCGCGATGCTGGCGCCGGTCGAGCGCGTCGTCGCGATCGTCGAAGCCGAGCGCCGCGAGATCGGTGCGGTCACCCGTGATGACGTCGACGAGCAGCGGCTTGCCGTGCTCGCGCGTTACGACCCAGCGCCCCGCCTGGTCCCAGGCGAGCAAATCGTCGATGGGCTCGGCGCCGTGCTCGCCGCGGATGAGCTCGGGTCGTGGCGGCGTTGCTCCTGGGTGGCAGATCGCGACCCAGCCGCCGTTGTCTGCCGCAGCCTCGACGGTGACGGCGCCTGCCTCCCGAAGCTCCGCCAACGCGACGGCCGGAAGAGGCGCCGGCGGTGGCGGTGAAGGTAGGACAGGTGGGAGAGGTGGAGCTGATGTAAGCGCCGGTGGTCGCGCGCTCGTCGTCGTGTGGGAGCGTACGGGCGTGGTGGCGGCGGCCGGCGGTCGCTGTGACGTACTGTTGCAGGCGAGCAACACTCCGATGGCGACAACGAGGTGCGGGACTTGCTTCCGAATTCCGGTGGGGCGCACGCGCTTCGAGAAGAGTAGAATGGCCTTTCGTCGGAACTTCCAAATAGAAATCGAAACCCGCCGCGCCATGCGTCTTGCGACCCCCCTCTTCCTGCTTTCTCTCGCCTCGGGGCTCCTCTTCGGATGCTCCGCCGACAAGTCGCAGGTCGCGCTGACCGCGACGGTCCAAGGACCTTCGATGGAGGTGCAGACCTCGAACGTGGGCGCCGATGCGAACGGGCAGTTCAGCTTGGTGATGACGCTCGGCGAGTACGCATCCGACCCGACGGAGGTGTCGCTCGGCTCCTTCTCGGTTCAACGTGACGAGAAGGATCTGCTGCCGTCGCTTTCGATCTCCGGCGCGATGTTTCCGGTGAACCTGGGTGTCGGCAAGCGGGTCGCTCTGCCGCTCACGTTCGTGAAGAGCACGGACCCGAGCAAGGGCGACGACCTGTGCCTCGCTCCCGTGCAGATCCGCGGCACGCTCATGGACTCGCTCAGCAACGAT
This sequence comes from Polyangiaceae bacterium, assembly GCA_035558375.1. Taxonomy (GTDB): domain Bacteria; phylum Myxococcota_A; class Polyangia; order Polyangiales; family Polyangiaceae; genus PMG-095. The sequence continues at coordinate 10,292 of DATMCL010000172.1, forward strand.
CATCCGACGGTAGCGGTGAGCGGTACGTTCATGCCGAGCTGCCAGTAGCGCGCGCTCGAGCTCCGGCGGGAGGGCTAGGGCGCGTCTCATAACCCTGCCGAGAAGATATGGCGCTCTAGCGCTCGCGAAGCGAGCGAGGGGGGCGCAACCGGCGATAGCCGCGCCTCAAAACCTGCGCAGCGGGTTTTGAGATGAGCTCTAGCGCGCGGGCGGCGGCCGCGAGGGGCGCGAGTTCACGCTCGGAGGCTTCGCGCTGTCGGGCTTCGTGCCGTCGGGAGAGCTCGGCGTGCGGCTTTCGGGGTCGCTGCGTGGAGCGGGGTCGCTGCGTGGAGCCGGGTCGCTGCGCGGAGCGGGGGTGTCCACGACGAGGCGGCGTGCCGGCTCGTCGCTCGTGCGCGAGCGCTCACCGCTGAGCGTGGGTCGCTCGCTGCTGCTGAACGAGGCGTCGAGAATCCGCGCTACCTCGTCGCTCAAGCTTGGGACCAGGCGCGTCGCGCCACTCGAGCGGCGCGAGGCCGGGATCGGATCGGGCGCAGGCGGCGCCGACGAAGGCCGCCGGAAATGAGCGTCGACGCGCGCGCGATCGGCAAACGTCTCGAGCTCGAGGCGGAGCGGCTCGACGTGCGTTTCGCGGGCGAAGCGCTCGGCCGCGTGGATCGCGCCCATGGCGATGTGGCCGAGCAGGCGCGTCGCCCGTGGTCTGCCGGCGATGCCGATCGTGAGGCGCAGGCCGGACGGCGTGCGCGCGAGGTCGAACTGAATCGTCGTGTCCACGAACGGATGCTCGATGGGTGCGCGGAGGCGCGCCACCGTGCCGAACAGGTCCCCGACCCGCACGGCCGCCGCCGCCTGCACGAGCTGCCGCGCAAGCATCTCGCAGGCGAGCCGCTCGAGCGTCTGACCCGAGCCGTCACCGAGCGCCTGCTCGAACGCGAGCACCGCTTCTTCGCCCTCGTCGAGGGGGATCGTGTCGAGCGCGGCGGTGGCGCGCAGGCGCTCGAGCGAGAGGTGCTGGCGAAGCCGCGCCGGGACGCGCCCCGGAAGGTCTGCCACGATTTGCGCCCCGAGCTCGCGCTCCGCCGCCTCGAGCAGGTTCCTGAGGAACCAAGCACGAAGTCGGGCGCCGGCGTTCGGAGTCCCCACGCTCCGGAGGTTACCGTTTATCGAGCGCCTGGAGCAAGTCGCTCACGAGGGCGGTCGTTTCCTCGACGCCGACGGCGAGTCGTACGAGCGCCGGACTGATGCCGAGCGTCGCGAGCTCCGCGTCCGAAAGCTCGAAATAGCTCATGATGGCCGGCTGCTCGATCAACGTTTCGCAGCCGCCGAACGAGGGCGCGATCGCGCCGAGCCGGGACGCATCGACGACGCGTGACGCCGCCTCGCGGCCACCGCGCACGACGAAGCTCACGACGCCGCCACCGCCCGACATCTGGGAGCGCGCGACCGCGTACGAGG
>DATMCL010000173.1:0-4707 GCA_035558375.1 Polyangiaceae bacterium
CCGAGACGAGAGACAGCCGCCCGCCCTGGTCCGGAGTGGGTCCGGTCACCTCGCGTTCGGGAAACAGCGACGGGCGCAGCCGGAGCTCGACGAAGTGCGGCGGGCGCACGGCGAACGAGAGCTCCGGGCCAAACGCAATCCCCGGAAGTGGGCCCGCGAGCGCCGCCGCGGAAGCGCCGACGACGAAGCGGTAGGGCTCGCGTGGAGCGGCCACATCGGGAGGTATGGCGATGGTCGTCTCGAGAGGCACGGAGGCAGGCGCGACGGGCGGTGCCGCGGAGCTCGGTGGCGCTGCCGAAGTTTCGGGAATGGGAATCGCAGCGGCTTGCTCGCGCGCCTCGGGCGAATCGACGAGCAACGCGACGACGAGCGCGAGCGAGTCGTCGAGCGCCGAGCAATGCGCCGCGCGCGTCTTGAGCTCGCGGCGTCCGAGCGGCGTGCCGTGACGGTCGAGGAGCTCGACCTCCGCGACGAACGTGCGATCCGCGCGCCGCTCGAAGTGGAGCTTCACGCCGACGGCGCTGCGACCCGGCGGCACGAACACGGAGCGCTCGAGCCTGCGCTCGACGGCCGTCTGTAACGCGGTGGCCTCGAGGCACGACTCCGCTCCCTCCGCCCGGTTCACGTCCAACGTCGCAGTGGGCGCTGGCGCTTCCGCTCGCGTCGGCCCCCCCGTCACGAGGGCGCAGAGCGCGAAGGCAAGAGCAGGGCGAGCGCGCCACATGCCAGGTGAGCCTACCAGGACGTGATAACAATCGGCGCTCCGGTGGGACCTCGGGACGAACCGCCACGATGAACGCTCCTCGCTCGGCCGGCAGTGCGCTGACCCTGGTGGCTTCTCTCGCGTTCTGCGCGAGCGCCCGGGCCAACGAGCCGGTGCGGCTGTCCTACGTGGCCCCCGCGGAATGCCCGAACGAGGCGGCCTTTGCCGAGCGCGTGCGCGAGCGCACCTCCCGCCTCGAGCTCGCGCCGCCCGGGGCGCTGGCGCGAAGCTTCAATGTCGTTTTGAGCGTGGATGCCGCCGGCACCCTCGGGCGCGTCGATTTCGTCGACGTCGACGGCGTGCCCGTGTCGCGCTCCGTGCGCGGCGCCACCTGCGACGAGGTCGCTTCGGGCCTGGCGCTCGTGACGGCGCTCGCCATCGACGCAACGGCGAACGAAGCCGCGGCCGAGGCGCCGCCACCAGCACCTCCGCCGCCCGCGCCGCGCGCCGAGGCCGAGCCCGCACCACCGCCGCCCGGAGCAGCAAGCTCGCCACCGCCCGCGCGGACTGCACAGGGCGAGGCAACGGCGGGGATTGGCGCCGGCTTCGTCGGCTGGGCGGGACCGCAGGGCGGCCTTTCCCTCGACGCGTTCCTCGGGTGGGCGTTCCGCCCAGAGGGCCCTTCATTCCGGCTGAGCGCGTGGCACTGGCGCGCGTCGGACGAGAGCGCGGGACGTGAAGCGGTCTTTTTCGGGTGGGGTGGCAGGCTCGAAGGCTGTCCGTTGCGCCTCGGTCGCGAGCGCTTCTTCGGGGAGCCGTGCCTGGGCACGAACCTCGGCCTTTTCCGCGCGGAAGGCCGCGAGGGCGCGGCCGTATCCCAGGGCGAGACGACGGATCTGTTCTGGGGGGACGTGCTGCTCGTCGGTCGGCTCGGGATCCGCCTCGGGCGACGCGTGTCCGTCGAAGCGCAGGGGGACCTCGCGTTCCCGCTCGTCCGGCACCGTTTCGGCTTCAACGACGCCAGCGGAAACCCGACGGGCGATGTGTTCGCCATCCCCGCGGTCGGCGGCGGGGCGGAGCTTCACGTCGGCGTGCACTTTCCGTGATCGAACGGCACGCTTTACCGGGATAAGCCGTGGTGCTCCCTGATCTCGCGCTCGAGCCGCTTTCCGAGAGCGCCGGCGACGGCCTTTCGAGCACGGCGGCGCCCGAGCTCGCCGAGGCCCATTTTGGGTACGTCTGGCGCCTTTGCCGGCGCCTCGGCCTGACCGAGAGCGACGCCGACGACGCCGCCCAGCAGGTGTTCATCACCGCCGCGCGGCGCCTCGCTGACATTCGTGTGGGGCGCGAGCGAGCGTTCCTCTACGGCGTCGCGGTGAACGTCGTCGCCAAGTCCCGCCACGCGCGCGCCCGCTTGCGCGAAGCCGGAGAGATTGACCTCGATGCCCTCGAGAGCGAGCTGCCGAGCGTGGAGGAGCTTTCCGACCAGCGAGCGGCGCGCGCGTTGCTCGACCGTGTGCTCGACGCAATGTCGCTCGAGCTCCGCGCCGTCTTCGTGCTCTACGAGATCGAGGAGCAAACGGTCGCCGAGATCGCCGAGACGCTCGCCATTCCCGTGGGCACGGCGGCCTCGCGCCTGCGCCGCGCCCGCGAGGACTTCGCGGCCCGGCTCGCGCGGCTCGAAGCTCGACGACGCTTTTCAGGAGCAACGCGATGAACGATCCCGAACGACTCCTCCACGGCTCTCCCGACGGCCTCTCCGCGCGCCTCTTGCGAGCCGGCGCCGACGAGGCTCCGGCGCCCCGCAGCCTCGAGCGCACGCTGGCCGCGCTCGGTGCCGCCTCGACGGCGCTCGGCGCAGCCGGAACGGCGGGAGCGCTCGGCGCCTCGAGCACGGCCGGCGCGCTCGGCGCAGCCGGTACCGGCAAGGTGGTCGCGACGCTCACCCTCGTCAGCCTGGCCAAATGGGCGGGCGTCGGCGTCGCGAGTGGCGTTCTGGTGTCGGTCGCCGCGCACGTCGTCGCGCGCGCACCCGAGCCGAATGCGCAGCCTATTGCGGCAGCAGCGAGCAGCGCGGAGGTGCGTTCGGCCCCGCCAACCGAGCACAGGGCTCCGGCGCAGGTCCTACCGAGCCCGCTCCCCGAAGCGAGCGTCACGGCGGAGGCGCGCACGAGCACGCCTGCCGCGGCTCCCACCCACGCCGTCGACGAACGCGCCGGTGCGCCGCTCGCCGCCGAGGTCACGTTCGTGGATCGCGGCCGCGCGCTCTTTCAACGCGGAGACGGCGCGGGCGCGCTCGCCGTGCTCGCCGACTACGAGCAGACGTTCCCCGAGCGACGCCTGCTGCCCGAGGTGCTCTACCTGCGCATGGAAGCGCTCTCGCTCGCGGGCGAGCGCGCCCGGGCGAGCGACATCGCACGGCGCATCGTGCGCAACTACGGGAAAGGCCCGCACGCTGCGCGCGCTCGTGCAGTGCTCGCGAACCCTTAGGTGCTCGAAACTGAGGCGCCGTTCGACGTGGATCGTTTTTCGTGATCGAAACCAACCGCCATTCGGGATGAATCGGCAGGAGACGAAAGGAAGGCCGATGAACGTCGCAAGGTGGGTTGGATTCTTTGGTACGGGACTGCTGGTGAGCGCGTGCGGGGGCTACTCGAGTCTCGGCGAGGTGCCGGGCGCGGGAGGCGAAACCGACGCCATGGGCGGCAGCCAATCGATGGGCGCGAAGGGAGGCCGCCAAGGCTACGGCGGCACAGGCATGGCCACCGGCGGCAGCATGGACGCCACCGGCGGCACAGGCATGGGCACCGGCGGCAGCATGAACGCCACCGGCGGCACGAGCATGGGCACCGGCGGCAGCATGGACGCCACCGGCGGCACGGGCATGGGCGCGTACGGCGGCACGGGCATGGGCAGCGGGGGCGGACCGGACATGACGGTGCCTTGCATGACGGCCGCGGATTGCCCCTCGGCACCGCCGATCTGTCCACTCTGCGCCGACGGCACGCTGGCCTGCCCCGAGCCTGTCTGCGCCGACAGCGTCTGCGGCTTCGACCAACCGCATTGCCCGACCGGGCCCGACGAGCCGCTGCAGTGCTTGGTCGCCGCAGACTGCCCGAACGGTCACTCGTGCGACATGTGCGCCGACGGCACCGTCTCGTGCGCCGAGAGCTTTTGCGCCAGCGGCTATTGCGGCATCGCGGGCCCTTCGTGTCCCGAAACGCCCTGCGCGCATCGCGCGTGCGGCGAGGCGTGCATGGCGCCCGACGGAGTCGCCGGATGGTGCGACCAAACGGGCACCTGCACGGGCGCCCCGTATCACGCCTGGAGCTGCGACACGCCCGACATGTGCGCCACGGACGACGACTGCTCGCAGGACGGCGTCTGCTTCCTCTGCTCGGACGGCACGTGCGCCGACGGCGGCTGCGTCAACGGTGCGTGCGGCTCGGTTTGTCCCTCGGACTACACGTGCATGACCCCGATGGACTGCCCGAAGACGATTCCGGAAGATCCCTGCGTGACGGGTCCATGGCTCTGCGTCCACGGCGCCTGCGCCCGCGAGTACCAGATCTGCATGCCGCCCGAGCGGTGAGTCGCCGAAACTCTGACGTCCGGCGCGCTCGTGGAACCCCGTGGGCGCGCAAGGCCGCTTCCTCTGAAACGGTGAGTTGATGCCCCCGCGCGGGTCAGGCGGAGTACGGCCCGCGTGCTCGGTCTTCGACCTGTGCTCGCGGGTGCCCCCAAGCGCGGGCATCGCCCGCGCGGAGGCACGACGGAATCGGGCGGGGAAGGGCGTCGCGGTGCTCGGCATCGGGCTATGCGCTCGTGGGCTACGGCAACGCCGCCCGCCGCTAGCAACCGCGCCGCTGCCCGAGCGGTAGCGCCTGGCGTTACTGGGAACCGAGCTCGCGCAGCGCTTGCCGGATGACCTGCTCGATGGAGGAGACGGCATTCGGGATCTTTGCAAGAGCGCGCTTGGCATCGCCCTCGCGAAAGCCCAGGCC
>DATMCL010000174.1:0-7333 GCA_035558375.1 Polyangiaceae bacterium
CCCGCATCGGACACTGTATCTTCCGAGACACTCTGGCACCGGCCCTCGGCCTGAGGTTAACTCCCACCATGCGCTATCCGTTCCGCACCCTTATCGCCTCCGCCTCTTCACGCGCCGTCGGCGCGCTTGCCGCGCCCGCGCTGATTGCCTTTGGATCGTTCACCTTCGGTTGCAGCGATGATCCCGTCGCTCCCGATGGGACCGCCGGTGGCGGCAACGACGGGGGTCACATCAAGCTCGCGAACGAGAACAACTTCACGACGGTGACGAGTGAGCTTCACCTCCAGAGCGTCACCGCGGCCGCGGAGTTCGACCTCAAGCTCGATTGGTCGAAAATCGAGTACGACCTCCAGTGTCACCCGGTCAAGCCGGCCGAGGACATCGACACGGTGCTCTTCCTCCGCTTCACCGACACGACCAAGGAGGCCGTGTCGAAGCTCCTCGACAAGGGCGACTTGGCAACGGAGGATCTCGTCGCCCCGGCGCCGTTCAAGTTCGTTCCGGACGGCGTGAAGATGACCGCAGACCTCACGGATTTCGCGGTCACCGAGACGAAGTTCGATCCGAAGGTGCACTTCAAGGACAACGGCGACGTTTACCTCGCAGTGTTCCAGAACGGCACGAACCTCGGGCAGGGCGCGCGCTCGATGGTGTTCGTCGAGCCGGACAACGGCGACAACGACACGGTGGTCGCTCCCCCGAACACGCCCGACGCGGACGGGAAGTGCCCTGCGCTCGACTACAAGGCGCTCCTCAGCACGCTCACGCCGCTCTCGGTTCCGAAGGCGGGCGGCTCGTGGGTCCTCGATTGGAAGGGGATGAACACGGACAGCCAAGGCGGGAAGCTCGACAAGACGAAGATCGACCGCATGCTGATCGGCTTCTACGCGGGCGAGACGCCCGAAACGCTCGAGAAGAAGTTCCTCGACCTCGAAGAGATCCCGACGGAGTCGTGGGAGATCAAGTGGGACGAGCTCGTTCAGTACGTCGAGATCAACGGCGCGGCGAACCGAAAGGCCGGTGGCGCGCCGTTCTCGGGCTTCGAGCGGAGCGAGCAGGGCACGTGGATCATGGGCCTCTTCTGTGACGCGTGTCAGAGCCCCGCGCCGTTCGTCGTCACGGTTCTGAAGCCCGAGTGATGCCGAAGAACCCAGGGGGTACGAGGCGCCTCGGCGCGCTGTTCTGCGCCGTCTATCCGCTGCTCGGCGGCTGCGCGAGTGACGCGCTGCCGAGCACGGCTCCGGGCAGCGTGAGCGCGTCGCCGAGCACGAGCATCGGCACGGTCGCGACGGTCACGTGGAAGACGTCGACGCCGACGATCGGCTACGTGAGCTACGGCACCACGAAGAGCGTCGAGCAATCGGCGCCGCTCGAGACGGCGGCGAGCGTCGACCATAGCCGCACGCTGCTCGGCCTCGCCGCGGACACCACGTACTACTACCGCGTCATCACCTGGGACACGCCGAACGTGACGGCGGGCCAAAGCGAGGTGCTCTCCTTCCACACCGCGCCGCTTCCCGCGGGCACTCCGACGCTCCACGCGGAGCACTACGAGGTGCTGGACGAAGACGGCAAGCCCGAGGCCCCGATGGACGACTACGTCATCGTGCCGTTCGTCCGCGCGAGCGGGACGACGGTCGGCATCGTGGATCCGGCGGGAGCGCTCATCTGGTACCACCTGGAGAGCGAGGGCCGCCGCGTGACGCGCGCGCGCTTGTCGGGCGACAACAAGAGCGTCCTCTATACTGCGATCAACGACGAAAACCCCGCCGACTCGGCGATCGTCCGCGTCGCCATCGACGGAAGCTCCACGAGCAGCCTGTCGGTGCCGAACCTCGGTTCGGACTTCGCGGTGCATGCCGACGGCACGCTCGCCGTGCTCATGGCGGATACCGCGACGATGCCCGGCGTGGTCGGGGACAAGATCGTCGAGATCGACCCGGCGGGCGCGCAGAAGACGGTGTTCACCACCTTCAACTGCTTCGACCCCGCGAAGTCACCGGGCGACGGCAGCACGCCAGGCTGGACGGGCGCGAGCGCCCTGCAGCTCGATTCGCAGCGCGACGTCTACTACCTCGCGCTGCGCAACCTGAGCAGCGTCGTGCAGGTCAATCGCGAGAGCGGCGCTTGCGACTGGGTCCTCGGCGACGACGATGCGCACACACTCGAGTTCGCGCAGGGCGCGAGCGCAAGCGCGCCGACGAGACCGTTCGTTCACCCCGGCGGCATCCAGGGCAGCGCAAGCCGGCTCGTCGTGCTCGATGCCGACGGAGGTGCGAATGGCTCGCGTACGGCCGTCTACGGGCTCGATTTCGACACGAGCACGGCCACGGAGACGCACGCGTACGACGCGAGCCCGCGCGTCGATGTCGAGCAGCAAGGCGAGGCGACCGTGGTTGCCGGGCGTGCGGTGCTCAGCAACTGGTCGAACGGGAGCCGCATGGACCTCGTGAGCGAGAGCGGCGCGCTCATTTGGAAGCTCGAGGTGACCTCGGGCGAGCGCCTCGGGTATCACACGGCGTTCCGCGACCTCTACGACGTGAAGGTCGAGGGTAACCAGTAATGTCCACGCTTCGTGCTCGTCCCGCGCGGCTCCTCGCGCTCGCGGCGCTCTCTTGTGCGGCGTCGTTCAGCGGCAGCGCCCGCGCCGACGGCGGCTATTACTCCGGCGTCAAGGGCGCGCGCGCTGCAGGTCGCGCCGGTGCCTTCACGGCGCGCGCCGACGACGTTTCGGCGGTGGGCATCAATCCCGCCGGTCTCGCGAACATCGGCACCACCATGATCCAGGTGGGCAATCGCTTCTCGTTCAACGAGCACGAGTTCACGCGAAATCCGACGCTCGACTGGAACGACCCGGAAGCGCCCGCGTACGTCGAATTTCCGAAGGTGAAGAACCAGGCGCCGTGGCAGGTGCTCGATCCGCTGATCGGCATCGCCACGAACTTCGGCCTGAAGGATTGGGGCTTCGCGTTCGCGGCCTATTCGCCCGCCGGCGTCGCCCGCGAAAGCTACGCGGACACGGGCGGCCAGCGCTACATGATGGTGCGCAGGAACGCGCAGCTCATCGACTACAGCCTGAGCGCCGCGTGGAAGTTCAAGGACGTCTTCGGCGTCGGCGCGAGCCTCGTGTGGATCGCCGTTCCGACGCTTGACTACTCGCTCATCGTCAACGCTAGCCCACTGAAGAAGGAGAACGCGAGCGCGGTCAGGGGCAACTACGACATGTACGCGAGCATGCACGGGCATGATTACTTCACGCTGAACGCGATCCTCGGCGGCTGGTTCAAGGTCGCGGAGTTCCTCGAGCTCGGGCTGTCCGGGCAGGTGATCCCGAGCACGATCAGCACGGAGAGCACCATCGACGTCGTGCCGGCGTCCGCCGCGGGCAACGAAGTGAAGCTCTCCCGCAACGGCAAGCCTGCGAACGACGTGGGCCTCTCGCTCGACCTACCCATGACTGCGCGCCTCGGTGCGCGCTACATCCATCGTCAAGGCAAGCGCGAGCTCTTCGACATCGAGGTCGACGGAGTGCTCGAGACCTGGTCGCGCGTGAAGACCTTCCACCTCGACGCGCGCGATCTGATGGCCGAGTCGGCAGGCCAGACGGTGCCGTTCGCGGACATCGACGTGCAGAAGCAGTGGCAGACGACCGTCGGCGTGCACCTCGGCGGCGACTTCAACGTGCTGCCCGACCACCTGACGGCGCGCGGCGGAGTCTACTACGAAACGCCCGTCGCAAAGCCCGCGTACGCCAACATCGATTTCGCCAACGGCAAGCAGCTCGGCTTCGCGCTCGGCGGCTCCGTCCACGTGAGCAAGCTCGAGATCGCTTTGGCCTACGAGTACCGCACTCAGCCGACCGTGCGCGTCTCCGACGCCAACGCCCGCGTCTACCAGTCGGTGCCCGCCTCGGCGTGCCCGGCGCCGTACACGGATCCGGCGCTCTGCGACACGAACTACCTCGGCCGTCCCTCCGCCCCGGCCAACGGCGGCTCGTACTTCGCGTACTCGCACGTGATGTCGCTCGACGGCATCTACCGGTTCTGAGCGGTTCGCGCAGCGAGCACCCAGGCGCCGCCTCCGCGCGCGGCGAGTGGTAGAATCACGCGATGCGAACGGTGGTGAGCCTCGGGTTCGTGGCGCTTCTCGGCGCGGCGTCGAGCACGGCCGGCTGCGCGTCGGACGACGACGCTACGCCGAGCGCCGCGGGCGCGAGTGGCATGACGAGCTCCGGGGGCGGAGGAACCGGGGGCGGGACCGGTTCCGGTGGAGCGAACGGCGCGACGGGCGGAGCCGATACGGCGAGCGGCGGTACGTCGAATGGCGATGCCGGCACGTCGAGCGCCGATGCCGGCACGTCGAGCGGCGATGGCGGCACGTCGAGCACCGACGGAGGTACGTCGAATGGCGATGCCGGCACGTCGAGCACCGATGCCGGCGCGTCGGGCAACGACACGAACGCGGGTGCCGGTGGCGCGCTCGACGTCGAGCCTTACGCCAACGTCGTCAAAGTCACGACCTCGGGCACCGAAGGCAACTACACGTTCAACGTCTCCGTCGAGAGCTCCGACGTCGATTGCACGCAGTACGCCAATTGGTGGGAGGTGCTCACCGAGGACGGCGCGCTCAGCTATCGGCGCATCATCGATCACAGCCACACGGACGAGAACGGCACCTCGGATCCGGACAAGCCGGGCAACACGTACACGCGCAACGGTGGCCCGGTTCCCGTCACTGCCGACACCGTCGTGCTCGTGCGCTCGCACATGAGCACGGGCGGCTACAACGGCATGGTCATGCGCGGGACCGCGGCGGGCGACTTCGTGCAAGCCCCTGATATCGGTGGGGATTTCGCTCCGGACGTCGAGCTCCTCGAGCCGCAGCCGACGAGCTGCGCGTTCTGAGCGACGCACGTTTTCTTCACCCTCTGGACGGGGCGGCAACACTGAGTTGATCGGAGTGTGGCGCGTCGGGCGCTTGCCGGCGCGGCCGGTCGAGCGCAAGCTCACCCCGACACGATGCTTATCGGGAGGCTCATCCAAAGCTCGTTCTACGTGCGTGGAGCGGCGTCGTTCGTCCTCTCGCTCTTGGCGGGGGCACTGAGCCTCGGGTGCGGTTCGGAGCCGCAGGGCAGCACGGGTGGAGGCACCGACCACGTCGATGGCCAGGTGACCTGGAATCAGGACGTCGCGCCCATCGTCACCAAAAAATGCGTGACGTGCCACCAGCCGGGGGGGATCGCGCCGATGTCGCTCGCCGACTACGCGACGGCCTACAGGTACGCCGGAATGATGCTGGCGCAGGTCGACGCCGGCACGATGCCGCCCTGGGGCGCGCGCACGACCGATGAATGCAACCCGGCGTTCGGCTTCAAGGACGATGCGCGCCTCACCGACGAAGAGCACGGGCTGCTCTCGAGCTGGCTCGACGGCGGCGCTCTCGAAGGTCCGCCGCGCGCCACGCCGCTAGCGAAGCCGGCGTCCACCGCGCTCAAGAATCCCGATCTCCACCTCACCATCCCGAGCTCCGTCGAGATCAGCGGCACGAGCGATCGCTTCGTCTGCTTCGTGCTCGATCCCGGCTTCGCGAAGGACAAGTACATCAAGGCCGTGCAGCTGAACCCCGGCAACGCCGCTGTGGTTCACCACGTGCTCATGTTTGCCGATCCGAAGGGGGAGGGCTCGAAGCTCGCGGACGCCAACGGGCAGTACGAATGCTTTGGCGGGCCTCAGCTCACCGCCCCCGTGCAGTTACTCGGAGCCTGGGCCCCGGGCGCCGTTCCCGCCGTCATGCCCGAGGACGTCGGGATCCAGCTCGCCGGCGGCACGAAGATCGTCATTCAGGTCCACTACCACCCGACGCGCATCAAGCCGGAAGTCGACGCGAGCACGAGCGTCGACATGGTCTTCACCGACACGACGAGGATCCCAGGCCTCCTCGCGCTCATCGGTAACTTCAAGGAAGCGAATCTCGACATCGCGGGCGGCGTTGGCTACGGCCTGTTGCCCGGCCCGGACGATCCCGCGACCGGTCCCGCCTTCGAGATCCCGCCGAACGTGACCGCTCACACGGAAGCGCAGCGCTTCCTGATTCGAGAGCCGGGCGCGGACGCGCCGGCCGCGTTGCTCGGCGCCAAAGCGTTTCGCATCTTCGGCATCGGCACGCACATGCACTACGTCGGCCGCGACATGAAGATCGAGGTCGAGCACGCGGACGGCACGAAAGAGTGCCTGCTCGAGACCCCCGAATGGGACTTCAACTGGCAGCGCGTCTACTACTACGACGCGCCGCTCGCGTCGGCGCCTGTGCTGCGCCCGGGCGACGTGCTCAACATGCGCTGCACGTACGACAACTCGATGGCGAACCCGTTCGTGCGCACGGCGCTCGATCAGCAGGGCATCTCCGTGCCGCAGGACGTGCGGCTCGGCGAGACCACGCTCGACGAGATGTGCCTCGGCGCGTTCGGTATTGCGCTCGAGTAGCGACGAGACGCGCCGCAGCGGCGCCGAACCACGCGCACGGTGTTGTCGCGCTCGAGCGCGCCGTTACGGCAGGTGGATCTTGTCGAGCACGGCGCCGCCCTGGGCGATGAACGAGACGTCCACCGTGTCGGGGGTCACGTCGAGCCGCGCGAAGCCGGAATCCGACCAGTAGTCGCCGTAGCCGGTCTCGTCCGGCGTGAACTTCCACGGAGCGCCCGCGCTGCCGGGCAGCGTGTAGTGCACGCCGTCCACGGTCATGTCCGTGAAGACGTGGTCGTGCGCGTAGAAGAAGATCTGCACGCCGTAATCGAGCAGCATCTGGTGGATGATCGCCTGCTCGCCGACGTACGCGGCCTGGCCGCCGCCGCGACCGTAGGCGGAATCGACGTCGTTGCCCGCCTTACCGCCCACCGTGTGGTGAATGAAGGTAAAGCGCCACTTGCTGGTCGCATTCTGGAGTGTCGTGCGCAGCCACGTGAGCTGTGCGTCGCCGAGCGTCCAGTCGTCGGGCAAACCCGGATACGTGTCGAGCAGATGGCAGCCCGGCGTGTACGTCATTACGTTGAGCACGATGAAGAGCGCATCGCCCCACGTGAACGCGTAGTAGTCCTGATTGGGGCTGCCGCCTTCGGGGTACGTCTCGGCGCCGGGGTTCGGCTCGTAGATCAGGCGCTGTGAGCGCGAGCGCTCGATCTCTTCGACCGTGTTGCAGCCGTTCTCGCCGTCCCAATTGCCGATCGTGCCGAAGTGCGGCGCGTTGCCGAGCGTGGAGCTGAGCAAGCGGCGGTAGTTGAGGTAGCCGAGGCGCGCCCACGACGGATCCGGCGGCGTATCGTTGAAGCCGAAGGCAT
>DATMCL010000175.1:0-9999 GCA_035558375.1 Polyangiaceae bacterium
TTCGCGATGTGGCAACTCTGTACTCCCGCGTGGAAAAGGCTCCGCCACCTCGTGCTCGCGCCCGGTCGCTACGAAGTAGCTACCAGGCGCGGCGCGCTGATGGTCTTTGGATTGCGCGCCCCTTCTTGCGACTCCGCGCAGAAGCGGACGACCCCGCCGGCGGCTTTCGCGCTTGCTCGGCGTTGCCGTCCTGATCCGCCGTGTTGCGTTGGTCGAGCTGATATTCGTCGTCGGCGACCGGGCGATTGACGGCGTGCGTAGGGACGCGCGGATTGTTGATCTTTCCGGCCTCGGGCGAAAGCTTCCTCGATGCCATGAGCCTTCCTCGTCGTGTGAGCGGCGCTAGCGGTAGCGCCATGCGCGACCGCTGCCCGAAAGCAGGTGGATGAGGGCCACGAACAATGCGGCTCCGATGATCGACCACAGGATGGGGAACGGGTGATGATCGACGCTGACGACGAGCAGATCCGGCATCCGGAAATACCCGGCGATGAACGAGCCCAGGAGGGCGCCCACGAATCCGACCGCGATCGACACGATGATGCCCCCCGCGGTGCCGCCGCCGATCGCGCGGCCGATGGCGCCGCAGGCTCCGGCAATCAGAAGCAGGATGATGAGTCCAGTGAGCGTGAGTGTCATGGTGCTTACCTCATGAAATGGGACGCTTCGTCGGCGTTTTCGGGGGCAGACGGTCGCGCCCCCAGGGATCGCCTTGGATCGACTCGGTGTGGAGCGCGCAACGCCATTGCCCGTTGCGTCGCACCCACGTCGATGCTTCAGCGGCCTCGACCGTGACCTTCTTGCCGTCGATGGAGACCTCTTCGGTCATCGTGTACGCAAGGATGGCCACGTCGTTCGTCAGCAGACGCACTTCTGCATCCGGATCGAGCTCGACCTTGCGAATGTGATAGCTCGAGTCTCGCATCATCTGCTCGAAGACGTGGCGGTCGACGCTCATCTTGCCGCTCGACCCCGCCACGATGCAGGGAAACTCCGTGAGGTTGGCGGCCGCCGCCACGTCGCGATCCTGCATCGCTTGCCAGTACTGTCGCTCGAGCTCGAGTAGCTCGGATTCCACGGTGTTCGGTTTCATGACGTTTCCTCCCAGTGCGGCACTGCTCACTCGATCGGGGTGAGGCCTTCGTCGGCGAGCCATCGCGCGTAGCGCGCCTTGCGTGCCTCGATCTCGGCGGGGGTCAGAGGCCGCTCGAAGGGGCGGGACGGCGCGGTGCCCGCTGGAGCGGGGGTTGCCGGGGCCGGGGCGGACTCCGCAGCTGGGGCAGAGGTGGAGGCAGGGACAGCAGCGGGGGTAGTGGCCGGGCCGGAGCTAGAGGCCGGGGGCGAGTCTGACGCAGTGGCCGGGGCCGAGTCTGACGAAGTAGCCGGGGCCGAATCAGAGACAGTGGCCGGGGCCGAGTCAGAGGCAGTGGTCGAGTTGGGGGCCGTGTCGGGCGCGACTTCGGGACTCGACACGGGCGCGGGCGAAGGCACCGGCGCGGGAGGCGCTGCGGTCGCGGTCACGGCTTGGAGCCGGGCGGCGCCCTGGTGTGAAGCGATGGCGGCGCGCTTGGCGAAGGCCAGTGCGGCGAGGCCGAGCGTTGCCGCAATACCGAGGATGCCGACCCCCTGCGCCAGATGGCGACGCCGCCGGCGCACCGCACCCATGGTCGCTACGGGCGCGATCGAGCCCTCGCTGGCGTTGATGTCGAAATGAGCGGTTGGAATCACGCTCGCGTCGACCGGGTCGGTACCCTGAGTCAGGTACTCGCTGAGCGCGGCGCCCAGCGACGCGGCGTTGGGGAAGCGATCGAGCGGGTCCTTTTCGAGGCAGCGCGCGACGATCGCTTGGAGCTCGGGCGCGAGATCGGGTCTGAGCTCGGAGAGCGGCGGCGCGGAAGTCGCGAGCACCTTGGCGCACACCTCCGGGACGGTCTCGCCTTCGAAGGGACGGCGGCCCGTGAGCATCTCGTACAGCACGACACCGAGCGACCAGAGATCACTGCGCGCGTCGACGTGGGCGGCGTCGAGCATCTGCTCGGGCGACATGTACCAGGGCGAGCCGAGGCTCTGGCGGGCGTCGGTCAGCGTCGTCACGCCCTCGACGATTTGCTTGGAGATGCCGAAATCCAGGATCTTTACGGCGAAGCGCCCGTCCGTGCGGCGCACGAGGAAGGTATTCGCCGGCTTGATGTCCCGATGCACGATGCCGCTGCGGTGGGCCTCTTCGAGCCCTTCGGTGATCTGGATGGCGATGTTCACCGCATCGGCCGTCGGGAGGGCGCCGTGCTGCTCGAGGTACTCGCCGAGCTCGAGCCCTTCGAGCAGCTCCATCACGAGAAACGGCTCGCCGGTCGCCAGCTGGCCGACGTCGTGGACACGGGCGATCCGCTCGCTGCGCAGGAGCGCCGCGCGGCGCGCCTCGTTGAGGAAGCGTCGCACGAACTCCTCGTCGGCAGTGAAGTCCGGGCGAATGAGCTTGATGGCGACCGGCGTTCCGAGCCCGATGTGCGTGGCACGACAGACGACGCCCATGCCACCCGCTCCGAGCGGCTCGTCGACGCGGTAGCGGTCACCGAGCACCTGACCCGGAACGACGGGCGTGACGCGCTCGGCTTCGCCCGGCGGGTCAATGACGATGGACTCGCACTCGTATGAAGTCATGACGGCACCGCCATTCCGAAAAGCAGCCGCCGTGCCAACCACGAGAACAGGCTGCGCAGAGGGCATCCCCGACCTCACGGCACAGCTTCGTCCCGCTGCGATGGGACAAGTTGCCCCAAGAGGGCGCTTTCCGCCTCCCCCGTCCCCTCGGCGCCGAACGGTGCGGCGCGCTCAGCGAACCGGCTTGGGTGAACGACCCTGCGCGAACGCAAACAAGCGCGCGGTCCTCGTCAGGAGATCGGCCGCAGACTCGTCCGGAGGGTTCGGCGCGGAGTCGAAGTGGCAAAGCACGGCGTTGGGCTCGGCCGCCCCCAGGGCGAGCGGAACGCCCACGAAGGCGCGCATGTCGGGGTGGGCGCGACCACGCGGAAGGTCGGTGAGCGCATCCTCGACGACGACTGGGCGTCGTTCCTCCAGCACGATGGCACAGGGTGTTTCCTCGATCATCGCGTGAAACGGGAAGGGATCCGAGAACGGCCACTTTCGGTCGTACGTCCAGACGCTCCGAAGCCCCGGCCCTTCGCCTCGCAAGAGAGCGCTGTACCGGTAATGGCTGCTCACGTTCAGGAGCGCGAGCAAATGCCGGTAATCGTGCCGCGCGAGGCTATTGGACATCTCGTCGAGCGACGGCATGACGAAGGGATCCACCGTCTTCGGCCCGTCCACGATGGAGCAGATCGCATCGATGACGTCCGCCGTCCGCACCGGCTTGAGCAGGCATTTCTCGAACCCGTCGGGACGTGCCTGAACGCGGCTGAGCAGATTGCGATTCGCCGCAAGCGCCAGCGCCGGCACCTTGGCGCACTCCGCCGAGCCACGAAGCTCGGAGAGGAGCGCCTCCCCCGGGAGATCGGGCAGCTCGAGCTCGGTGACGAACACGTCGGGCAGAGTTTCGCGCGCGCCCCATGCCGCCCGCATCGCGTCCGGCGCCACGAAGCAGCGGGCACCTTCCCGCCGCAGCTCGAGGCTCAAGGCCTCGCTCACGGTGGAATCCGGATCTGCGATCACGACCGTGCGGTCGACCAAAAGCATACCGACCGCAACGCTGCGACAACGCGCCCCGGCAGATCAAAGTTTGTACAAAACTCGTAGCTACTTCTTGCGGGACCGCGGATGTTTCGTGGCGGTCTGACGCAGGACGTCGCGATCCGCCGCACCCACGACCCACGCGACGTTCTTGCCGTGTCGCGTGAGTTTGATGCGCTGTCCGTTGCGGGCCTGCGCGAGAACGTCGGCAAAGTTGTGGCGCGCTTGAGCGACCGGAATGGGCAGACTCTTTACACTGCTTCGCATACCCGGATGGGGAGCAAGAACGGGGCCATGCTTGCCCGCGTGGTGTTCCAGTCCGGCCGATCATGCGCGGCGCTCGCAATTTTCCGGGCTCACGTTCGCGCCATTGAACCCGGGCTCCCGCCGGGCTTAACATTTCTACTTCATGGCGGAACCGGAGGCCGAGCTCGCGGCACCCGACGAGACGAGCGAAGCGGACGAGACCATACCGCTCAGCATGGCGGCGCCGTCGCTGCAGCGACCCTCCGCGTATCGTCCCATCGGCGAGCGTCCGAGCTCGGTGCCGCCGCCCGCCGAAGACGACATCTGCGGCGCCATCGCCGACGTGATGCTCGCGGCCGCGCTCGCGGACGGTGATGCGTGCGACCGCGAGCGCCGGGCGATGCGGCGTATCTTCCGGCGCCTGCTCGACACCGAGATCCTGCCGGACTGGCTCGATGCGCGCTTGCGCGTGGAACCCGGCCCGCGCGATGTCGACGGCTCGATGGCGCGGCTGCGCCGGCTGCCCATCGAGCAGCGGCGCCACGTCGTGGAGCTCGTGCGCGAGATCTGCGACGCCGACCACGTGTACGACCTCACGGAGGAGCGATTCATGCTCGGGCTCGTGCTTGCACTGTCGCTCGATCCCGAGCACGCGGACGACCTGACCGTTCGCAGCGGCGTGGGTATCGACGGGCCCTGGAAGCGAGCGCTCGACGTCGTCGTGGCGTGCGTGGTGCTGCTCTTCGGCTGGCCGATCCTGCTCGCCTGCGCGATCGCGGTGAAGCTGAGCTCGCCGGGCCCCGTGCTGTTCGCGCAGCGGCGCTACGGACGCGACGGGAGCGTGATCCGCGTCTTCAAGTTCCGCAGCATGCGCGTGACGGAGGACGGCGCCAAGGTGCTCCAGGCCACCAAGGGCGATCCGCGCGTGACGCGCGTGGGGGCGTTCCTGCGCAAGAGCTCGCTCGACGAGCTACCCCAGATCTTCAACGTGCTGCGCGGCGACATGTCCGTCGTGGGGCCGCGCCCCCACGCCGTGGCTCACAACGAGCACTACCGCGAGCAGATCCTGGAGTACATGCTGCGCCACAAGGTGAAGCCGGGCGTAACCGGCTGGGCCCAGGTGAACGGCTGGCGCGGCGAAACGGACACCCTCGAGAAGATGATCGAGCGCGTCGCCCACGATCTCCATTACATCCGCCATTACAGTTTTTGGCTGGACTTGAAGATTCTAGTGCTCACGCTCTTCGGCAAGAAGACGCGACTCAACGCGCACTGAGATCCCGCTTCGGGAATCACCCCCGCGGCTTGTCCGAAACAAGGCGCGCAGTAGACTCGCTGGGTGGTGGCGCCGCATCGCTTCTCGTTCGGAGCGCTCAGCGCGCTCGCCATCGCAGTCGTCCTGGGTGGCTGTGCGGGGAGCGCCGAAGCCGGAGACACCGCGCCAGACGCTCCGGCGGCGACGCCTGGGTCCGACGACGCGCACGTGACTCCCTCCGCCCCCGCAACCGGCAGCGCCGAGTTCGTCGAGCACGAGGTGCCTCGCGAAGAGGCGCTGCCCGACGCGTGCTCGACCTTCCCCACTCACTACGCGGCCTACGCAAACCCCGATGAGCTTCGCGCGTTGCTCGTCGGGCGCTGGCAGCGTTGCTCGGCACCGCAGCTCCCGGGCGAGGACGTGGGGGTCGAGTTCACCGACGACCATTACTACCCACTCACCCGCGACGACTCGGGGAAGGTGGTCCGGCTCGGCGGGGTCGAGCACGAGTACCAGTGGAACTACGTGCCCGTCGAAGGCGGGTACTTCATTCTCGACAGTGTCCAGACGAGCCTGCCGAAGATCACCGACGAGCCGCGACAGCTTCGGGTGCTGTTCTCCCCTGTCCCGAGCAAGTACGTCCCGCTCGAGTGAGCGGCACGGGCGTCGCGAACGTCTCTGACGTCGTGACGCGGACGCGCCCCTCCGGGAGCTCAGGCGGTCGCGGCGGAGAAATCCCCGTCGAGTTCCGGGGCTGACCCCGACATCGAGCCGCGGCTGCCGCGGGCGCTCTTCGGCGCGGGAGCAGGCACGGCGCCGGCTTTGACGGAGCTCCAATACTCGGGGGAGCACGGCTTGGCGAAGCAAGCACCGAGCGAGCCAATGAGCGCGAAAGTCACGAGTAACAGGTCGCTCATGTATGGTCACTTACCTGCCAGCGCGTTTCCAGAGTGCTTCACCCGCGAATCGACTAAACGATGGACCTAGACCGTGACGCCTTGCTCTGCGCGGCCGCAGCGCTGGCAGGCGCCGTCAATTCGATCGCGGGCGGCGGGACGCTGCTGTCGTTCCCGGCCGCGATCGCCTGGGGGCTGCCTTCCACCGTCGCGAATGCCACGAACTCGGTCGCGCTGATGCCGGGCTCGCTGGCCTCGGCCTGGGCGTACCGGCGCGAGATCGGGACGAGCACGTCCCTCGCACGGCTGCTCGTGCCACCCGCCGTCGTCGGCAGCATCGCGGGCGCGCTGTTGCTTCACGTCACGCCGGTGCGGGTGTTCGACGCGATCGTCCCGTGGCTCGTGCTCGGTGCGACGCTGCTCATCTTGTTTCAAGGGCGTGTTCCGAGCGTACCGCCCTCCGTGCGTCCGACGCCGAACGAGACGCGACGTCGCGCGCTCGTCGCCGTCGCCTGTCAGCTCGGCGTCGGCGTGTATGGCGGATTCTTCGGCGCGGGCATGGGCATCGTGATGCTCGCTTTCCTCACGCTCGTCGTGCCGGGGGACATTCATCAGCGAAACGGGCTCAAGAACCTGCTCGCCGTCGCGATCAACGGCGTGGCCGCCATCTATTTCGTCGCGGCGGGGCTCGTGAACGCGCGTGCCGCTGCGATCATGACGGCCGGCGCGATCACCGGCGGCTACGTCGGGGGGCAGCTCGCGCGGCGCGTGCCGGCGCGCGTCGTGCGCGGCATCGTGGTCTCGATCGGTCTCGGGTTGTCGGTGTTGCTCGCGTATCGCGCCTGGTGAGCGCGAGCGCCCGCTCCGCTACAGCGTGTCGAGCCAGCGCACGAGCGCACGGGCGACGTCCTCCGGCGCCTCGAGCTGGGGAACGTGACCGATGCCCGGCAAGAGCAGGTGCTCCCAGTCGGGGCGCTCGCGGCCGAGCCTCTGCCAAGCCGGAACGCCGAAGACGGGATCCTTGTCCCCGTGAATCGCCTGGACGCGCCCGGGCGCTTCGCGGATCCAGCGGGCTGCCCGACTCGAGCGCAAGAGCGCGAGACCGAGGCTCCACGTCGTCTCTTCGTACGCGCGAGCGGCTTCCGGCACCCACCCGAAGCGATACGCCGATACGGCAAGCAACCGCTCGCGCAGCTCCGCGTCGAGGCGCGACGGATCGGCAAACAAAGCGCGCACGGGGTCGTCCACGACACCGGGAAGACCGGTTCGACGCGTGTAGCGAGCGATCAAGCGCCGACCGAGCCAAGGCAATGCGGGCGGCACCCACGTCGCGACCGCGGCAACCTCCGGGAGCGTGCGTCCCCATGCGAGCGGCATCGCGAGCCCAGCTACCGTCACGCCCCGAACAAGCTCGGGCGCGCGACACGCGAGCTCGAGCGCCAGCAACGCTCCGAGCGAGTTCCCGGCCAGCACCCAGCGCGTACTGCGCGGCGCCGCCTCCGTCAGGACGCCTTGAATGACCTGCGACAGCTCGTCGAGGTCCACGCGCCGTCCCCCGGTGCGCGAGCGCCCGAAGCCCGGCAGATCGAAGGCGAGCACCGTCGCCGACGAGCGTTCGGCGAGGAGCGGCGCCACGCCGTGCCATGTGACGGAGTTTCCGCCGAGACCGTGCAAGAGCAGCACGTGACGCCGCTCGCCGCCGGACCAGCGCTCGGCATGCAGCTCGAAGCCCCGCACTCGGAGCGTGGCGGATTCGGAGGCGAGCATGCCCGCCCATCGTCGCACGCGGCGCGCGGTTTGCGACGCTGAAGTCGCGCGCCTTGCGGAACCGGTTCCAGTCCGGCCCCGTCTCTGGCATGCTGCCGCGTCCCATGACGCTCCCGGCAAGGTCCTCGTTCCCGTCGTTCGTGCTCGCGCTGGTCGCCGCCTGCTCGGGCCAATCCGCGCCCGCGCCGGCTGCGCCGTGTCCGCCCGCTGTGCGAGCGTCGTGGCTCGATAGGAGCGCCTCCCCCGACGAGCGCGCGGCACGTCTCGTCAGCACCATGACCGAGGCCGAAAAGCTCACGGTGGTGACCGGCTACTTCGGCGCCCACACGGATTTCAACGCCTACCGCTTCGCCGAGGCGCGCCCGCAGTCGGCAGGGTTCGTCCCCGGCGTTCCGCGCGTCGAGCTCACGCCACAATGGCAGACGGATGCCGGCAGCGGCGTCGCGACGCAAGGGACGGCAGCGCCCGAGCTCGAGCGGACGCTGTTGCCTTCCGGGATCCTCACCGCCGCCACGTGGGACCCGGCGCTCGCGGAGCAGAGCGGCGCCATGATTGGCAGCGAGGCGCGTGCTTCGGGCTTCAACGTGATGCTGGCCGGCGGCGTGAACCTTTTGCGCGAGCCGGGCAACGGTCGCAACTTCGAGTACGGCGGCGAGGATCCCTTGCTCGCCGGGACGATGGTCGGCGCGCTCGTGCGGGGCATCCAATCGAACCACATCGTCGCAACCGTCAAGCACTTCGCGCTCAACGACCAGGAGAGCGGGCGCCGCTCGGTCAACGTGTTGATCGACGAGGGAGCCGCGCGCATCTCGGACCTTCTCGCGTTCCAGCTCGCCATCGAACAGGGCCGGCCCGGCTCGGTCATGTGCAGCTACAACCTCGTGAACGGCGTTCACGCCTGCCAAAACGACTGGCTCTTGAACGACGTGCTCAAGCGCGACTGGGGCTTCGCGGGTTACGTCATGTCGGACTGGGGTGCACAGAGCAATACCGTGCTCGACGCGAATCACGGCTTGGATCAGGAGACGGGCGTCTCGCGGCTCGGGGAGTACCAGTGGCTCGACAAGCTCGGTGCGGCCGTTCGCGCCGGACAGGTCGCGCCGGCGCGGCTCGACGACATGGTGCACCGCGTCGTGCGAACGCTCATCGACCAGGGCGTCGTCGAGGAGCCCGTGCGCGCCCTGCCCATCGACTTCGAGGCGCACGCCGCCGTCAGCCAGGCCGACGCCGAAGCCGGCATCGTGCTCTTGAAGAACGACGGCACGCTGCCACTCGGCGCCGCCGTGAAGAGCGTCGCGGTCATCGGGGGTCACGCCGATCGGGGTGTGCTCACGGGGGGTGGTTCCGCGCAGGTGTACTCGCCCGGTGGGAACGCAGTGCCGGGGCTCAGCCCCGAGCACTGGCCCGGCCCACCCGTGTACGCGCGCTCGTCACCGCTCGAGGCGCTCGAGAAAGAGCTCCCCCGGGCGACGGTCGCGTGGAACGACGGGACCGATCGGGCCGCGGCGGCTGCGGCTGCCGCGCGTGCCGACGTCGCCGTCGTGTTCGTCACACAATGGACGGCGGAGGCGCTCGATTTTCCGCTCGTGCTTCCCGGCGAGCAGGACGCGCTCGTCGAAGCGGTCGCGCGCGCCAATCGCCACACCGTGGTGGTGCTCGAGACGGGCGGTCCGGTGCTGATGCCCTGGGGCGAGCGCGTGAGCGCCGTCGTCGAGGCGTGGTACCCAGGAACGCGCGGCGGCACGGCCATAGCGCGCGTGCTGAGCGGCGCCGTGAATCCCTCGGGGCATCTCCCGGCGACCTTCCCACGCAATGTCGAGCAGCTGCCGCGAGCGCGCATTGCGGGTGTCGGTGCAACGCCCGATATCGTGTTCGACGTCCGGTACGACGAGGGGGCCGCCGTCGGGTACCGCTGGTACGACCAGGGCGGGCGCGACCCGCTGTTCCCGTTCGGTCACGGCCTGAGCTACACGACGTTCAAGCGGGCCGGCCTCACGGCAGCAGTCGAGTCGGCCGACCTTCGTGTAGCCTTCAGCGTGACGAACACGGGGACGCGGCGCGGTCACGATGTGGCACAGGTTTACCTGTCACCGGTCGCGGGCGGCTGGGAGTGCTCGAAGCGTCTCGGCGCGTTCACGAAGCTCGAGC
>DATMCL010000176.1:0-5695 GCA_035558375.1 Polyangiaceae bacterium
CACACGGCGCTTTCGACCAAGGTCAATTGGTACTTCAAGCTGGCCAACGGCAAGCGCGTGGTGGGGCCGATGGTCCTCTTCAATAGTCAGCTCTTCTTCGGCACGTTCGTCGGCGGCTCGGTGAGCAACCCGTGCGATATCGGAACCAGCGAGATCTGGGGCATGGACTACCTGAGGCCGCTGGGGAACTCGACCAGCGTCCTCAACGCGGGCGGCGATGCGTTCATCGTGCCGCCAGCGACAACCGCCAATCAGCTGATTCTAACCGTGCCCTCGGCGGTGGCGTATGGGCCGGCGTTGACGCAGAAGCCAACCTGCGCCGTCGACGTCGATACGCTGCTCGGCGACGGGCTGGTGGGCTTCGGCCATCAAGTCAGCCTGAGCAACATCCAGAGCGGGACCTTTCAGCTCGTAATCGGGACAGGCAGCCAGCAGACAGGCTCGACGGGCAACGGCACTTCCATCGGCGTGCGGACCGTCGACCTCGCTACTCCGCCGGCCCTCTCGAGCGTCTCCGCTTGGGCTAGCATCATGGAGTGACCCCCCGTCTGCACGCGGCGCTCGCCCTCGCCTTTGGCGCGCTCGCGACGCTCGCGTGCCGCAAAGAGACAGCGCCAGCGGCGCCTTCGTCGGCATCCGCGACGCCAGTCTCAAGCGCCAAGCCCATCGATCGCTTGGCCCCCGACGAGCTCGAAGTCGGCAAGAGCGTGATCTTCGGTTTCGAGGTCCCGCGCCGCATGCGCGTGAAGGGCTCCTTCTTGGAAGTGGCGTACCTCGAGGGCAACGTCACGCCCGAGGCGCTCGCCAACTACGTGCGCGAGCGCGTCGAGGTGGATCGCGTCGAGATCGGCGCCGCGAGCACGCGCTTCGAGCACGCCCACATCAAGCGCGGGGCGCGCGAAAAGATCTACGACATCGAGGTGTCGCCG
Source organism: Polyangiaceae bacterium (assembly GCA_035558375.1). GTDB lineage: Bacteria > Myxococcota_A > Polyangia > Polyangiales > Polyangiaceae > PMG-095. The sequence continues at coordinate 930 of DATMCL010000176.1, forward strand.
GGCGAAGCGAACATGACCCAGCTCGTGATCCGCGACGTGACTCCCATGCCCCCGAATCCCTCGTTCATGAACGAGACCGACCGCTGGCGCCAGGCCGGACGGAAGCCGGACGGCACGCCGATCGACATCCGCGACTTCAAGTAACCTCGCGAAAACAGCGAGTCAGCGCTGCGCTTCGTCCTCGAGCCGTGTCGCCTCGAGCAACAGTCCCGTGAGGCTCGTGAGCATTTTGCGCGAGTGGGGCGGCGCCTTCTGCTCGGGATCGGGCTTGAACGCGAACGAGCCGATCTTCCAGCGCAAGAGCTCGCGCACCAGATCCGTGGGCGTCCCACGGGCGCCGTCGACCTTGGCGATCGCGAACTTTCCGTCGTGGAGCTCGATCTCCCCGCGCCGGCCACCCTCCCCCGATACCTTGAGCTTGCCGGAGCGGCGCTCGAGCTCGAGCACCGTGAGCACCGTCGAGAGCGAAACCTGCGCGAGATCGCCGCGGAGCGCGCTGCCGCGAAACGATGGCGGCCCATCCGAGGAGATGCGATCGCGCTGCTTCTTCATGCGGTTCGCCATCTCGATCAGCGCGCCGATCTGGGCCACGACCTCTTCGTTCTTGAAGGGCTTGGTGAGATAGAGATCCGCCCCGACGTGCAGCCCCTGGAGGCGCGATTCGGTGTCGTCGGCGTCGGTCAGGAAGAGGAAGGGCGTGGCGGCGACGGCCGTGGGCTCGGTGCGAACACGGCGCGCGACCCAGAAGCCGTCGATGTCGGGCAGGTTCACGTCGCAGAGGATGCAATCCGGCTCGAGGGCGCGGACCTTGTCGAAGCCCTGCTTGGCCCCGGTCGCGAAATCGACCGCGTAGCCGGCGTCGGAGAGGAACTTGCCGAGCAGGGCGCCGAGCCACTCGTCGGCCTCGATGATGAGCACGCGCCCTTTCGACACCAGAGGGGCAAAATAGCACGAAGCCGAGATCTTCGTGAAATTCAGGCTAGTTACGGAGGCCATTTCACGGCTCGACCGCAGGGCAGATTCGCACTACTTGGGGTCGGCGGATGCTGAAGACCTCTCTCTACGACGACCACGTCGCGCTCGGGGCTCGCCTCGTGCCGTTCGCCGGCTTCGAGATGCCGGTTCAGTACAAGGGGATCGTGGAGGAGCACCGCGCCGTGCGCGAGCGCGTCGGCCTCTTCGACGTGTCCCACATGGGCGAGCTCGAGCTCGACGGGCCGGGCGCCCTCGACCTCGTGAGCTCGCTCATCACGAACGATCCCACGCGCATCGCCGACGGCCAGGCGCTCTACACCTGCTGCTGCAACGAGCAGGGCACGATCCTCGACGACCTCATCGTCTACCGCCGGAGCCCCGAGCGGATGTTGGTCGTGTGCAACGCCTCGAACCGCGAGAAGATCGCGAACCACTTTGCGCGCGCCGCCGAGGGGCGCGTCAAGTTCCGCGACGCGAGCGACGACACGGCCCTACTCGCCTTGCAGGGACCGCGCGCGCTCGAAACGCTCGCCGCCGCGCGCTCGAGCGTCGACGTCGCGAAGGAGCTCAAGAGCTTCCGCTTCACGGACGGCGAGGTGGGCGGCATCTCCTGCACCATCGCCCGCACCGGCTACACGGGCGAAGACGGCGTCGAGCTCTTTTGCCCGTGGACCTCGGCTCCCGCGCTCTTTCACGCGCTGATGGCCGCGGGCAAGGAATTCGGCATCGAGCCGGTCGGCCTCGGGGCGCGCGACACGCTCAGGCTCGAGGCGCGCCTCGCGCTTTACGGCAACGACATCGACGAAACCACCAATCCGCTCGAGGCGGGGCTCGGTTGGGTCGTGAAGCTCGACAAGCCGAGCTTCGTCGGCAAGGAAGCGCTCGTCCGCATCAAGGCCGAGGGACCGAAGCGGGCCTTCGTCGGGTTCGAGATGCGCGGGCGCGGCATCGCGCGCCACGGCTACCCACTGCTCGACGCGAGTGGCGCGACGGTCGGCGTCTGCACGTCGGGCTCCCCGTCGCCGACGCTCGGCAAGAGCATCGGCCTCGGGTACGTGCCGGTCGCCCTCTCGAAGCTCGGCACCAGCATCAACGTCGACTGCCGCGGCAAGGCCATCGAGGCCGTCGTGGTAGAGACGCCTTTCTACAAGCGAAAGCGTTAGGAGAATCCGTTCATGGGCGCAGCCAGCGAAATCAAGGACGACCGCAAGTACACGAAAGAGCACGAATGGGCCCTGACGGAGGGCGAGGAGATCCTGGTCGGGATCACCGCTTTCGCCGTCGATCAGCTGGGTGACGTCACGCTCGTCGGCATCGACGCCAAGGTCGGCGCGACGCTCGAAGCCGGCAAGACTTTCGGCACCATCGAGAGCGTCAAGACGCTGAGCGATCTCTTCGCCCCCGTGAGCGGCGTCGTGACGCGCATCAACACCGCCCTCGAATCCCAGCCCGAGCTCATCAACGAGGATCCCTGGAAGAAGGGCTGGATGATCGCGATCCGCCCCACCAAGCTCGCGGCCGAGCAGGGCGGCTTGCTCGACCCCGCCGCGTACAAGGGTCACCTCGAAGCTTCGGCGCACTGAAGAGCCCTGCCCGACGATGCGTTACCTCCCGCATACCGACCAAGAGATCGCCGAGATGCTCGCCGTGATCGGCAAGCCCTCGATCGACGAGCTGTTCGACACCATCCCCGAGAAGGCGCGCTTCAAAGGCGAGCTCGCGGTTTTGCCGGCGCTCGACGAGCCGACGCTCATGACGCACCTGCGCGAGCTGTCGGAGCAGTACACCGGCGCGCAGATGCTCTCGTTCCTCGGCGCCGGCATGTACGACCACCACCTGCCCCCGGCCGTGGACCAACTGCTCCTCCGCAGCGAGTTTCTCACGGCGTACACCCCGTATCAGCCCGAGGTGTCGCAGGGGACGCTGCAGGCCATCTTCGAGTTTCAGACGATCGTCAGCGAGCTTTACGGCTTGCCGCTCGCCAACGCGAGCCTCTACGACGGCGCGAGCGCGACGGCCGAGGGCGCCCTCATGGCCACGCGCCTCACCAAGCGCGGCAAGGTGCTCGTCAGCGGCTGCGTGCACCCGGACTACCGCGGCACGACGCGCACCTACCTCGGCGGCCGCGCCGAGCAGACCTATCTCGAGGTGCCCGTGGGCGCCGACGGCTGCGCCGACCCGCAAGCGATCGCCGCGGCGCTCGACGACCAGACGGCAGCCGTCGTCGTCGGCTATCCGAGCTTCTTCGGCGGCGTGACGGATCTCCGCCCCCTCGCGGATTTGGCGCACGCCAAGGGCGCGCTCCTCGTCGCGACCGTGAGCGAGCCGTACGCGCTCGCCGTGCTCCAGCCACCGGGGGCTCTAGGAGCCGACATCGCCGTCGGCGAAGGCCAGCCGCTCGCCTGCCCGCCGCAGCTCGGCGGCCCCGGCGTGGGTCTCTTCGCCTGCCACGGCGACCGCAACTACCTCCAGCAGCTCCCCGGCCGCGTCTGCGGCGAGACGGTGGATAGCCGGGGCGAGCGCGGCTACGTGCTCACGCTCTCGACGCGCGAGCAGCACATCCGCCGCGAGCGCGCGACGAGCAACATCTGCACGAACCAAGGCTTGCTCGCGCTCTCGCTCACGATCCGAGCGACGCTGCTCGGGAAGTCGGGCTTCGTGGCCGTGGCCAAGCGCTGTCTCTCGAAGGCGCGCTACCTCGAAGGGCGCATCCTGGGCTTGCCCGGCTATGCGCCGGGCTTCACGGCGGGGCCGTACTTCAATGAGCTCTGCGTGCGCGTCCGCGGCGGCAATGCCGCCCGCGTGTGTGCGGCGCTCGAGGGCGAGCGCATCGTCGCCGGGCTCGATCTCGGGCGCGTGGATCCGAAGCTCTCCGACCGGCTGCTCATCGCCGTGACGGAGAAGCACCGGCGCGAGGATCTCGACCGCTTGGTCGACGCTCTTTCGCGCTTTTCCCCGGGCTGAGCGGCTTACTCGACCTTGCGGTAGGCGGGGTACGGGTTCGGGAACCAATTCTCGCCGACGGTGCGGAACACCGTCAGGCGAGCGAAGTCGATGCCGAGCGTGATGCCGAAGAACTTCGCGTCCTTGGTGCCGAAGCCACCACCCAGCCCGAGCTGCAGGCCCCAAGGCGCGCCAAGCACGAGCTTGCCCTCGAAGCCGACGGACTTTCGTCCCCAGAAGCGCTCGTAGCCGCCGAGATCGATCGCTCCGCCCCAATCGCCGAGCGCGAAGCCCCGCGTGGCGAAGCGGCTGAGGAGCCCGAGATCCGTCCCTTGCCCGAAATGCGTCGTCACGTCGAACAGGCCGCCGACGACCACGGGCAACGATGGAGGCAAGCCAATGCCTGCATTCATCTGAAGCGACGCGACCGAGCGCTTCTCCACGCCGTCGTCGAGCCACGTGGGGCCGCTCGCCACGCTCGCCCAGGACGAGACGTCGGCGCGGGCGGGCTTGCCGAGGGCCAAGACCGCGAGAGCGGCCCCGACACCGAGGACGGTGCTGCTTCGAGCGCGGGCGAGCCTTGCTGACACGGGCGCGCCGAGTACCACGGGACGGGGGGCGGTCAAAGCACCAGCAAAAACGCGGGGATCGGGCGAAAGGCCGGGCGGCGGCAACCCTTCGGCGCTGGCTGACTGGGTTGGTGCGGTCCCGGATTGCCGGCTCCCGGCCGCGGTCGCTCCCGAGGCCTTCATGGTCGGCGAGGCGAACGGGGCAGGCTCGGCGCGGATGGGCGGGCAGGCCGAGGCGTGAATAGTCATTTGTTGTACAGGCACGCAAGTCCCCCTGCG
>DATMCL010000177.1:0-33742 GCA_035558375.1 Polyangiaceae bacterium
TTGCACTCGCGGACGCATTGATCGGGCGGCAGGGCCGCGATGTCGTCCTTGTTGTCGAGCTCCTCCGAGCAGTTGTTGGCCGCAGCCATCGCGCAGAGTTGGTCGCAGAGGCCCGCGCCGGGACGCGGCTTGGGCGGGGTCGAACCGAAGCCTCCGCCCGGCGGTTGGTAGGTCGAGGGCGGCTTCTCGTAATCGCTCGGCGTATCCGTCCCAGGCGGGTCCTGGTACGACGAGCTCGGCTTTTGGTATTGGCCGTTCTCGAGGGGTGCCGAACCTGAGGTGTTCTCTCCGCCGCCGCTGCCGCAGGCCATGGCCCACAGGCCGGTCGCGATGAGAAGGGTGATCGCCGAAGCACGCATCAGGGGCCTCCTACGCAAGGCAGCCGGGGGCCAAACGCGCCCGGCCGGCAAACCGACAGTTTATCAGAAGTAGTAGAGGGCGGCGACGTTGTCCGTGAAAATGGCCCAGGGATTGCTGCCGACCGTCGTGTGGAACTCTGAGCGGCTCGTGGAGGTCTTGACCGTGGTCCCTGCGGGCACCTCTGGGTTCTCCGAGACCTTCGTCGTTCCGCTGTCGTTGTCGTACCGAAGGCCGACGCTCGCGACGAGGGAGAGCTGCGGGAGCTTGATGAATCCGAAGTGGATCTCGGCACCCACGCGGGCTCCAAGATCGAAATGAAAACCGCTGTAGTCGGTCTTGCCAGCTAACGCTCCGTTTCGGTCGACGCTACCGCCAGCGAACCCGAGGTTGATCTCCGGAATGACCTCGAACGTGAAGTGATCGGCCGACGCGAGCGCGAGGGGCACGCCACCGTGGAGCAAGAAGGCTGTGAACGACCCGCGCTTCGGGTTCGGGGTCGCAGGATCACCGTCGTCGATGGTGCCGCCGATCATCGAGAGGCCGAGACCCGCGTCGATGCCGATCATCGGATCGAGCCAATAGCGAACCCCGACGACCGGTGCTTGCCCGGTGACCCCGTACGGGCTGTCGTTCGGGCCACCTCCGCCGGGACCGAGCGGAGGCAGGTTGGCCGCGGCGCCGGTGTTCACGATCCCGAAGTACCCGACCGCCAGGCGCCCCACCATTTGCGCATGGTCGCTCGTCCCCGGAGTGGCAGCGGCCGCAGGGGCGGCAGCGGCGGGCGGCGGGGAGGAACCCGGAAGCGAGACACCCACGTTCGCCGAGCTGGAGCTCGAAGCACTAGCGTCCTCAGCGTGGGCACCGCGCGCGATCAGCACCGAAGCCAGGGTAAAAGCGACAATGGTCGGGTTTCGCATCGTTTGCTCCGATTTTTCTGGGGAATGAGATCGGCCGGCGGCCGGCGCCGACGGCTACAATGCGCCCGCATGCTCCTCCGACTTCGCGTCCAAGGTCAACCTCTGGACGACGCGACGCGTCATGCGCACCGAGGATCGCTACCGTGAAGGAGCGTCCACCCAGGGGCGCGTCGAAGACGCGGGCTGATCTGCTGCTGGTCGACCGCGGGCTCGCCGAGACGCGGAGCCGCGCGCAGAGCCTGATCTTGGCGGGACGGGTGCTCTCGGGCGAGCGCCGCATCGAGAAGAGCGGCGAGCTCATCGCCGCCGACGCGCCACTCTCACTGCGCGAGCGCGAGCGCTTCGTGTCGCGCGGTGGCGAGAAGCTCGACGGTGCGCTCGCCGCGCTCGGGATCGAGGTGAAGGGTGCGGTGTGCGCCGACGTGGGGGCGTCGACGGGAGGGTTCACCGATTGCCTGCTTCAGCGCGGTGCCGCGCGCGTGTTCGCGATCGACGTGGGCCACGGCCAGCTCGCGCAGGCGCTGCGACTCGATCCGCGCGTCGTCGTGCTCGAGCGCACCAATGCGCGGCACCTCACGGCGGAGTCGCTGGGCGCACCCGTGGACGTCGTCGTCGCCGACGTGTCGTTCATCGGCCTGGGCCAGCTGTTGCCCGCGTTCTGCGAGATCATCACGCCAGGCGGCATGCTGCTCGCGCTCGTCAAGCCGCAGTTCGAGGCCGGTCGGCTCGAGGTGGCGCGCGGCAAGGGCGTCATTCGCGACGAGACGGTGCGACGCTCGACGGTCGATCGCGTCGCGAAAGCGATCGAGGGTGCTGGCTTCGAGCTGCTCGGCGAGGTCGATTCGGTGCTCACGGGTCCGAAGGGCAACCGCGAGCGCTTCGTCCTCGCTCGCATGTCGCCCGAGACGCCGCCGCTTTCAGCGTGACGGCGGCGCGTCGGACGTCCGTAGCTACAGCACCAGCACCCACACGTCGTAGACGACGTGCGTCCACACCACGGGCGCGAAGCCGCGCAACGCATAGATGAGCGTGAACGCGGCGCCGCACACGAAGCGGAACACGAACGAGCGCACCTCGAAGGGGTCGCCCAGCGGACCCACGTAGTGCCAGGCGCTGAACGCCAGCGCGGCCGCGAGCGACCAGCCGAGCGTGAGGAGGCGCGCCTTTCCGTCCGAGATCGGCTCGGCGAACAGCCGCAGGACCTTCGCGCCGAGCCCGAAGAGCAGCACGCGGAACGCGATTTCTTCGTAAAAACCCGCCCCGAGCGAGAGCACGATCCCGGCGAAGGCGCCGATCGGCTCCGCGGTCTCGCCCCCCGCGCCGGCGTCGAGCTTGAGCTTGCCGACGAGGTAGCCGGCCGCGAGCCGCATCGCGATCGCGTACACGATGCCCTCGGAGAGCACCCACGCGAAGCGCTGCCAGCGGAGCTCGTGCCGGCGACCGTTGAGCGCGAGCACGCCGACGAAGATGAAGCCGATGGCGAGCGTGAAGGCGCCATACGCGGCAAGGTTATTGTCGGCGAACTCGACGAGCTTCTTCGTGACGAGGTCGGCCGCGTTCCGCACCGGCAGGAACACGACGCCGAGGTGGTAGCCGAGAAAGAGCGGGAGCGTGAGCGCGAGGTCCGACCACGGATCGCTCTTCGAGGCGACCTCAGGCTCGGACGGGACTTCGGGCACTCAGCTCGGCCTCAAGTGGTACACGAGCCCCATCACGATCACGATCCAGCCGAGCACGATGCCCACGAAGGCGCCGTCGTGGAGCATCTCCTGCGTGGGGCTCTCGGCGAGGGGGCGGTTCTTCACGATGTGGAGGAAACGCCAGACGCCGAGCACGACGAAAATGGTGCTGAGCCACAGATGATCGCTGTGGAAGAACCGGCGCGTGTGCGGGTTCAGCGTGTAGGCGACGTAGGTCGTGATCGTGAGGAGCGCGGTGATGCCGAGCGCGAGGTCGAGCCCTTTTCGCGAGTACGACTCCAGCGCAGCGCGCTGCGCGCCGGCATTCGCCTCGGCCGCTGCGAGCTCGTGCCGCCGCTTGCCGAAGCCGAGGAACAAAGCGAGCAGCGCCGTGCAGAGGAGCAGGTACTTGGACACCTGAATGCGCGTGGCGAAGCCGCCGCCCATGACGCGCAGCACGAAGCCGGCCGCAATGCAGCCCACGTCGAGGTACGCGACGTGCTTCAGCTGAAACGAGTACCAGACGTTCTGGCCAAAATAGATGAGGGCCACGACGAGGAACGCCCAACCCAGCGTCACCGACCAGCCGAGCGACACGAGGACGAGCGTCGCCGAGAGCACGTAGGCCCACGTGAGGGGCACGACCCCGGACGCGATGGGCCGCGAGCGTTTGACCGGGTGCGCGCGATCGGCGTCGCGGTCCGCGATGTCGTTCATCGCGTACACGGCGCCGGCCAGGAGGCAGAACACCGCGAAGGCCGAGGCAGCCCGCGACAGCACGAACGGCGCGAACATCTCTTTCGCGAACACGATCGGGGCAAGAACGAACACGTTCTTCACCCATTGGTGGGGCCGGACCGTGCGCACCACGCCACGCAAACGCTTGACCGTGCTCACGGGGACGGTCACTTCGGGCGCGCTTTCGACGGGGTCCGGCATCGAACGTGCCGCACGAAGGTAGTCGCTCGGGGCTCAGCTCGCGAGAGATTTTGGCGACGGCCGGAGCGAGGGACGATGAAAATCTCGTAAGCTCCCGGCAGCCAGTGACCTCCTCGAGCCCCTCGTCCCGGCATGCCGAGCTCGTGCGTGCAGTGAGGATGCACGACCACCGCTACTACGTGCTCGACGATCCGGAGATTTCCGATCGCGACTACGACGCGCTCTACGCGGAGCTCCGCGCGCTCGAAGCGGCCCACCCCGAGCTCATGACACCGGATTCGCCGACGCAGCGCGTGGGGGCAGCTCCGCGTGCCGACATGAAGACGGTGCCGCACGTCGTCCCCATGACGTCCCTCGATAACACCTACGGGACGGACGACCTCGCGGAGTTCGTGCGGCGTGTGATGGAGGGCCTGCCGGCGAGCGCGAAGCCCGAGTTCTGCGTGGAGCCGAAGCTCGACGGCGCCAGCATCGAGATCCTCTATCGCGACGGCAGGCTCGTCTCCGGCTCGACGCGCGGCGACGGCCTCACGGGCGAAGACGTCACGATGAACCTGCGCACGATGCGCTCGCTGCCGCTCACGATCGACTACCAAGGCCCGCTCACGCTGCGGGCGGAGGTCGTCATCTACCGGCGCGATCTCGAGCGCATCAATCAGGAGCGCGCCCAAACCGGGGAGCCGCCGTTCGCGAACCCGCGCAACGCGGCCTCGGGCAGCCTGCGCATGCTCGATCCGCGCGTCGTCGCGCGACGGGGCCTGCGCGCGTTCGTGTGGCAAGTGGTGGAAGGCAAGGAGCTCGCGGGCTCGCACTCCGGAGCCTTGAAGCGCATCGGGGAGCTCGGGCTGCCGACGCACGGCAAGGAGCGCCTCTGCACGACCGAGACCGAGCTCTTCGAGGCCATCGCCGAGCTCGACGGCGGGCGACGCTCGTTTCCGTACGAGACGGACGGCGCCGTGATCAAGGTGGACGACTTCACGCAGCAGGCAATTCTGGGCACCACCGCGAAGTTTCCGCGCTGGGCCATCGCGTACAAGTTCGGTGCCGAGCAGGCGACCACGCGCGTCAACGACATCATCGTCGGCGTCGGGCGCACCGGGACGCTCACGCCCGTCGCGGTGCTCGAACCGGTGCAGCTCTCCGGCACGGTCGTGTCGCGCGCGTCGCTGCACAACGAGCAGATCATCGGGCAGCTCGACGTGCGAATCGGCGATCGCGTGATGATCGAGAAGGCGGGCGAGATCATTCCGCAGGTCGTCTCCGTGGAGCACACCGCGCGGAGCGGCGGCGAGAAGCCGTTCGCGATGCCCACGCACTGCCCGGTTTGCCAGACCGAGGTCGTGCGCGTGCCCGGCGAGGTGGCGGTGCGCTGCCCGAACCCGCGCTGCCCCGAGCAAGTGAAGGGCGCTATCTTCCACTTCTCGCGCCGCTTCGCGATGGATGTCGATCGCCTGGGCGAGGCGCTGATCGAGCAGCTCGTCAACGCGTCCGCCGTGAAGGACGTGGCCGACCTGTACCGCCTCGACGCGACGACGCTCGAATCGCTCGAGCGCATGGGCAAGAAAAGCGCAGAAAACGTGCTGAAATCGATCACGACCTCCAAGGAGCGCACGCTCGATCGCTTGCTCACCGGGCTCGGCATCGAGCACGTCGGGCAGGTCGCCGCGCGCCAGCTCGCCGAGAGTGTGGGCTCGCTCGGTGCGTTGCTCGCGCTCGACGAGGCCGCGCTCGTCGAACGCGTCTCGGCGATCGCAGGCTTCGGACCCAAGCTCGTGGAGAGCGTGCGCGCTTACCTCGGCGATCCGCAGAGCCGCGAGCTCCTCGAGCGCCTCGCCCAATTCGAGGTGTCGCGGCCGATGCCCGTCGCCGCGCCCGCGGCGGAGGGGTCGCTCACGGGCTCGTCGTTCTGCGTGACGGGCGTGCTCTCGCGCCGGCGCGAGGACGTCCACGCCGACATTCGCGCCCACGGCGGCGAGATCCACGACAAGATCAAGCAAGGCACGACGTACCTCGTGACGGGCGAAAAAGTCGGGAAATCGAAGCTCGACGCCGCGAAAAAGTTCGGCACCAAGATCCTCACCGAAGCCGAGCTCGCGGCGCTTTTGGCGGGGACTCCGTCGTGACGTCGAAGGAGCTCACGACGTTCGTGCTCGCGCTCGTTGCGGGGGCCGCGAGCATCGCCGCCACGGTGATGTTCGCGCTCGCCGACCGGCAGGGCCCCGCGCGCTGCCCGGACGGGCTGGTTGCCGCGGGTCCACGCTGCTGCGGCGCCGGACAGCAAGAGGTCGGCGGTCGCTGCACGGGGCGGCCGACGAGCTGCGCCACCACGCAGGAAGTCACGGCGGAGGGCTGCGTCGCGAGTGCGACCCGCGTCGCCTACGCGGGCGGAAAAGCGCTGCTCGGCTCACCCGACTGGCAGAGCCACGAGGCGCGCGGCGTCGGCGCCGCAACGGTCGCTCCGTTCGAGCTCGACGCGTTCGAGGTCACGCGCGCCCGCTGGGAGGCGTGTCGCGCCGCGAGCACCTGCGGGACGCTTTCGCAAAGCGGCGACCCCGGGGAGCCGGTGCGCGGCGTGAGCCCGACGCAAGCCGAAGCGTTCTGCAAATTCGCGGGTGGGCGCCTGCCGACGGGCGCCGAGTGGGTGCTCGCGGCCATGGGACGCGAGGCGCGCCGCTTCGCGTGGGGCTCCACGGGCCTCGTGTGCCGGCGCGCGGCGTACGGCATGGTCAAGGGTCCCTGCGCCGAGGACGCGACGGGACCGGAGCTCGCCGGCTCGCGTCCCGACGGCGCGACGCCGGACGGCGCCTTCGACCTCTCCGGCAACGTCGCGGAGTGGACGCACGAGGCGCGGGGCTACCTCGCGCGCGGCGGCTCGTACCGCGCGAAGAACGCCGCCGAGCTCAAGAACTGGACGGCCGAAGCCACCGATCAGCGCGACGACATCGGCTTTCGGTGCGCATACCCGGCGCACGCGGGGGGCCGATGACGACCGCCGCCGTGCTCGCGACCGGCACCGAGCTCACGCGCGGCGAGCTCGTGAACACCAACGCCACCTGGCTCGCCGAGAGCCTCACGAGCCGCGGCTTCGACGTCGTCGAGCTCGCGACGGTCGGGGACGACGCAGCCGAGATCCGCGCGACGCTCGAGCGGCTGAGCCGCAAGGCGCGCGTCATCGTGTGCACCGGCGGCCTCGGCCCGACGACGGACGACCTTACGACGGCCGTGGTCGCCGAGCTGCTCGGCGTGGCGCTCGTGCGGGACGCGGCGTCGTACGAGACGCTTCGTGCCCGCCTCGCGCGCTTTGGACGCGCGGTGAGCGACTCGAACGCCAAGCAGACTGATTTCCCGGAAAACGCGACGATTCTGCCGAACGAGCGCGGTACGGCACCCGGCTTTGCCGTCGAGCTCGGCTCCGCACTCGCGTGCTTCATGCCCGGCGTCCCGAGCGAGATGACGCACATGTTCGAGGCGTACGTGCTGCCGCTGCTCGAGCCGATCGAGCGCGCGGCGCGCCACCAAGTGCGCCTGCGCTGCGTCGGCTTGCCGGAGTCGGAGGTGAACGATCGACTCGCGGGCATCGAAGCCACACACGGCGTCGTGATCGGCTATCGCGCTTCGATGTCGGAGCTCGAGGTCAAGGTGCTCGCCGGCGGGACGAGCTTCGACGACGCGCGAGCGCGCGCGGAAGCAGCCGCCGTCGAGGTGCGCGCACGGCTCGGGACGAACGTGTACGGCGAGGGAACGACGAGCTTTCCCGCCGTGCTGGTCGAGCTCCTTGCGGCGCGCGGTGCGACGCTCGCGCTTGCGGAGTCGTGCACGGGCGGGCTCGGCGCGGAGCTCGTGACGCGCGTGCCGGGCTCGAGCCGCGTGTTCGTGGGCGGCGTGGTCGCGTACTCGAACGACGTCAAAGTGGCGTTGCTCGGCGTCGACCGCGCGCTCATCGACGCGCACGGCGCCGTGAGCGAAGAAGTGGCGCGGGCGATGGCGGAGGGCAGCCGGCGCGCGACGGGTGCCACGTACGGGCTCGCCTTCACCGGGATCGCGGGGCCCGGCGGAGGCAGCGACGAAAAGCCGGTTGGGCTCGTGCACATGGCACTCGCCTCCGCAGCCGGAACCGCGGTGGATCGGCGCGTCTTTCCAGGAACGCGCGACGAAATCCGGCGTCGTGCCGTTTATTGGGGTTTCGGGCTGCTGCGCCGCTCGCTCCTCACCACAGCGTAGGTCGCGTCGAAAAAACGTGACGCGCGGGAACCCCGCGAGCGGTGATACGCTCGGACGTCGGACGGGAGGAGTTCCTTATCGATGCGTGTGCTCAGCATGCTCGGCCGGCCTACGGCTCCGTTTACGCTTTGGCTAACGCTAGCCGGCTCGCTCGTTGCGTGTGGAAGCCGCGACCAGGTGATCGGCGGTCCGTTCGGCGGCGACGACGACACCTCCGCGGGCGGCACCACGCAGCGGGGCGGAACGAGCGGGCACTCGGGAGGCCGCGCTGGCTCGAGCAACACCGTCGGCGGCGGCATCAACACGGGCGGAAGCTCGCAGGGTGGCAGCTCCGCCGGCGGCACGACCGTGAACGAGGGTGGCTCGGCGAACTTCAGCTCGGGCGGTGATGCGGGCTTCGGCGGGACCGGAACGGCGACGGGCGGCGACGCGGGTGCGTTCGGCGGCTCGTCGCCCAATACCGGCGGCGTCGCCGGCAGCTTCGGGGGCTCCTCGACGGGGGGCTCCTCGACGGGCGGCACCTCGACGGGCGGCTCTTCCACGGGTGGAACCGCGACGGGTGGCAGCAGCACGGGCGGCTCTTCCACCGGCGGTTCGTCGGCGGGCGGCAGCAGCACGGGCGGCTCGACGACTGGCGGAACCGGGGGCTCGTCCAACGGCGGCTCCAGCAGCGGTACGGGCGGCTCGAGTGGCTCGGGCGGGATCGGACCGCTCGGCGAGGGATGCTCGCCGAACGGCTTGCTCGCCTGTCACGGCCCCGCGCAGCGCCTGCGGACGCTCTGTGACGGCAACGTCTGGAAGACGAACGGCAGCTGCGTCGAGAGCGAGAACTGCGACACGCGCAGCGGCGTCTGCGTGACGATGATCCCCGAGTGCGCCGGCAAGCAGCCGGCTCAGCGCTTCTGCCGCTCGAACACGCTCGGACAGTGCGGACCCGATCTCGTCACCTACGCGGAGCTCGAGCAGTGCAGTGGGCGTTGCGTCGAGACGCAGGGCTCCGCCGACTGCGCGCCGGAGCAATGTGGCGACGGGCGTGTCCAATCGGGCGAGGCCTGCGACGACGGCAACCGGACCGACACCGACACCTGCACGAACCGCTGCACCAAAGCCGCGTGCGGGGACGGCTCGCTCTACGAAGATCTCGAGAAATGCGACGACGGCAACAGCGTCTCGGGTGACGGCTGCTCGGTCGTGTGCGGCTCCGATCCCGTGCTCGTCGGCGGGGGCTATTACAGCACCTGCGCGCTCGGAACGAGTGGCCAGGTGTCGTGCTGGGGCTACAACCAGTACGGGCAGCTCGGCGCGGGCGACACGCTGACGCGCGGCTCGTGGATCTTCGACATGGGCGTGAATCTGCCGCTCGTCAATTTCGGCAGCGGCAAGACGGCGGTCGCGCTCGCCGTCGGCAATCAAACGAGCTGCGCGATCCTGAACGACGGCTCCGTCAAGTGCTGGGGCTACAACGCCTACGGGCAGCTCGGCGTCGGCGACACCGCCGTGCGCGGCACTTCCGCCAATCACATGGGCGACAACCTTCCCGCGGTGAGCCTCGGCACCGGACGCAGAGCGGTGAAGATCGCCGCCGGCTCGCTCCACACCTGCGCAATCCTCGACGATCAGAGCGCCAAATGCTGGGGCTACGGCTATTACGGAGAGCTCGGCCAGGGCGACAACCAGACGCGCGGCGACGTGGCGGGCGAGCTCGGGGACAACCTCCCGCCCATCGCTCTCGGCAGCGGCGCCGTCCCGACGTTCATCGCGACGGGCTACGCCCACACGTGCGTGCTCCTCACGAGCGGCCAGGTGAAGTGCTGGGGCTACAACCAATACGGGCAGCTCGGCCTCGGCGACACCGCACCGCGCGGCGACGGGCCCGACGAGATGGGCGACAACCTGCCCGCGGTCGAGCTCGGCAGCGGTCGCACGGCCCTCGCTATCGCGACCGGCGAATCACACACCTGTGCGGTGCTCGACAACGGCCAGGTCAAGTGCTGGGGCGTGAACAGCTACGGCCAGCTCGGCCTCGGCGACACGAGCACGCGCGGCGACTTCGCGAACGAGATGGGGGACTACCTTCCTGCAGTCGATCTCGGCACCGGACGCACCGCGAAGGCCATCTCCGCGAGCACCTACGTGACCTGCGCACTGCTCGACAACGACCAGGTCAAATGCTGGGGCTACAACGGCTACGGCACGCTCGGGATCGGCGACACCAACACCCACGGCGACGGCCAAAACGAGATGGGGAACTACCTCCCGCAGGTGAATCTCGGCAGCGGGCGCAGCGCCCGGGCGATCACGGCGGGTTCGATGCACGTGTGCGCCGTGCTCGACAATCTCGCGATCAAGTGCTGGGGCAACAACAGCTACTCCCAGCTCGGGCTCGGAACCGGCACCTCGACGGGCGTCGGCGACGGCGCGGGCGAGATGGGAGACGCCCTGCCGTACGTGGTCGTGACGTTCTAGGCGCGGGCGCAAAGAGCTGGTGCGAAGCCGTCCGAGAGACCCGGTGCGCAGGGCCCGCGCGGCGAAGCCGCGCCGAGACGAGGCGTGAGTCTTGGCTGACCAGATCGACGTCAGCGACTGACGGTGAAAACCCCCACGACCAACCGGCGAGGCCGGCACATTGCTCCTCTCAGTGAGCGACCGCCGCAAGGCACCGCGAGTCGCCACTCCCTCCAAAAAAGCCCTCAAAGCCACCCCGAGTCGCCACTCCCTCCAAAATTCTGCCTCTCAAAGATATCGCCGCTCCAAATGCCGCTCGAACGACTGCGTATCGAGCGGGCGCCCGGTGGCATGAACGACGAGCTCGTTCGTTTCGAGCCGGGAGGCTTCACCCCAGACCCTTTCGCGGAGCCACGCGTCGAGGGCGCCGAGCTCTCCGGCCGCAATCGAGCCGCTGAGGCCCGGTAGCTCGCGCGACGCCGTTTCGTAAAGCTGCGCGGCGAGCATGGCGCCGAGCGTGTACGTCGGAAAATAACCGAGGGCGCCGGAAGGCCAATGCACGTCCTGCATGCAGCCGTCTTTGTAATTGCCGCGCGTCGAGATACCAAGCAGCGCGCGCATTTTCTCGTCCCACGCGTCCGGGACGTCCTTCACGTCGAGCTCGCCGCGAATCAGCGCCCGCTCGAGCTCGAAGCGTAGGATCACGTGGCACGGGTAGGTCACCTCGTCGGCGTCGACGCGAATCAGGCTCGGCTGAACCCGCGTCGCGAAGCGATACAGGTTCTCGGGCTCGAACGCCGCCGGAGCTCGCGCCGCCGCATCCGGGAATGCAGCGCGGAGGTGCGGAGCCACGAAGTCGGCAAATTCGCGGCTGCGCGAGACCTGCATCTCCAAAAACAGACTCTGACTCTCGTGGACACCCATGCTGCGGGCCCGTCCCACGGGTTGGCTGAGCCACGGCAGCGGCAGATTCTGCTCGTACTTGGCGTGACCGGTCTCGTGCAGCACGCCCATCAGCGCTTTGGCGAAGTTATTGTCGTCGTAGCGGGTCGTGATGCGCACGTCCTCCGGCACGCCGCCGCAGAACGGATGGTGGCTCACGTCGAGCCGGCCGCGCTTGAAGTCGAAGCCGAGCTTGCCCATGAGCGAGACCCCGAGCTCGCGCTGCCGCTCGATCGGGAACGGCCCGGGCGGCGTCACCACGCTCTCCTTCGCCTGCTTCTCGACGACGCGCGCGATGAATCCGGGCAAAAACGCGCCCAGCCGCGCGAACAGCGGCGCGATCGCGGCACTTCGCATGCCGGGCTCGTAGCCATCGAGCAACGCATCGTAAGGATCGAGCTCGAGGCGCGCGCCGAGCGCCTGCGCGACCTCGCGCTGGCGAGCGACTGTCTCGCGAAACAGCGGCTCGAACGTCTGCCAATCGTTCTCCGCGCGCAGCTTGCGCCACGCCTGCTCGCTGCGTGACGCGGAGAGCGACGCCGCCTCCACGAGCTCACCCGGAATCGCCGTCGCGCGCACCCAGGTGCGCTTCATCTCGCGCAGGTTCGAGCGCTGCCACGCATCGAGCCCCGGCGCTTCGGCCTCCGCAGCGCCGAGCCACTCGCCGAGCGCGGGGTGCGCCGCTTCCGTGTGGATGATGCCGCGCAGCGTGGCGAGCGCTTCGGCGCGCGCGGAGCCGCCGCCTTCGGCCATCATCGTCGCCTCGTCCCAGCCCGCGATCGCGTCGAGGTGCTCGAGGTGCGAGAGTCTCCGGTAGTGGCGCTCGAGCGTGGCGTACGACATCGCCCCGTTATTGCCGGCCACGCCGCTCAGTTCAAGGCCGTGGCCACTTTGCGCGGCCCACCGCGGGCTTCGCCGCCCGTCTTCTCGAACGTGAGCGCCGAGCCGTCGCGCCCGACGAATACCGTCTCGCCTGGAAGGAATTCACCGGCCAGGACGCGCCGCGCGAGCCCGTCCTCGAGGTGCTTCTGAATCGCGCGCTTGAGCGGGCGCGCTCCGTACTGCGGATCCCAGCCGAGCTCACCGAGGAGCTCCTTCGCACCTTCGCTCACCTCGAGCTTGAGGTCGCGCGTGGCGAGCCGCTTCGCGACGCTCTGGAGCTGGATGTCTACGATGCTGCGGATCTGCTCGCGGCTCAGACGATCGAAGACGACGATCTCGTCGAGGCGATTGATGAACTCCGGGCGGAAGTGTCCGCGCAGGGCTTCCGTGACCGCACGCTCGCGCGCACGGATCCGCTCCTCGGCCGAAAGGTCGCGGCGTTCCTCGACGGCAGCGATCTCCGACGTGCCGATGTTGCTCGTCAGGATGATGACGGTGTTCTTGAAGTCCACGGTGCGGCCCTGGCCGTCGGTGAGGCGACCGTCGTCGAGCACCTGCAACAGCGTGTTGAACACGTCAGGGTGCGCCTTCTCGATCTCGTCGAACAGAAGCACGCTGTATGGGCGCCTTCGCACGGGCTCGGTGAGCTGCCCGCCCTCGTCGTAGCCGACGTAGCCGGGCGGTGCGCCGATCAGCCGCGAGACGGCGTGCCGCTCCATGTACTCGCTCATGTCGATGCGAATCATGGCGCGCTCGTCGTCGAACAAGAACTCGGCGAGCGCTCGCGCCGTCTCGGTCTTGCCGACGCCCGTCGGGCCGAGAAACAGAAACGAGCCCACGGGCCGCCGGGCGTCGCCAAGCCCGGCACGCGAGCGCCGCACGGCGTCGGCCACGGCGCGCAATGCCTTGTCCTGCCCAACCACGCGCTTCTCGAGGTTCTCCTCCATGTGAAGGAGCTTCTGGACCTCGCCTTCGAGCATCTTGGAGACGGGCACACCCGTCCACTTCGAGACGATCGCGGCGATGTCCTCGTCCGTCACCTCTTCGCGCAAATACGAGCCTTGCTCCTGCACGCGATTGAGCTCCGCGCGCTGCGCTTCGATCCGGCGCTCGAGCTCGGGGATCTTCCCGTAGTGGATCTCCGATGCGCGCCCGAGATCGCCGCGGCGCCGCATCTGCTCTTCCTCGACACGAAGCTCCTCGAGCGCCGCTTGCGAGGTGCGGATCCCTTCGATCGCTTCCTTCTCGCGCAGCCATTTGGCGCGCATCGTGTCGCGCTGCTCGGTGAGCTCGCCCACCTCGCGCACGAGCTCCTCGAGCCGCGTGCGGCTGCTCTTGTCGCGCTCCTTCTTGAGCGCCTGCTCCTCCATGCGGAGCTGTGTCAGACGCCGGTCGACCTGATCGATTTCGACCGGCAGACTGTCGATCTCCATCTTGATCTTGCTCGCCGCCTCGTCCACCAGATCGATGGCTTTGTCCGGCAAGAACCGATCACTGATGTAGCGGTGGCTCAACGTTGCCGCGGCGAGCAGCGCGGCATCCGTGATGTGAATGCCGTGGTGCACCTCGTAGCGCTCCTTCAGCCCGCGCAGGATCGCGATCGTGTCCTCCACGGTGGGCTCGCTCACCATCACCGGCTGGAAGCGCCGCTCGAGCGCCGCGTCCTTCTCGATGTGCTTGCGGTACTCGTCGAGCGTGGTCGCGCCGATCGCGCGGAGCTCGCCGCGCGCGAGCGCCGGCTTCAGCATGTTCGCCGCGTCCATGGCGCCCTCGGCCGCGCCCGCCCCGACCAGCGTATGAAGCTCGTCGATGAAGAGGATGACGGCGCCCGCGGAGGTCTCGACCTCCTTCAGGACGGCCTTCAGCCGATCCTCGAATTCGCCGCGGAATTTCGCGCCCGCGACCAGGCTCGCCAGATCGAGCGCCAGGATGCGCTTCTGCTTCAGCGACTCCGGCACGTCGCCGTTCGCGATGCGGTGGGCGATGCCCTCGGCGATCGCCGTCTTGCCGACGCCGGGCTCGCCGATCAGCACGGGGTTGTTCTTGGTGCGCCGCGAGAGCACCTGCATCACTCGCCGGATCTCCTCGTCACGACCGATGACGGGGTCGATCTTGCCGCGCTGCGCGAGCGCCGTCAGGTCGCGCGTGTACTTCTCGAGCGCCTGGAACTTCCCTTCTGGCTCTTGATCCGTGACGCGCTGGCTGCCGCGGATCTCGGCGAGCGTGCGCACGAGCTTGTCGTACGAGAGGCCATGCCGGTCGAAGACCGCCTGCACGTCCTTGTCCGAGTGCGCCGCGGCGAGCAGGAAATGCTCGACCGAGACGTAGTCGTCCTTCATGCGCTTGGCCTCGGCCTCGGCGTTCGTGAAGAGCGGCTGCGCACGCCGTCCGATGCTCGGCTCCGCTCCGCCCGACACCTGCGGCAGCGTGTCGAGCCGCGCGCTCAAATCCTTCACGAGCGCCTGCGGCGACGCCCCCGCCTTCTCGACCAACAGCCGCCCGACGCCGCCGTCCTGCTCGAGGATGGCGACGAGCAGGTGCTCGGGGATCAGCTCCGGGTGGCCGCGCCGCGTGGCGAGCTCGACGGCCGAACGCAGCGCTTCTTGGCTTTTCGAGGTGAGGCGATCGATTCGCATGGCTGTTTTGTCGCGACATTCTCGTCGCGCAGCCAAGAACGTAAGTCGCCTTAGCGGCCGATCAAGGGCCGGCGCCGCCGGAGCCTTCGCCGGGGTCGCACTCCGCCGCGGTCCCGCCCTCGAGGAACGGGGTCGAATCCACGCAGCCGAGCTCCGGCTTGATCAGGCCGGCAAGAGCGCTGTCGAGGACGTAGCCGCAGGTGTGCGTCTCGAGCCGACAGCAGCCGGGAAACGGATCGATGTTCACGGACGCGCCCGCAAACATCGGCTTCGGGCTTTCGGGGCACCCGTGTCCGACCGCTCCGGGCTGATGCTTCGCCTGGCAAGCCTCGCTGAACATGATTCCGAAGGCCGACAGGAACGATGAATCGAGACCGCACTGGTCGCCCTCGGCGCAGCACGGCTGGAGCGAGTCGTAGCCCGCGATGTTGATCGGCACGCCCTCGCACGTCTCTTCGGCGCACATGATCGGCTCGAGCGGTTTCCCGCCGTCCTCCTTGGGCGCCGGCGGCGGTTCCTCCTTCGAGTCACCACCGCAGCTCGCTGCGGCGAAGCCTGTGCCGAGCGCAAGGACGACGCCGAGCGTTCGAAGCGTCATAAGGGCGCGAATCATCGTGCCCTCATGAGAGCATGAAGGCGCGCCTCGGTCACGTTAGCGACCGAGAACGCGCACTCCGCCCGGCCGACGCCAGGCGGAGTAGCCCTCTCCTCCTCGCGCTCGCGCCGAACGCGCGCTCACGCCAAGCGGTGGTTCACGCGGCGCCGCGAACGAGGTCCCGACGAGCTCCGGGGCGAATGCCCGAGGAGACTCGACACCTCGTCCCAACGCTCGGGACTCTTCATCAGCGCCGTCATCAGGTTCGAGGGAAGGTGACCGGCGGCTGCCATCCACCGGTAACAGTCGACGCCGTGCACGTCGAGATGTCCCGCGATCTCGCGCAGCCGCGAGACACCGACTCCCTTGCATAAACCCGACTCGAGCATGCCGACGTAGCTCCCTGAGCGAACGCCGAGCTTTGCTGCGAGATCTTTTTGGGTAAGCCCCGTGTTCATCCGCGCCATGCGGATGAGTCGACCGATCTTCTTCGTGGATCGCCTGCTACTCATGGAATGCCCTGCTGACGTAGCGAGCTGCAAATGGCACTTCGGCTCATCCGCAGCCCCTCCTTCCAACCTCAGTGTACCGAGAGCGAGCCGTGGCTCGTCCTCGATGAGCGCAGACTAATGCGGCCTTCCAAGAGTCGCAACGATCTCTCTGCGTTCAGCTCGCGATAGCCGTGTTCCAGCCCAGGTAGAAAGGGCACCGGGTGCCAAAATGCCGGTTCTAACCCCTCAGATATCTAGGTTCCGCACGTTCAGGGCGTTCTCTTCGATGAACTGGCGGCGCGGCTCCACTTGGTCACCCATGAGCACGCTGAAGAGCTCGTCGGCGCGAACGGGGTCGTTCACCCGCACTTGCAAGAGCGTGCGCGCGTCCGGGCTCATCGTGGTGTCCCACAATTGGTCGGCGTTCATTTCGCCGAGGCCCTTGTAGCGGGTGATCTGCATGCCCTTTCTGCCACGCTCCGTGATGAAGGCCTGCAGGCTCTCCGCGTCGGCGAGGGTTTCCGCCTCTTCGCCGTCGATCCCTACGGAGTACGGGGCGGGACCGATCGAGCGCACGTCCTCGTCGATCGAGAGGAGCTCCTGGTACTCGGCCGAGTCGGCGAGCTCCCAGTCGAGGATCGCCGGGCGAGACGAGGCTCCCGGCCGGAACTTCACGACGATGCGCCCGGCGTTGTGCTGCTTTTCCCACTCCACGCTGACGTGGAGCGGACAGAGATCGGGATAGCGCGCCTCGAGCTGCGTTCGGAGCTTGTCGGCCGCGGTGTCCACCTTGGCGCGATCGCGGAAGTCCGCGAGGGACATGCCTCCGACGCGAAACAGGGCTGCGACGACGCGAGCGTCCGTGCGCGCGTCGATCTTCTGCAGGGTGTCGTGCATCGCGCGCAGGCGGCTCGCGAGGTTGAAAAGCACCATGCCGGAGAGCAGCGGGCCCTTGCTCGACTGCACCGTCATGTCCTCGATGCCGTTCTCGATCAGGAAGCGATCGAGGGCGGCTTGGTCCTTTTGATAGAACTGCTTCTTGCCCTTGCGCACGCCGTAGAGTGGCGGCTGCGCGATGTAGAGGTACCCGCGCTCGATGACCTCGCGCATCTGGCGGTAGAAGAAGGTGAGCAAGAGCGTGCGGATGTGGCTGCCGTCGACGTCGGCGTCCGTCATCAGGATGACCTTGTGATAGCGGAGCTTCGAAAGCTCGAAGTTGCCGCTCTCGTCGATGCCGCAGCCGAGCGCGGAGATGAGCGTCGCGACCTCCTGCGAGGAGAGCATGCGATCGAGGCGCGCGCGCTCGACATTCAGGATCTTGCCCTTGAGCGGGAGGATCGCCTGGAAGTGTCGATCACGACCCTGCTTCGCGCTGCCGCCGGCGCTCTCGCCCTCGACGATGTAAAGCTCGCTGATGCTCGGGTCCTTGCTCTGGCAGTCGGCGAGCTTGCCGGAGAGGGAGGTGCTGTCGAGGACGCCCTTGCGCACCACCTCGCGCGCCTTGCGAGCGGCTTCGCGCGCCTTCGCGGCCAGGATCGCCTTTTCGAGCACTTTGCGCGCGGTTTGCGGGTGCTCCTCGAAGTAACGCGTGACGAACTCGCTGACGGCGTTCTCGACGACGCCCTTCACTTCGCTCGAGACGAGCTTGGATTTCGTCTGCGAGTCGAAGCTCGCGTCCGGCGCCTTCACGTGCACGACGCACACCACGCCCTCGCGCGTGTCGTCACCGCTGAGGCCGCCCTTCGCGTCCTTGAAGAGATTGTGCGCCGTGCCGTAGTTGTTCAGCGTGCGCGTGAGCGCGGCACGGAGACCGGTGAGGTGCGTGCCGCCGTCCTTGTTGTGAACGTTGTTCGTGTACGGGAGGATTTGGTCGGCGTACGCGTTCGTCCATTGGAGGGCGAGGTCGACGGCGATCGGCGCCTTGCCTTCGCCGGCCGGATACTCGCCGCTGAAGGCGATGACGTCCTCGTGCACCGGCTCTTTCGTTTTGCTGAGGAGCGCGACGAACTCCGCGATGCCGCCCTTGTACTCGTAGGTCTCCTTGCGACCGTCGCCGCGCTCGTCCTTCAGGCAGACGATGAGGCCCGAGTTCAGGAACGCGAGCTCGCGCAGGCGGTT
Organism: Polyangiaceae bacterium; assembly: GCA_035558375.1. Taxonomy (GTDB): domain Bacteria; phylum Myxococcota_A; class Polyangia; order Polyangiales; family Polyangiaceae; genus PMG-095. The sequence continues at coordinate 18,226 of DATMCL010000177.1, forward strand.
CGCGAGCGTGTCGAAGCTGTACTCGACGTGCGTGAAAATCTCGTGATCGGGCTTGAAAGTGACCTTCGTGCCGGTGCGCGTGCTCTCGCCAATCGCGGCGAGCCGCGCCTGCGGCACGCCGCGCCGGTACTCCTGGAACCAGACGCTGCCCTCGCGCGAGATCTCGAGCTGGAGTCGCTCGGAGACGGCGTTCACCGCGCTGACGCCGACGCCGTGCAGACCGGCGCTCACCTTGTAGCTCGAGTGATCGAACTTGCCGCCCGCGTGCAGCACCGTCATCACGACCTCGGCCGCGCTCACGCCGCGGTCGGGCATGATCCCGACGGGGATGCCGCGACCGTCGTCCTCGACCGTGACCGAGTCGTCGAAGTGCACGGTCACGTCGATGCGCGTGCAGTGACCGGCGAGGTGCTCGTCCACCGCGTTGTCGACCGCTTCCCACACGAGGTGATGCAGCGCGGAGCCGTCGTGAACGTCGCCGATGTACATACCGGGGCGCTTGCGGACGGCCTCGAGACCCTCGAGGACGGTGATGTTGCTGGCGTTGTAGCCGTCGCTCGGATTCGAGGCCGCAACGACTTCGGGGCTCTGGGTTGTCATCGGGTAAACGCGGCCTTCGCGCCCGGCGCCCGCGCGTGGCTGCGAGGCGATCTACGGGCCCGAATTTCTACCCCACGGTATAGCTACGCGGAGAGCCCGAGGCAAGGCGCAAAACCGCACTCTTTTCGCATAGTTACAGCTCCGTTCCGCGGCCATTTTTGGGCTATTTATCGAGGGGGCTCGAGCAGGCCTTTTGCCAGTCGAAAATCGGCGCGTCCGGCGACCTTTTCGAGGGGTCGCGGAAACAGATCGTCGCGCGTCGTCGTGACGAAAACCTGGCTCTCGGTGCTCTCGAGCAGCCCGTGCACCGCGTTCGTGCGCTCCGGATCGAGCTCGCTCGAGACGTCGTCGAGCAGGAGCACGGGGTGCGCGCCGCGCGCTTCGCGGATGCAGTCGAGCTCGGTGAGCTTGAGCGCGAGCGTGAGGAGCCGCTGCTGCCCCTGCGAGGCGTGCGAGCGCGCGGGGCGTCCGTCGAGGTCGAGCTCGAGCTCGTCGCGCTGCGGGCCGAACGTTGCGGCACCGCGCCGCGCATCCGCCTCGCGCAGGCTCCCGAGCTTCCGTGCGAACTCCGCCGGGTCCGTCGTGCCACCCGCCGCGTAGCGGAGCGTCACGGGGAGCGCTGCCGTCGCGAGACGCTCGAACGTCGCGGCGAGACGCTCGCCGATGCCATCCGCCGCGCGCTTTCGGGCGAGGGCGAAGCGCGCCCCCTCCTCGGCCATCACCGCCTCGAAGGGCTCGAGATCGCGCGCGCCGGGGCCGCGCTCCTCGAGGACGCGCTGGCGAGAGCGGAGGGCCCGCTCATAGCGCAGGCGCGCGTCGCTGCCCGGCGGATCGACGAAGAGTGCCACACGGTCGAGCAGGCGCCGCCGTCCCGAGGCGCCGCCGCTCACGAGCTCGAGGTCCGACGGGCAGAAAGCGACGACGGGCGTGCGCGTCGCATAGGCGCCGAGGCTCTTCGGGGGCTTGCCGTCGAGGCGCACGACGCGCGAGCGCGGAGCCAGCACCGTGCGTTGCTGGCGCGTCGCGCCGGCTTCCTCGATGCGCGCGTCGACGCTCGCAAGCTCCGTGCCCTCTTGAATCAACGTCGCGAGGCGCTCGGCGCGAAAGCTCTTCGTGGTCGCGACGAGGTACAGCGCCTCGAGCACGCTCGTCTTGCCGTGGCCGTTGTCGCCGACGATGACGTTCAAGCGCGCGGCCGGCTCGAGCTCGAGCGCGGTCAGGTTTCTGAGCCCGCGGATCGAAAGCTTTTCGAAGCGAAGCGAGCTCGTCACGCTCGGGCGACTCAGATGCGCATCGGCATGATCACGGCGACGTAGTTCGCCGCGGGGTCGGGCGTAGCCGGGCGAATCACCGCCGGATCGAGCTCGCCGCCGATGCCGATCTCGACCTCGTCGTCGCTGATCGCGCGCAGCACGTCGAGGAAGTAGCGCGCGTTGAAGCCGACCGTGAGCTCGGGACCGGAGTAGTCGACGCTGAGCTCGTCGAAGCCCTCGCCGCTCTCGGGGCTCTCGCTCTCGAAGCGAAGCTTGCTCTTCGAGAGCGACAGCTTCACGCCACCGGTGCGGTCGCTCGCCGCGACGGAGACGGCGTTGAGCGCGTCGGCCGTCAGGATGCGCGGCACCTTCACGCGGTGCGCGTACTCCTGCGGGATCACCTGCTGGTACGGCGGGAACTGCGCATCGACGAGCTTCACGCTGAATTGGAAGCTCGGCAGCTCGAAGTACGCGTTCGGTCCCGCCTGCGTGATCTTGAGCTCCGCGTCGCCGTCGCCGTCGTGCTTACCCGCCGCTTCGTCGCACAGGCGGCGGAGCTCGTTCACGCCTTTGACGGGAATCAGCATGTTCCCGCTGGCGTTGCGGCCTTCGACCTTCACCTCGACTTTGGAGAGCCGGTGTCCGTCGGTCGTCACCATGCGCACCCACTCGCCGTCCCACTCGAAGAGCGCGCTCGACAGGTGCGGGCGCGTCTCGTCGCTCGAGATCGAGAAGTGCGTGCCGGCGATCAGCCGCGCGAGCACGGACGCCTTGAGCGTCGACGACTTCGCGTCTTTGTCGGGACCGGGCAGGCTCGGAAACTCCTCGCCCGGGATGCCTTGCAGCGTGAAGCGGCGCGCGGAGCCGACGGCACGGAGCGTCGTCGCCGCGTTGGCGGTCGTCGCAATGCCGATCTCGCCGTCGGGCATGTTGCGCACGCGCTCGACGAGATCGCGCGCGCCGACGGCAACGCTGCCGCCCTGCTCGACGCGGGCGTTCACCTTGCCGCGCACCGCAAGAATCAGATCCGTCGCCGCAAGCTTGAGCTCGTTCGGTCCGCCAACTTCGAGGAGCACGTTGCCGAGCACCGGCATGGTGCTCTTGCGGTCGGCGACCCCCTGGCAGCGCTCGAGAACGGACGACAGGTCTTTCTTGCTGACGATGACGTGCATCGGGCGGACGTGTAACCGTGCGAGTGGCCAGGCGCCAGACTTCAATGCTCCGGGCCGGGGGGCTCCGGCAGTGCGGAGCTTCTCTCTCCGATCGGATCTTAATTTAAGAAATTAAACGTAGTCCTAGTAGGGCCTGGGGACACTGGGGAAAAGTCGAGAAGTGGCGGAAATCAAAAGATAATATGGGGACGCCGGCGCTGCATATCTCGTGCTCTCACCCTCTGGATCGAGCTCTGGATAACCTTGGCCACAGAGTCTTCCCCGAAGAGTCACCGGGTCGTTCCCAAGGGATTTCCACGACTTATCCAGAGCCTGTGGATGAAGCCCTGGAGGGCCTCCGGGGCGGGGTTTTAGGCGCTCGCGGGCTTACCGAGACGCTTGCTCTTGCGCGCTTCTTTCGGGAGCCCGATGCGCGCGAGCGCGTCGATGAGCGAGCGGCGAGTCTGGTCGTGCGTGAGCGGTCCGACTTCGCCTCGTTCCTTCGCGCGCGTGAGCGCGACGAGCTCGTCGAGCAGGAGGTTCACGGCGCGCGCGCGATCGCTTTCGATCTTCTCGGTCGACGCGATCTTCCATTTTCCGGCCGCGGCGAGGCCACCCGCCAGGGCGATCAGGAACGCGATCAGGATCGCCACCCAGCGACCCGGGCCGGGCACGCTGAGGCCCGTGAGCGTCACGACGAACGGCTGGAGCTGCGCGTTGTTCCGCCCCGCCGCCTTGCGCGACACGAGCACGTGGTCGCCGCTCGGTCCGGTCCCGGATTGCGTGGCTTCAAAGCCTTCGACGTCCATGCCCATTGCCTTGCTCGCGACCGCGATGACGCGGATCTCGAACGTGCGCGGGCCCGGGCCGAAGCGAAAAACCGCGGTCGGCTCCGCCGCTTTCGGCACCTGAAACCGGAAGTTCAGATCGCGCTGACCAGGCGGAAAAGTGCCTTCGAGCTTCGCGCCACGCCCTTCGAGCGCGACGAAGCGCGCGTCGAACATGGTCTCGCCGCCGCTGAACGCCTTGAAGCCGTCGGGCAGCGCGATGACGGTGTCCCGCGGCACCCAGGCGTTCTGTCCGACGTTCATCACGCGGAAGATCCCCTCGACCGAGAACACGTCGTCGCGCGTCTCGATGTAGAAGATGCCGCGCATCCCGACCATCGTCTTCTCGATGTCTTCGGTCACGGGGAAGACGTGGAGCTTCACGCGCATGCCGCCCTGCTCGCGCAGGTTGAACGGCGTCGAAGCGAACTCGCCCGGGCCGCTCTTGGTCGTGACGCGGTAGCTGTAGGTGGTACCGCCCTTCAAGCCGTCGAAGCGCGCGATGCCCTCCGCGTTCGACTTCAGGTGCATCTCGCCGCGCGACTCACCCTCGGCGATCTTTTGGAACATGATGCCGAGGCGAACGTCGGCGCCGGCGATGGGGCGGTCCTCTGCGTCGAGGAGCTGTGCTTCGATGGTCGTCGGGGGGAGCTCGCCCGCGGGCTCGATGCTGTCCTCGGAGGCCTGGGGGGCGGTCTGCTTGGCTCCCCCAGCGACGTTGGGGTGGCCCGCCGGCATCGCGCCGGACGGGGCGTCGCCGAGCGGAGGATGACCCGCCGGCATGGGGCCGGGCGGAGCGTCTCCGACCGGGGGATGGCCGGGAGGCATGTCGCCTGTCGGCGCGGCGGCAGGCGCGGTCACCGCGGGGTGACCCGGCGGCATGGTGCCGGTCGGCGCTCCCGCGGGCGTGGTCACCGCGGGGTGGCCCGGCGGCATGGCGGCGGTGGGCTTGGCGGGCGCCGTGACGGCAGGATGGCCTGCAGGCAAGGCGCTCGGGGCTTGCGCGGCCGTTGTCGTGGCCCAGAGCAGCCCGACGGCGGCGAGCAGGGACGTCACGCGCTTCACGAGGCCTCCTCCTCGCGCTCGGACGTGGTGGCGGGCGCGGGCGACGACGGCTCCGGCTCGGCTTCGGACTCGTCGGAATCGGTTTCTCGGGGCTCGGGCTCGGCGGGCTTCGCCGGCTTCGCGGGCTTCGCGGGCGCCGCCGCGAGGCGTTGGGTGAGCGCCTTTTCGGCGCGCTCGCGCTCGGCCTCCGTGCCGGCGTCGATGAGCTGGATCAGGCGCTTGGCATCCTCGCGGTAGCGCGTGGAGAGCTCGGCGTAGTCTTCCTCGCTGATTTTGCCGACGCTGCGCTCGAATTCGAGATCTTTGAGCGCGCGGAGCACGGCGCGCTTCTGCTCTTCCTCCGCGGAGGGCGCGCCGAGCGTCAGCGCTTCGTCGAGCGTGAGCGGGGACTCGCCGGTGAGCGCCTGCACGCTCGACCAGAGCAGCGCGATGACGCCCGCGAGCGCACCCGCGGCGACCACGAGCAGCGAGATCTCGACGCCGAGCAGGACACCGGTCACGACGGCGACGACGATGGTGACGACGGGCAGCGCGGCGCGCGCGACGCTCGGTGAAATGGTGAGGCCGATCATCGAGAGCGCCGCCGCCGGAACGCGACCAGCGCGCCGAGCCCGAGACCCGCGGCCCCGGCGCCGAACGCTCCCGTGGGGAGCGGCCGCATCGCGTGGCTCAGCGTGATTGCCGCGCGCGGGCGCGGCGCCGCGTAGGCGTTCGTCGGCAAGACGCAGAGCCATACCGTGAGCATGAGGCTCGTGGCGACCCCCGCCGATGCGCGCAGGTAGCTCCAGGCGCCGGCCTCCCGGAAGGACAGCTCGGGCCAGAGCGAAATCAGTGTGCCACTCACGAGGATCATCACTCCCAACCAAATCCAAGACACGAGCGTGTTGAGATGGAACTGGAACGTCGCGCGCTTGGTCTGCGGATCGACGGTGCCGACCACCGTGTACACGTCCTCCGCCAATGCGCGGCGCATGCTCACCTCCGTCGTCGGGCTCTCCGGCTGGCGGTGGTAGATGAACTTGGCGGGCGACAGGTGGCCGACGACCTTGCCGGCCTGGAGCAGCGTGAGATCGGCGAAGATCATGCGCTTGCTCAGGTCGGCTTGCTCCTCCGGGCTGCACTTCGGGTTGCCGGGGCACATGCGTGAGCCCTCGTAACGAAGCTCGTACTTGCCGAGGTGGTAGCTCTGGCCCGGCGTCATCGCGGTCTCGCGATCGAGCGCCCAAGCGCCGCCCGTGAAGCCGACGAACATGGCGCACACGCCGAGGTGGACGATGTAACCGCCGTAGCGGCGCCGGTTCTTGTCGACCAAGCGGAGCAGGGCGACGAGCGTGCTTTCGGACTCTTTGCGCTTCTCGGCCGAGCGCTGGCGGGCGCGGATACCGCGAGAAAACTCCTGGATCACGACCGACACGTTGAAGGCGGCGAGCGCGACGGTGATGCCCGGCAGCGCCGAGCCGACCTTCTGCAGCACGAGGCCGACGATGCCCGGATAGAACGCGTCCTTCTCGACGAAAGCCGGGTAGCCGAGCGAGCGCCCGAACGCGACGTGCAGCACGAACATGGTGACGAACGCGGCCACGGGGAACACGAACGCCTTCTTCAGGCCCTCGGGGCTCGTCTTGCGCCAACCGAAGAGCGGCGCGAGCCCCATGAGCGCGAAGATGACGAGGCCGATCGGCGCCATCCAGCGGTTGAAGAAGGGCGGGCCGACCGTGACCTTGTCGTCCCAGAGCTCGCTGATCTTCGGGAACATCGTGGCGATCAAGATGAACGTCGCGCCGCCGAGCAGAGCCCAGTTGTTGACGACGAACATCGCCTCGCGGCTCGCGACGGACTCGATCTGCGCCTTGCCGCGCAGGGCCGGCAGGCGCCAAATCGCGAGCCCGAGCGAGACGGCGACGATCAGGCCCATGAACCCGACGAAGTACTTGCCGATGTCGCTCTGCGCGAAGGCGTGAACGCTCGAGATGATGCCGGCGCGCGTGAGGAACGTGCCGAAGATCGTCAGGAAGAACGTGAGGCAGATCAGGAACACGTTCCAGCCCTTCAGCATGTTCCGCCGCTCCTGGATCATCGTGGAGTGGACGTAGGCGGCCGCGGAGAACCAGGGCAGGCAGGCGGCGTTCTCGACCGGATCCCAGGCCCAGTAGCCGCCCCAGCCGAGCTCCTCGTACGCCCAGGCCATGCCGAGCGCGTTGCCGATGGAAAGGAACAGGAACGCGAACAGCATCCACTTGCGAACCGCGACGATCCACTCGTTGTCGAGGCGGCCCGTCGCGAGCGCCGCGATGCAGAAGGCGAAGGGCACCGAGCAGCCGACGAAGCCCGTGTAGAGCGACGGCGGGTGAATGATCATCCAGTAGTTTTGTAGGAGCGGATTGAGCCCCTCACCGTCGGCGCGCGCGCCCGCGATCGTGGCTTCGAACGGGTTCGCCGCGAACAGCATGAGCACGACGAAGAAGGCGAAAATCGCCATCAGCGTCGCGATCACGTACGGCTGAAGATGCCGGTAGCGACCGCGGAGCCACACGACGCACGCCGTGGTGTAGCCGGAGAGCAAGAAGAGCCACCAGAGGAGCGAGCCGTCTTGTCCGCCCCAGAGCGCGGTGAAGAGGTAACTCTTCGGCATCGAGCGGTCGCTGTAGCGAGCGACGTAGCGGATGCGAAAGTCGTGCGTGATGAACGCGTACGCGAGGAGCGCAATCGCGAACAGCGTGAGTCCCGCGGTCGCGTAGGCGCCGAGCCGCGCCGAGCGCAGGAGCCGCGGTTGGCCGCGACCGGCGGCGAGCCCCACCGCGAACGTGTACGCGGCGGTCACGAGGATGGCGTAGAGGACGCCGGTGCCGAATTCCGGGAGTGACTGCCACATGCGGGCGGAAGCTTACTCCAACGGCCAGGGCGTGCCCGAGGCTCCGAATCGCGCCGGAACGCGTGATCAGGCCCGCCGAGGGGTCTAGTCGGAGACGGTCGTGCCGAGGGCGTCGCCGGAACAGACGCGACGAATGTTCCCCGAGGTCATCTTAAAGACGCGAATCCGCAGGCCGTTGTCGCGACAGAGGGCGATCGCCGTAGCGTCCATCACTCCGAGGTGATCGGCGAGGAGGCGGTCGTACGTGACCCGCTCTAGCATCTTCGCCTCGGGGTGCCGCACCGGATCCTTGTCGTAGATGCCGTCGACCTTGGTGGCTTTGAGCAAGCAATCGGCGCGCAATTCCATGGCGCGCAGGGCCGCGGCGGTGTCGGTCGAAAAGAAGGGGTTTCCGGTGCCGGCCGCGAAGATGACGGCGTGGCCGCGCTCGAGGTGCCGGACGGCCCGCCGGCGAATGTAAGGTTCTGCAACCTGCTGGATGGCAATGGCCGTCATCACGCGGGTCGGAACGCCCACCCGCTCGAGCGCGTCTTGAAGCGCGAGCGCGTTGATGACGGTCGCCAGCATGCCCATGTAGTCGCTTTGCGCGCGATCCATGCCTTCGCTCGCGCCGCGCAAACCGCGGAAGATGTTGCCGCCGCCGACGACGAGGCCGATCTGCACGCCGGTCGCGTGCACTTCGCGAAGCTCCTGCGCCGTGCCTTTGAGCGTGGCGGTATCGATGCCCGAACCGCCGTGTTTTCCACTCAGCGCCTCGCCGCTGAGCTTGATGACCACCCGCCGGAGCGCTTTCTGTTCCACGGTTGCGCTCGTACCCTTCCGCCGAAGCGCCGGCAACCGCTCTCGAGGCGTCGGGCCCCGAGGCCGGCCTCGACGGGCGCTTTGGGCCGTAGTATCCCGGGCGCGATGTCGTGGAGAGACGGAGTCCGCCCGCGGGCGGTGAAGGTTGGTGGGTGGCAGCGGTCCCTCGGGCTCGTGCTGCTGGTGGCGGTCGGGGCTTTCGGCACGCTCGCGTGCGGGAAGAAGAAGACCGAGGCGACGCCCGCGTCGTCGAGTAGCGCCGCGACCGGTCCGAAGCCGCTTTCGCCCGAGCTCGCGGCGAAGACGCTCGCGAAGGTGGGTGATCGCGTGATCACGCTCGGCGAGTATGCGGCCGCCCTCGAGCGCATGGATTCGTTCGAGCGCATGCGTTACCAGTCGCCCGATCGGCGCAAGCGCCTCCTCGACGAGATGATCGAGGTCGAGCTCATGGCGCAGGAAGCGCGTCGCCGTGGTCTCGACAAGGCGGAGGAGACACAGGAGCGGGTGCGCCAGATCCTGCGCGACCAGCTGCTCGACGAGCTCAAGAAAGGCGGTCCTGCCGCGGCCGAGCTCTCCGACGCGGATCTCCACGCCTACTACGACGCGCACAAAGACGACTTCTCGGAGCCGGAGCGCCGCCGCGTGGCCGGTATCGTGGTCGACACCAAAGCGCAGGCGGCGACGGTGCTCGCCAAGGCGCTCAAGGCCGACGCCTCGGCGTGGGGCCAGCTCGTCGATCAGTACTCGAACACGCGTGGCCCGCGTCCCTCGGCGCCCGCGCCGAACGAGCTCGCGGGCGATCTCGGCATCGTCGGGCCGCCCGGGCACCCGCGCGGCGCCAATCCGCGGATTCCGGAGCCCGTGCGCGAGGCCGCCTTCAAGGCGACGGCCGTCGGCGAGACGTACGGCAGCGTCGTCGAAGCCGACAAGAAGTTCTACGTCATCCGCATCACGAGCAAGACGGATGCCCGCGCGCGCTCCTTCGAGGAGGCGCAGCGCGCGATTCGGACCGCGGTCGTGCAGTCCCGCGTCGACGAGAAGGAAAAGGCGCTCGAGAAGGATCTGCGCGCGAAGTTCCCGGTGAAGGTCGACGACGCCGCGCTCGAAAAGATGCCGATGCCGCCGCCGAGCGCCGCGCCGCAGAGCCCGAGCGTGCCGCCCCCGGGTGGCGCTGGTGCGCTCCGAGCGCCCGGCGGCCTGCCCGGGATGCCCCGCCTTCCGGGCATCACCCCGCCGCCGGCGCCCCCGCCCCAGTGAGCGAGACCGAGCGCGCGCGTCTGCCCACGCTGGTTGCCGACACGGGCGACTGGCGCTGGCAGCTCCAGCACGCCGTCTCGACGACGACCGAGCTCGCCGCGCGCCTCGACCTCACGCCGGACGAGCTCGCCGGAGCGCGTGCCGCCGAGGCCGCTGGCCTGCCGCTCCAGATCACGCCGTACTACCTCGGTCTCATCGCGCCGGGCGATGCCGGCTGCCCGATTCGACGCCAGGTGGTTCCGCACGCCGACGAGCTCGTGAACGCGCCGGGCGATCTCGCCGATCCGCTCGGTGAGGTCGCGCACGAGGTCGCTCCGGATCTCATTCGTCGCTACCCGGATCGCGCGCTCCTGTTCGCGACCGATCGCTGCGCCGTCTACTGTCGCTTCTGCACGCGGAGCCGTCTCGTCGGGGCGGGCGGCGGTGCGCGCTCGTCCGAGCGCCTCGCAGCGGCGTTCGAGTACCTCGAAAAAAACCCCGACGTCCGCGACGTGATCGTGAGTGGCGGCGACCCGCTCGCCATGTCGACGGAGCGCATCGTCGCGCTTTTGGCGCGGCTTCGTGCGATCCCGAGCATCGAGACGATTCGCCTCGCGACGCGCGTTCCCGTCGTGCTCCCGCAGCGCGTGACGGACGAGCTCATCCAAGCGCTCCGCCCGCACCACCCGCTCTGGGTCATGACGCACTTCAACCACCCCCGCGAGCTCACCGCCGAATCGCGTGCGGCGTTGAACCGGCTCGCCGACGGCGGGTTTCCGGTGATGAATCACACCGTCTTGCTCCGCGGAGTGAACGACGACGCCGCGACGCTCACCGAGCTCTTCCGCGGCCTGGTGCGCGAGCGAGCGCGCCCGTATTACCTCTTGCAGACGGATCCCGTGCGCGGGTCATCGCACCTGCGCACGCCACTCGACACGGGCATTCGCCTGATCGGCGAGCTCCAAGGGCGGCTCAGCGGGATTGCGCTGCCGAAGCTCATCGTCGATACGCCCGGCGGCTTCGGAAAGGTGCCCGTGGGTCCGAGCTACATCGTCGCGCGCGAAGGAAAGATGACGCGCTTCGTGTCGCCGCGGGGCGTCGAAGTCGAGTATTGGGATCCGCCGGGCGACGGCTGAGGTTCTCCCTCAAAGCGGAATGTTGCCGTGCTTTCTGCTCGGGTTCCGATCGCGTTTCGTCCTCAATAGCTCCAGGTATTGGCCGAGACGTCTCCGCACGTCTTTGGGCTCGATGACTTCGTCGACGAAACCGAGCTCGGCGGCGCGGTAGGGGCTGGCGAACCGAGCTTTGTAGTCGGCGACGAAGTCGGCGCGCGCTTTTTCGGGTTCGGAGGCGGCTTCGATTTGGGCGCGGTAGACGACGTTGACGGCGGCTTCGGGGCCCATGACGGCGATTTCGGCGCCCGGGAAAGCGAGGTTCACGTCGGCGCGGATGTGCTTGCTGTTCATCACGTCGTAGGCGCCACCGTAGGCTTTGCGCGTGATGACGGTGAGCTTCGGGACCGTGGCTTCGCTGAAGGCGTAGAGGAGCTTGGCGCCGTGCGCGATGATGCCGCGGTGCTCCTGATCGACGCCGGGGAGGAAGCCGGGGACGTCGACCCAGACGACGAGCGGGATGTTGAAGCAGTCGCAGAAGCGGACGAAGCGCGCCGCCTTCACGCTGGCATCGATGTCGAGCACGCCCGCCAGCATGGCGGGCTGATTGGCGACGATGCCGACGGGGCGGCCGCCAATGCGCGCGAAGCCGACGATGATGTTCTGCGCGAATGCAGCTTGAACCTCGAATAGGTGGCCGTCATCGACCGCGGCTTCGATCACGCGGCGCATGTCGTAGGGGCGCTGGCTCTCGCGCGGGATCAGGGCTTCGAGGCCGGCGGCGTCGCGGTCTACGGGATCGGTGCTCGGGCGGCGTGGCGGATCTTCGGCGTTGTTGGCGGGGAGGAAGCCCAAGACCTCGCGGACGAGGGCGATGCAGGCTTCGTCGTCGGGCGCCGTGAAGTGGCAGACGCCGCTTTTAGCTGCGTGGGCGGCGGCACCGCCGAGCTCCTCCTTCGTGACCTCCTCGTGCGTGACGGCGCGGATCACGTCCGGGCCCGTGATGAACATGTAGCTCGTCTTCTCCACCATGAAGATGAAGTCGGTGATCGCGGGCGAGTAGACGGCGCCGCCGGCGCACGGGCCCATCACGCAGGAAAGCTGCGGGACGACGCCGCTCGCGAGCGTGTTCTTGAGGAAGATGTCGGCGTAGCCGCCGAGCGATTCGACGCCTTCCTGGATGCGCGCGCCGCCCGAGTCGTTGAGGCCGATGACGGGAGCGCCGACGCGGAGCGCGTGGTCCATGATGCGCACGATCTTCTGCGCGTGGGCGGCGCCGAGCGAGCCGCCGAACACCGTGAAGTCTTGCGCGAACACGAACACGCGCCGGCCATCGACGGTGCCGTAGCCGGTGACGACCCCGTCGCCCGGGACGCGCTGGTCCTGCATGCCGAAGTCCGTGGCGCGCGTCGTGACGAAACGCCCTAGCTCGACGAAGCTCTCCGGGTCGAGCAGGCGCGCGATGCGCTCGCGGGCCGTGAGCTTGCCGGCTTGGTGCTGGCGTTCCACGCGTGCCGGGCCTCCCCCGGCAAGCGCCGCCGCGTTTCGCGCGGCGAGGTCCTCGAACGGCGACTTCGCGTTGCCCATGGCCGCGCGAGATGATAATCACGCCGCGGGTCCGCCAACAGCGCAGCTTGAACCCCGCCAGGCCCGGAAGGGAGCAACGGTAGAGAAAAGCGGGTGTGGCGGGCCCTCCGATTTTCGCCCCACGGGGGCAGAGGGGGCCCTCAGCGTGCGGCGACGCCGGCACGCCCGAGCGCGAGCGCCACTTCCGTCTCGGAGAGCTCCCCGGCGCGGGCGATCGAGGTCGCGCGCGCGTTCGCCTGACACGCGCCACGCGCGCTCAAGCAGCCGTGCACGAGCGTGACCTCGCAATAGGCGCCGCGTGCCCCCGCGTGCTCGAGGAACGCCTGCACGACGTCCTCCGCGATCGTCTCCTGCAGCGCGAGGCGCCGCGAGCACGCCTCCACGAGTCGCGCGATCGTGCCGAGGCCGAGCACGCGGGTCCCCGGCTTGTAGACGACGTCCGCGCGTCCGAGCCCCGGCATCAGATGATGAGGACACACGGTGGCGACGGAAACGTCGCGCAGCGCGACGAGCCCCGCGACGGATGCAGGCGCAGCCGTCGACCCGCCCTCGACGAGCGCGCGAAGATCCACGCCGTAGCCCACGAGCAGCTCATCCGCGAACGCTCCCACGACGCGTGCGGGCGTTTGCCCGAGCTCGGGCTCCGTCGCAGGATCGTGTCCGAGCGCCCGCAAGAAATCGGCGATGGCGGCCTCGGCGGCTCGTCGGTCCATCGGGGCTCGCTTCGGCGCTCGCCGGCCGGGGCCGTTAGTTGACGAGCGTTCGCCGCACGGCAGCCGTGAGCGCGCGCCGGCCGGAGAAGCCCGAGTCGAGGTCGTGGTAGTAGCCGATGCTCTCCTCGCCGTAGCGCCAGCAGAGCCAGACGGTGCGCCCTTCGATGCGTCCGTAGAAATCGACCAGGCCGGTGCGCGGGTCTTTGACGACGCCGCCCAAGCGCTGCACCTCCACCCAGCCGGCTTCGTAGCGGCGGACGCTATCGCGCAGGTGGTGCTTCAAGCGGCCGACGTCGCTCGCGTCGTCGGGCTTGCTGGCCAGGCTCTTCGGCGGCTCGCCGGTCAGGCGCGTGAGCTCGGCCAGGTCGTGCTCGATTTCGCTCTGTGCGCGCAGCTGCTTTTCGACGAGGGCGGACAGCGACGGAATCAGCGCATTCACCTCGGCAATGCTGAAGAGCCGTCCGGTGGTTTCCGGTCCACGCGCTTCCGTCATCCGAACCGAAGCTTAGAAAGCGGATCGAGGTCGGTCAAGGCGCCCCGGTCGCTTTGGTCATACGTTCGGCCACAGAAGGATTCCGATTTTCGTCAAAAAGAAATCGGCAATCAGGATCGCGATTGAAATGGTGACGACGGAGCGAGTCGTGCTGTTGCCCACCCCGACGGTTCCCCCCTTGGTGCTCATGCCGAAGTGACACCCGACGAGCGCGATGATCGCTCCGAAGAACGGCGTCTTCAGGATGCCTGCGACGAAGTCCGGCATCGTCACGACCTGGAGGGCCGTACTCAAAAAGAAGCTCGACGGAATGTGAAACTCGAGATCGGTGATCATCATCGCCCCGCTGAAGCCGAGGACGAGCGCGAACGCGCTCAACACGGGCATCACGACGACTGCGGCGAACAGACGCGGCCACACGAGCTTCTTCAACGGATCCGCACCGAGCGCGCGTACCGCGTCGATCTGCTCCGTCACGTTCATCGCGCCGACCTCAGCAGCCATGCCGGAGCCGATGCGTCCGCCGACGATGATGGCGGTGAACGTAGGCGCGAGCTCGCGAGTGAAGCTCAGCGCGACGACGCGGCCCGTGTACTCCATGCCGCCGAACTTCCGTAGTCCGAACGCGAACTGCACGGCCATGACCATGCCGATGAACACGCTCGTCACGACGACGATCCCGGCGGACGCCACGCCGAGCGCCTCGAACTGCTCGAGGATCGCTTTGCGCTCGAACGGGCGCCGAAACCCCGCGCGGACGGCGCCGACCAACATGTTGTAGACGGAGCCCAAGTGCTCGAGGAAGCGCACGGCCCAGTCGCCGATCCGCGCCACCACGCCGCGGGGCGGCGGGGGCGGCCAGACGCTCGGGCGCATGCTCGGGCGCGAGCTGTCGGGTGCGGACGACGCCGTCATCGCATGGTCTCGAAGCCCCCGACGAAACGATCGAAGCCCCCGGAGTCGGCGCCGCTCGTGCCCATCAGCATGAAGTCGTACACGCAGGTGTCCTTCTTCATGACGACCACGCGGTAGCGCAGCGGCACGCCGTCGAGCGCGGCCGTGAGCTCGGTGCGGAGCGCGGCGCGGCCGTCGAGCTCGATGCGCTCCTGGCTGATGAGCTTGCGATCGGTAAAGTGGAGGAACAGATGGTGCGTGAGGGCCTCGAGCGGCACGTCGTCGCCGTCGAGACCGCAACGACCGTTGACCGCGATCGTCCCTTGCGCGGAGTCATCGCGGAACGCGAGCAGCGCGCCGTCGACGTCGATTGGGTGCCACGCCGAAGGGATCGGACCGACCCGAAAAAAGAGGTCACCCTGATGGTAAACGTGTCCATCGAAGCTCGATCCGGCGCATCCCGCCACGCCGAGTAAGCAGAGGGAAGCGAACCGCCACGACCACCTTGGCCCATGCGAAGGCATCGCCCGGCACGTTAGCATGCTTGCCTCCCTTTTCCGGGCTACGGTCCGAGCGTGCTCCCGATCGGCGATCGTAATCCGACGCGGACGACCCCCTTCGTCAACTACGTCCTCATAGCGCTGAACCTCGCCGTGTACGCCTGGCAGTTCAGTGTGACGAGTCGCGGCGGGGAGGCTTGGCTCGTCCCGGGTTACGGGCTCGTGCCGGCGCGCCTCACGCTCGATCCGCCGGGCGAGGCGTTCACGATCTTCACGAGCATGTTCATGCACGGGGGGCTGATGCACCTCGGGGGCAACCTGCTGTTTCTCCACATTTTCGGCGACAACGTCGAGGACACCATCGGCCACGTCCGCTACGTCCTCTTCTATCTCTTGTGCGGCGTCGGCGCGGG
>DATMCL010000178.1:0-14628 GCA_035558375.1 Polyangiaceae bacterium
GGGAACGGCACGCCGGAGCCGTCACACTTGAGGACGGCAGGCTTCGGCGCGCTCGCGCTTCCGCCGCTGACCGAGAACGTGAACGAGCCCGTCTTGGTGCCGACGGTCATGTTGACGGTGACGGTGCTGCCGCTGAGCGTCGCCTTGAGCGTGTCGGGCGGCGGCATCTTCGGGCCGTAGACGGCGGCCTGAAGCTTGGCGCTCAGGTCGGCGCGGAGACGCTCCCAATCCGCCTTCGACGAGATGCGCGTGCCGTCGAGATACTTGAACGGATCCGGAAGCATCTTGTTCGATGGACCGTGCGTGCCGTCCGGCAACATCGGGAGGGGCGTGTAGTTGTTCTCCTTGCCGCCCATGCCCGTGTTGCCCATGCCGCCGCTGCCGCCGGTCGCCATTCCGGCGCCGCCGCCGGGAGGCGCGCCACCGGTGGCGGGCGAGCCGCCGTTCATGCCGCCAGCGCCGCCCGCGGGGGCTCCACCCGTCGAAGCGCCGGCACCGCCGCCGGGGCCTGCGCCCGCCGGGCCTGCGCCGCCTGCCGCCTTACCGGCGCCGCCGCCGGCGGTCCCACCACCGGTACCGGTCCCAGAGCTGCCGCCCTGCATCGGCGCGCCGCCGCCGGTGCTGCCACCGGTTCCAGTTCCGCCGTTGCCCATCATCGAGGTGCCGCCCGTGCCGGCGCCTGGGTTGGTGCCGGAAGAGCCGGCGGTGCCAGCAGAGGCGTCGTCGTCCCCCACCGCGGTGGTGCCGCAGCCGCTGGCCAGGCCGAACGCGGCGAACGCACCGAGCTGTAGGAAATCACGCCGTGAGCCGGCGTTCGCTTCGGCCGCTTCGTCCGCTGGGTTCAGGGACTCGACCTCGGGGGAAGCGGGCACAGATTCGCGTGGCTGACGGACCATTTTTTCGTCTCCGGTACGTGGATTACCGTTACCGATGCCCTATGCGCTGACACCGGATCACGATCACGCACACGTAGTATGCGCAATTGGACGCACTCGTTGGTCAGTTCGCCAATTATGATTAGTGAGCTGTGGATCCCGCAGCGACAATGATGCGGCGCTGAAGCGCGCTAATCATTTTTGGTGCGCCAATACGCATCAAACGAGCGAAATTCGGTGCACGCGCGATATCAAAAGCCACAGCGGAAATTTGGAGCTCCCGGCGTGTGAATAATAACGCCCCCCAACAGAATCATTCAGCCACGCTTCAGTGAAAATTTACAGTCGCCCAGCCATTCCCAGGCATTGCAAACGACAATTTCTTGCCGCCGACCGACACGATCGCCGTTTTCGCGCCCCCCGAATTGAACAGGATGACCACGATGCTGCCGTCGGGGTTCTTGAACGCGAGTGCGTCGCCGCCGCTCGTGCCCACGAGCTTCGCGCCGGGGTCGACGTACTGCGAGCAGTGCCGGAAGACGTAGTACGCGGGCGTGAGAATGAGCTTCTTGCTCGAGGTGTCGACGGCGAGGAGCGCGTTCTGCGCCCACGGTCGCACCGTGTCGAGGCTCCGGCCGACGGTGTCGAGCACCATGTTCCATGCGTTGTACGCGTTCACGCCCTTCTTGATCCAATCACGGATCAAACCCCAGCTCTCGACGCCGTACGCCTGGTCGTTCGGCGCCTTGCTCTGGTTGGCGCCTTCCCACGGGTAGTTGCCGCACTTGTGCTCGGTCTGCCAGATCTGAAGGCTCTTATCGAGGCTGAGGCTCGAGTAGACGTCGAACATACCCCACTGCAGGCCGTAGCCGGAGATCGCCGCCTTGGCGGTGCCGTCGTTCATCACCGTCTTCATCAGCGTCGCGTCGGCCGTCGAGTTCGACATCGTGCCGATGAAGATCTGCGCCGTGACGTTGTGCTCCTTGAACGTCGGCGCGAGGTTCTTGCCGATGAACGTGGCCATCAGCGAGCCCGAGCCCCAGCCGCAGGACGGGTAATCCTGCGCGTAACCCGGCTCGTTTTGCGGGTGGACGGCTTTGACGACGATGCCTTCCTTCCCATACTCCTCGACGAACTTCGTGAGGTATAGGGCGAACGCGTTGAGCACGGCCGTGTCGCTCCGCATGTTGCCCTTGTCGTAGTTCTTGTTGTCCTTCATCCACGGCGGCGGCGTCCACGGGCTGCCCCAGAAGTAGATGTTGGGGTTCACGGCGAGCGCGGCCTTGATGTACGGGATGAGCTTCATCTTGTCGCGGGCGATGGAAAAGCTCGCCATCGTGAGGTCGTCCGCGTTGCCGGGCGTGTCGTCGAGCGTGTAGCGGTTCGAGGCGTAGTCGCTCGCGCCGATCGGAATGCGGCCGTAGACGAACTTCGCGCCGTCGACCGGATCGAACAGGAGCTTGAGCGCGCGATCGCGATCTTCCTGCGACAGCACGGACAGCGCCTCCCAGCCCTTCTCGTTGAAAGTGCCGCCGAAGCCGGTGAACGTCTGCGAGGCCTGGGTGTCGTTCACCGTCACGTCGGCGTTGCCGCTCGTGACCTCCATCACCGTGCCAACCTGCCAGTACGCATTCGGAGCGGAGGTGACGAGCGTCGGCTCGTCCACGGCGGGCGGTGCGCCGGCGCTACCGGCTGCTCCGCCCATGGGAGGCTGGCCCGCGTTGCCACCGGCGGGCATGCCGCCTGCGCTCGGTCCCGAACCCGCCGTGGGGGCACCGCCTGCGGGCGCGCCGGCCGAGCCCGACTGACCTCCAGCAGGGTTGGTGCCGCCCATGCCGGGCGCATTTCCGGCGCCGCCCGTGGCGGGCGCATTTCCGGCGCCGCCCGCGCCGCTGCCGCCCGTGCCACTGCCGCCATTGCCCGGAGCGCCTGCGGTGTTCGCGGAGCCGCTCGTTCCGGCGCTGCCGCCATGGGTCGCGACATTGCCGGCGGAGCCGCCCTTCGAGCCCATCGTCTGCGTGCCGCCGGAGCCGCCGGATGCGCCCTGGCTGCTGTCGTCGTCGGAGCTAGCGGGCTCACCGCACGCGGCGAAGCTCGTGGCGGCGAGCAGCAGCAGAGAGAATGCGGAAGTCTTGGCGGTCAGTCTGATCATGGTTCCTCGGCGCCGAGTGCGGGCCTCGGTGGAATTCCCACAGTGGAGGCGAAAGATCATTGAACGTGGACGTCTTCGGAGGCGCGATACGCACCAGGAGCGAAAATTTCCGCGAGCGCGCCCGGCCCGCGCGCGCGCACTGCCATTTCTGGCGAAATGTCGGCCAGAAATGTGGATTCGAGCGCAGCCCGCGTCAGCTCACGTGATCGCGCGCGAACGCGCCGAGCATGCTCGGCGAGTACCACATGGTGTACCAGGGCTCCGCGTCGCGCAGCGTGAGCAGGACGTACTTGAGCTCGAGCGGCGTGTAGTACCTGTCCTCCGGCCACACGCGGTGCCATCCGCCGACGAGCACGTCCGCGCCTTCCTCGAGCTTCAGGACGTCGCGGGTGTGGTGCCGGTCGTACGCCTTCGTGAGCTCGCGCGGGACTTTCGAGTACTGGTACCGCTCGAGACCGAGCGACGCGAGAAACTCGCCGATCGGCGGCGGGCCGTAGAGACACAACGCTGCGAACGGCGGAAACGACGTGCGCTCGCTCGCCACGTAGAGCGGCACGCCGCTCAGCGCGAGCGAGGCGAACGGCTCGTGCCCGGCGCGCTCGACGCGCGGATACGTTTCGTCGTGGTTGGCGGTGATCTCGAACAGGCTCATCGCGCCGGTTTCCGGCTCCCCCAGCCGCTCGAGCAGCGCTTCGCTGATGGTGAGGATGTGGCGCTGCGCCTTGTAGACCTTGAGCTCGGGCGGAAGCGCGTTGGGAATGTCGGCGCGCTCGCCGCCCCACGCTGCCACGGCGGGTCCGCTGCCCGTCTCCGCCAGCGCCCAGCACGGTCTGCGGAATGCCTCACCGGCCGCGATCAGATCTTCGGGGGTCAAGTGCTGCTCCTTTCGCGCGCCGCATTCAGCGCGAGATCTCGGAATTGACGACGTCCGCTGGTTGCTTGGCGAGCACGTAGAAGCCGGGGAGGTCGGGCGTCTCGAAGGTGCCGCGCGGATTGTTGCGCGTGATGGAGTCCTTGATGGTGATCGAGCCGCTGCGATCGTTGCTCACGAAGAAGACCGCGCTGCCGCCTTCGTTCGCGACGTTGTTCTCGAGCAGACTGCTCGTGAGGTTCATGACGATCTCGTTGCCGTCGTTGTAGATGGCGCCGCCGTTCCCGCCGTCGCCGTCGTTCGCGCCGTGACCGACCGCGGTATTTTCCGAGAAGAGCGAGTTGAGGATGTTCCAGGAAACGCCGATGCTGCTGAGCGCGCCGCCGTTCGCGCACGAGTTGCCGAGGCCCGGACCGCCGCCGAACGTGCTGTTCACGACCCACACGGGGCGTTTCGGTCCCGCCCCCGGTGCCACCAGGTAGTCGAGCTTGCGGATGGCGCCGCCGCCGACGTCGGAGCCGAGGTCGTCGCAGACGTTATTGAAGAAACGCGCGTTGTAGACCTTGAGGCTACCGCCTTGCGCGTGGATCGCGCCGCCACCGCCTCCGTTGTTCGAGCCGTCGGCGATGCCCTTGGCGCTGCCGTCCACGAAGGTGATGTTTTGCACGACGAGCTCCACGCCCGGGTTCGTGTTGCAGTCGCCGTCGCCGGGCGGATACACCTGCGCCTTGTCGCAGGTCGCCATGTAGAGGATGCGGATCCGCCCACCGCCGCTCAGCGTGATCTTGTTCCCGCCGTCGATCACGAGCTTCGTGCCGCGATCGTTGAACACCTTTGCCGTCTTCGTGAGCACGATGGTCGCGGGCTCGCTGCCGCAGTCGAAGGTGATGACGCCGCCCGTTGCGACCGCGTCCACGAAGTCGTCGCTCGTGCAGCTCTCCGGCGTGCCCGTGCCGACGACGGTGGTGGGGCTCGACACGTCCTCCTCGCGCCCTTCGGCGGGCACGCTCGCGTGACCGTCGGGGTAGCCCGCGGCCGGACCCTCCTGGGGATTGGTGGGCGCTGGTGTCGGCGGAGGACGCGCCGCGGCCCCGGGGTCGTCCGAGCCGCCACACGCCACACAGGCGGCGAGCGCGAGGATCGAGGTCACGAAAGCCGTGGTGCCCGCCGCCATCCCCCGAGATTACGCGAAAAAGACGTGGGGAGCGGTCGCCTAGGGATTCGGAGCGCTTTCCGGGCATCACGTATCCGGGATGCAACGGTCGGGAGTCGCAACGCTGGTCACGGGAGCGGTGGTGTGCGCGCTCGTCGCCTGCTCCGGTCGGATGCGTTCGCCCCACGATGGGAAGTCGAGCTCGACCGTGCCGATGGGCGCGGGGGGCGGCGGCGGTGCGGGCGGCGGTGACGGTGGGTTTGGGGCCGGCGGCTATGGCGGCACCTCCGGCAAGGGCGGCTCGTCTGGGACATCGGGTACCGGTGGGACGTCCGGTGCCGGGACGGGCGGTACCGGTGGCGACGTGGCTTGCGTGCCGGGCGTCCCGACGACCTCGCAGATCCCGCGCCTTACCGGAGCAGAATACGATCGAACGATTCGCGACTTGCTCGGCGTGACGGGTCTCACCGCGGCCAGCAACGCCGCACCGTCGAGCCTGCTCGCCCCCGACCAGCCCGGCAGCGTGAGCACGATCGCGTGGAGCGCGTACCAGTCCGTCGGGGAGCTGATCGCCCAGCAAGTCATCGCGGACGCCGGGCTCAAAGCGAACTTCATGACGTGCACGCCGGTGCCCGACGACGCGACGTGCTTTCACGACACGATCGTCGCGTTCGGGCGGCGCGCATTCCGGCGTCCGCTGGCCACCGACGAAGTGGCCGACTTCGACGCGCTCGTCGCGAAAGGTCCGGACATCACCGAGCACGGGACCGAAGACGAGATCGCCGAGACGCTGCTCTTCGCCTTCCTCGTTTCGCCCTCCTTCCTCCAGCGTGCCGAGACCGCGGAGACTCCCGAAGAAATGGGCCATTTCGTGCTCTCCTCGTACGAGGTGGCGCAGCGTCTTTCGTTCATGCTGTGGGGCTCGACGCCCGATCCGGAGCTCGACGACGCGGCGAACGCCAACCGGCTTTCGACCGCGGAGCAGATCGCCATCCAAGCGGACCGCATGCTCGCCGATCCGAAGGCCCGCGACATGGTGGCAGCCTTCCATCGCTACTACCTGCGCATGGGTGACAACACCCGCTGGACCCTGAGCGACCACGACCCGCTGCTGTTCCCCGGCTTCACGCGGGATCTCCTCCCCGTCATGCAGGCCGAGACGGAGAAGCTCTTCGACGACGTAGTCTTCGGGAGCAAGGGAACGTTTCAGGATCTCCTCCTCACCAACAAAGCGTTCGTGACGGCGGGGACGGCTTCGTTCTACGGGCTCGATCCCTCGCGCTTCGGCGCGGAGCTCACCGAGACGACGCTCGAGCAGCGCCCTGGGTTCCTGACGCGTCTCGGCTTCTTGAACGCGTACTCGAGCTACTCCCGCAGCTCGCCGATTCTGCGCGGCGCGTTCATCGCGAAGGAGGTGCTCGGTCTCAACATCGGCGCGCCTCCGCCGGGAGCCCCCGAAACGCCAATCCCCAACGACCCGACGCTCGACACGAACCGCAAGCTCTGGGACGCGGTCACGGCGGGGGCGGCATGCCGGGCTTGCCATCAAGAGCTCATCAATCCTCCCGGCTACGTGCTCGAGGCGTACGACGCCGTCGGGCGCTTTCAGACGGTCGAAGCAGCGACGCAGGTGCCGATCGACACGGCCGCCGACGTCGTGGTCAGCGACCTAGGCGACGTCGAGCACGTCGCCAATCCGGCGGAGCTCATGGAGGTGCTTGCGAGCTCTAGCGGCGCGCAGCACCGGTACGCCACGAAGTGGGTTTCGTTCGCGTACCAGCGCGAGGACGTTCCTGCCGACCAATGCATTATCGACGAGGTCGCGCAGAAGATGGCCAGCGACGGCTACACCGTTCTGAACCTCGTCGCCGATCTTACCCAGGCCGACTCGTTCCGCCTGCGCGCGGTCGCGCAACCGTAACGTTCACTGACGCCAGCGTTCGTGCGAGCGCAGGGTCACGGATGGCCCGCCCCGGGGATACGCGGGTGGCCGCCGAGGAAATAGAGCGGGACCGAGTTGCCGGGGGACAAGAGGCGCAGCGACGTCTCGCGCTCGACGGCGTCCTTCAAGTGATCGCAGATGCTCGGATCGGCGGCGCACGCTTGGCCGGCCACGGCGGCCTGACCCTCCGGATTGTCGTCGAGCGCGGCGAAGCGCAGCAGCGCGCGCGCTCGAGCTGCGCCGCTGTCGGGGAGATGATCGAGCTCCGCCTTCACGGCCTTCTTGGCCGAGCTCCAGTTGCCGAGCCGCCAGGTCGCGTTCGCCACGCTGAGGAACGGCACGACTTCGAGCTCCTCTCGTTGTGCGGGGGTGAGCTTTGCCGTCCTGCCGAAGAGCGTGCCGCGCTGCTCGCCGGCGACCCACGCGGCAAGCGTGCCCGTGACGGCCATGACGGCGAGCGGGCCGATCAACCATTTTACGAGCGCGAGGAGCGGGTCGCGATTCACGGCCTGCTCCTCGCGCGGAGCTCTTCGAGCGCGGGTCGGTCGCAGCGCGGCCAGCGCAGGGCCTTGCAGCTCTGCTCCGCGAGCGCCCAGTCGACCTCGCCGTCGCGGAGGCCGCGCAGCGCGACGACCAAGTCGAGCGCCTCGCGTTCGCCGTCCCACGTCGAGCGCAGCGCATCGATGTCGGCGCGAAGCGCGGCTCGGTCGGCGCCGTCGAGCGCGAGGTTCGAATCGCGCAAGGCGAGCCCCACGCGCGCCGCCCCCGTCGAGGTCGAATGCCGGAGTCGATCCGCGTACGGCACGAGCCCGCGCCCGCCGAGCGCTGCTCCGACCACGGCGGCGAGCGCGTAAACGTAGAGCAGCGTTCGCGCCCGGGGGCGCTCGTCGTCGGCCGTCGTGCTCTGGGCTTCTGCCACTGGCTCGCTCGCGCGGAGTGTAGTCGATCAGTCGCGCATGAGCGCGTTCAGTCGAGCTTCGACTTCCGCCGCGAGCTCCTTCTGGTCGAGCTTTCGGAGGTACTCGGCGAGCGTCTGCAGGAGATCGCGATCGTTGCCGTGCTTTTCGAGGGAGGTCTCGAGGATCTTCACCGCGCCCTCGACGTCCCCGCTCTCCTGCACGAGGACCGCGAGCACGTAGCTGTAGCGGCTCTCGTTCGGCGCGAGCTCGACCGCTTTTCTGAGGCTCGCCGCGGCTTCGGTCTTCTTTTCGGCGCGAATGAGCCACAGGCCGAGCGCGTGATGGGCCGCCGCGCTGTTCGGGGCACAGCCGAGGGCCGCGCGGATCGCTCGCTCCGAGCCGGGTTCGTCCTCGCGGTCGCGGGCGAGATCGGCGAGGTTCAGGTGCGCTTCGACCAGGCACGGTGCGAGGCGCAGCGCGGTGCGGAGCTCGGCTTCGGCCTCGCCCGGCCGACCGCGCTTGAGCTCGAAGACGCTCCGCTCGACGTGCGTCTCGGGCCGCGACGCGCCGACGACGAAGCTCTCCTCCACCTCCTGGAAGCGACGCTCGAGCGCCGCGCGCATCTCCGGAGTCACTTGATCGAGGGGCATTTCGACCAGACCCTTGCCGACCTCGATGCGAACGGCGCGTCGAGGATGCTCCATCACCGCGGTGAGCAGCGGCGCGCGCTGGAGCAGCGGCAGCTCGTTTGCGCCGCGCACGGCGCCGTACACCACCAACGGGTCCGGGTTCGACATCGCCTCTTTCAGAGCTCCGAGCGCGCCGCTGGTCTGATACTGGCCGAGACGCTCGAGCGCCGTCGCGCGCGCGATGGCTGGTGCCGTGGCCTCGCGCGCGAGCGCCGCGAGGGCCCGCGGAGCGTCGAGCTTCCCCTTCTGATCGAGGCCGAACGCTTCGCCGAAATGGTGCGGGCGTGTCGCGCCCGGGAACCACTTCGCGAGCTCGGCGAGCGCCCAGCGCGCGTCCTTCTTCGCGTGGCACCCCGTGCAGGCGTTCGGCGTGCCGAAGTCGAGGCTCAGATCGGGTCGCGGAATGCGGATCGAGTGATCGCGCCGCTCGTCAATCTGCATGTACGTCGAAGGCGGCATGTGACAATCGACGCAGGCGGGAGCCTTGGCGCCCGTGTGGTGCGTGTGCGACGCCGCGTCGAAGCGCGTCGGCTCGTGGCAGCGCGTGCAGAGCGCGTTGCCTTGCGCGCGGAGCCCTCCCGAGTGCGGCTCGTGGCAGTCGGAGCAGCGCACGCCCGACGCGTACATCTTGCTTTGCAGGAACGAGCCCCACTCGTACACCTCGCCCTCGACCTGCCCGTCCGCGTGGTACGCACCCGCCCGCAAGAGCTCGGGCTCGAACGCATCGAGGAACGGGTCGCCCGCGACGAAGCCCTCGCGCAACGGCTCGCGCCGGCTGTGGCAGGGCGCGCAGACCTCGATCTCGACCGTGTCTTTGGCGCGCGCGGTCGGGCTGCCGCTCGGCGAGGGCGCCCAGGGCTCGGACGGCTCGAGCCCAACGGTGAACGTCTTCTTGTAGGCTCCGGGACCGTTCGCCGGGTGAGCCTTGGCCGCGTCCACGTGCTCGGCGCCCGGACCGTGACACGCCTCGCAGCCGACGGAGAGCTCGGCCCAGCGCGTATCGAAGCGATCGGCGCCCGCGTCGTAGCGCCGCTCCACGAGCGTCGAGTGGCAATCCGCACAGACGTGATTCCAGTTCTGCGCGGGACGCGTGAAGAAGAGCGAGTCGTCGTGCGCGATGCCCTTCGGGCCATACAAGTGGAAGAAGCGCTCGCCGCCCTGCGCCTTGGGACGCGTGTCCCAGGAGACCCCCAGCGTTTGGAGCTTCCCGCTCTCGGTCGAGACGACGTATTGCTCGAGCGGCGACACGCCCGCGACGTAGGCGACCGAGAAGGTCTTCGTGGCGCCCGCCGCGTCGGGGCTCGAAACCTCGAGCTTGCCGGCGTTTTGGCCGAAGCGCGTGCTGCCGCCGAGCGGCGTCGTGAACGTCGCGCCGTCGAACTTGGCGTGCACGCGCTCCGGCGTAGCGACGGCGAGCGCGTTCGCGTGATGCGACTTCGCGTAGGCGGCCGCTTGCTCCGCGTGACACGGCGCGCACGTTGCGGAGCCGACGAACCGAGCGCGCAGCGCCGCGAGGTCGCGCGGCGGGGGGGGCGTCGCGACGGGGAGTTGCGGCGGCTTGGCGCTCGAGCTCGTCGAGGCCGACCCCTGTTGACCCGAGTGCGTGCTCGGCCCCTGTCCGCGCATCAAGAGCACGACGAGCGCGAGTCCGGCGAGCGCGCTGGCGGAGACGACCAGTTGCTTGCGAGCTCGGGGATCCATACGAGGGCGCGCGGGCGTCAGCGGACTAGCGAATGGTACACGACCCCGAGACCGACGCGATACGCGCTCGGCGAGACCGCCTTCTCGCCGTCCGGCGGGCTCGGCCGGAGGAACGAATCCCAGGCGAACATGGCCGTGAAGTCCATCACCTTGGACCCGAAGAGCCCGGTAAAGCCGAGGAGCCCTCCGAGTGGCAAGGTCGTGCGGTGCGCTTCGTCGAACCTCGGCACAACGAAGCCGCTCTCCGCCGCGACGAACCAGTGCGGCGTGATGCTCCAGGCGACGCGCGCCGGGACGTTTAGGCCGACCCACCAGTCGCGGGTCGCGAACGGCACGAACAGGGCCGTGTCGAAGCGCACGGGTCCGGCCCGCAGGAGTAGGGGCACACCTGGGTTCATGTCCCACACGCGCCCCCCGCCGCTGTCCTTGTGCGGCGTCTGGAACGAGAACCTGAGGCCGAAGTCCACGTTCGTGAAGCGGAACCCGCGCGTGATGAAGACGGTGATGTTCGAGAAGCTGACCTTCGGATCGAACTCGAGCGGAATGAAGAGCGCGCCCGCCTCCCAGTCTTGGGTCAGGCCGAAGCCCACGCCGCCGCGCAGCCAGGTTTGGGTGTCGTTGGTGCTCGCGCCGGTCCCGAGCACCGGATCGTGGATGACCTGCGCGCCGCCCTCCGGGATCTGCGTGCCGAACCGCTCGCCCATCAGCATGGGCTGGCCGGGTCCGGCGATGATGCGCAGGCTGTTCATCGGCGCCGTGAGATGCCGGCGGCTCCACTGCCCTTCGAGTCCCGGGCGCCGGTAGTCGTCGTCCGCGCGAGCCGGTCCGGCAAGCGCCGAAGCGAGCGCGCTTGCCGCGAACGCTAGGAGGAGGACGCGCGAACGCATGCTCAGGGAAGCTCGGTGTCGCGCATGATCTCGGCGAGCTCCGGCGGCGCGAGGGCATCGCGCAGCCGAGCGTCGAGCACGATGAGGTCTTCGGCGGCCGAGTCCCAGGCCGGGGCGAGATCCGTGAGGCAGCGCTCGTAGTCGGCCTGCGTCGCCGCGTAGCTGCGATCGAGCTTCGCGACGCAGTCGCTGATCTTGCCGACGCGAAGCCGATGCTTCTCGAACGCGCGCGAGGCATCGCCGAGCGTCGCGGTCGCGGCGCGCTTGCGTCCTTCGTCCTGCACGTGGGCGGCGACCGACTCGTGAGCGTGCGCGATGAACTTTCGAATCACGTACGTGTCGTCGCCAGCCCCCGTCAGGGTCATGATCAATGCGGAGAGGGCGATCCAGAACATGGCTCCGTGGTCCTATTTGATGGCGTCGAGCCGGGCGAACTCTTCCTTGGTCGTCTCCTTGCGGAGCGCTGCTTGGAGCGCCACGTACCTCCTCAGCGCTCGCTCCTCCGCGGTGCGGAAGCGCCGGAAGATCTCTCGCGTTTGCTCGGGCTCGCGCGGGCAGGGGCCGAGCCCGAGCTTCTGAAGCTCTTTCGCTTCGGCCGTCTTCGTGTCGAGCATCAGGCGCTCGATCTCGACGTAGATCGCGCGCACCCGAGCGGCGCGCGCACGGTCGCCGATCACGAGATCGACGAGCTCGATGCGCGACGCGGCGCGATCGTGCGCGCCCGTGGTCGGCAGCTGCGGCGGCGGCTCTTTGGCTCCGCACGCCGTCGCCCCCCAAGCGAGAGCAACTCCCGCGAGTAGGCCGAGCGAGCGTCCGATGGGTAGCGCCATGCGCCTCACGACCGCCGGCGCAAGCGTGTGCGCCGAGGCACGGAACCTGTAGGCGCCCGTGCCCGAGACGTCAAGCAAACGCCTCGTTTCGGAGGCATGAGGCACGCGAGCGCGCGTTGACGCGGCAGCCGCTCAGAACTAGCTTCGCGCCCGAGGTTTCGATGCTTTTCGAGCGTAAAAATCCCGGGGGGCAAAGGTCGCGCATCGCTCGCGTCATCCTGTCGCTGGCCGCGCTCTTCGTCCTGTTCGGCGCGCCGCGCGTAGCGCGGGCGGAGTCGATGGACCTCGGCAACAAGCCGTACAAGTGGGACTACCTCTTCCCGATCTTCGGCGACAAGCTCGCGGCCAAGGGCATCAAGTTCCCGCTGCCCTTCGGCATCGGCCTCAACTACGCGGTCATCAACCAAGACATCAACATCAAGAACATACAGCTCGCGGTCAATGACAGCGAGTGGGTCGATCTCAGCAAGGTCATCCAGTTCGATCGAGTGCGCTCCTCCGTAAAAGGCCTCAGCACGCGCTTCGATCTCTGGGTGTTCCCTTTCCTGAGCGTGTACGGGCTCGCGACCTGGGGCATCGACACCGATACCGACGTCTCGTTGGCCGAGCCCTTCAAGCTCAACGCCGGGGCGAGCCAAGGCGCCTACGGTGGCGGCTTCGGCACGACGGCCGCGTTCGGCGCCTTCGGTATCTTCGGGACGCTCGACATGAACTTCACCTGGAACAAGGTGGAAGCGCTCGACAAGTCCGTGTTCGGCTTTCTCCTCACTCCGCGTTTCGGCAAGCGCTTCAAGATCGGCAAGAACGTGTGGTGGACGGGTTGGGTCGGCGCCATGCGCCAGTCGATCACCGCCGGCACGGTGGGCTCGATCAAGCTCGACGACGTGATCGGCGAGCCGAGCGACTCGTTCAAGGGCAAGGTGAAAAATTGGTACGACAATCTCCCTCCCGGGCAGCAAGCCATCGTCGGCGGCATCCACGATCGTATTCAGGACAACCCCTCGCCGGTGATCCACTACAAGCTCGACAAGGAGATCGCCGACCCCTGGAACATGCTCCTCGGCATGGAGGCTGATCTGAATCAGCGCTTCCAGTTCCGCACCGAGGTCGGCTTCATCGGCCGCACGCAGATCATCCTCGGCGTGAACTACCGCTTCGAGCTCATCAAGCGCTAGTGCGTCGCGCGGCGTCGCGCGGCGGCTCTGTCCCTTCGAACCATCGAACGCTGTCCCCGCTGCCGGGGCCGAGCACGAACGGATGCTCGGTCATGTGGCCCGGACGCGTGGTCATTCTCGCATTGGCCCTCGTTCTCTACGTCTTCCTTCTGACGGGGCGGCGCGGACGGTCCGCGTCGCTTCCCCGCTTCGAGGAGTACAAAGATCATGCAGAACGAAAACGAGTACAGGGGAAGCTGCTTCTGTGGCGCCGTGGAAGTCCGCGTCACGGGTAGCCCCGCCGCCATGGGCTACTGCCACTGCGACTCGTGCCGCAAATGGTCGGCCAGTCCCGTGAACGGATTCACCCTCTGGCCTCCGAGCGCGGTCAGCATCACGCGCGGCGCGGAGCTCATCGGCGCGTACAGCAAGACGTCGTTCAGCATCCGAAAGTGGTGCAAATCGTGCGGCGGCCACCTCTTCACGGAGCACCCGACCGTCGGGCTCGTCGACGTGTACGCCGCGACGATTCCGGAGCTCGCCTTCAAGCCGGGCGTGCACGTCAACTACGAGAACACCGTCATGCACATGCACGACGGGTTGCCCAAGCAGAAGGACTTCCCGAAGGAGCTCGGCGGCTCCGGGACGCTCTTGCCCGAGTAGGGTGCGCCTCGGCCGCGGG
This sequence comes from Polyangiaceae bacterium, assembly GCA_035558375.1. Lineage (GTDB taxonomy): Bacteria > Myxococcota_A > Polyangia > Polyangiales > Polyangiaceae > PMG-095. The sequence goes on from DATMCL010000178.1 coordinate 13,836, forward strand.
GGGCGAGGCCCTACGGTCGGGCGCCGGGGCACGCGACGAAGCGTCGCCGTGTCCCGGCGTCGCGCTCGCTCAGAGATCCATGGCGTCGCACGGGTTGTCGCTCACGACGCTCGGAACCGTGAAGGTAACGCTGAGCTCGAAGTCGCCCTCGAGGCGCACCGTGTGCGTGCCTTTCGTCAGCTTCTGACCCACGTTGAAGTCGATCTCGCCTCCCCCACAATCGGCGCTGCAGGTCCGCCCAGCGCTGGCGTCCCTCACGCACATATCCCCTTCGAGCGCTACGTCGCCGTTCTCCTCTGCTCGGACCTTGTACATCGCCTTGGAGTCCGTGCAGTTCGACGCATAGCAGCCGAAGGGAGCGATGGAGACTGCGAGCGGCATGCCCTCGGTGAAGGCCACCCCACCGTCGACCGGAGCTCCCACCACACACAGCGTGTAGGGCGTCACGGGCTCGCAACTCGTGGCCAGGCTCACGTAGTTCCACGTGCAGCGGTTCTCGACACAAGCGAACCCGTCCGCCGACGGACAATCACAATCGCTCCCGAGCTCGAGGCAGTTCGTGCCGATCAGCTCCCGGATGCGATGGACGTCCGCGTCGGTGCGCACCACGAGATCGTGCGTGCAGCCGCAGCTCGTGCCCTCGAGCACTTGCCCGCAGTCGTCTGCCGTCATGCAGCGCTGAATGTTCTCGAGCTCGACGGCTGCTTCCGCTTTCACCTGGTCGCAGGCCGGCCTCGCCCCCGCGCTCGCGTCCCCCGCGGTGCCCGCGCTACCGCCCGGCGAAGCCTGATCG
>DATMCL010000179.1:0-12057 GCA_035558375.1 Polyangiaceae bacterium
CGTCACCACAGCACTGCACGTCACCACAGCACTGCACGTCACCACGGCGTCGCTCGTCACCACAGCACTGCACGTCACCACGGCGTCGCTCGTCACCACGGCGTCGCTCGTCACCACGGCGTCGCTCGTCACCACGGCGCCGCTCGTCACCACGGCGCCGCACGTCACGCCCCGTATCGTTGCGCCCTTCGCGCCCGACCGCACGTCACGCTCAGTATCGTCGCGCCTCCGCGCCGGCTTCGCCGGCGCTTGGGGCACCCGCGCGCGCAGGCAGAAGGCCGAGCACGCGGGCCGTACCCGGCCGTACCCACGTGGGCTGAGGATTGATCGGATCTCGGAAATCAATCGCGAAGTCGGCTGGCACGATCCTCTCCATCTTGAACAAGGCGAGCGATCCGTCAGGCCTTCGGCTTGACCAGTTCCTGGCACGCTGTTCTCCATCCGCAGAAAACAAATGCGGCGCTCGCGCTCACGACCTCCGTCACGGCGCAGAGGAAATGTGATGGATCGTCAGCCCACGTGGGGGGGCAACGGCTTCACCCACTGCGCCACTTCTCGGGGCGGCATCGCGTCCGCGTTCGCCTGCGCGCAGTGATCCCACTTCCAGTGTTAGCCTTAGCGCTCCGCGTGCGCCGCGAGCCGCGTCGTGAACCGCGTCGTGAACCGCGCGCACCGTGAACCGCTTGCTCAGCGTTCGAGCCCAATCCATGCGCCGCCGCACGCGAGGCCGAGGGCGATGGGGGCGGTGGCGAGCGCGAAGAGGACGCCGATGGGCGCGGCGAGCCAGAGCATGAAGACGAGCAGGCCGAGCGTGAGGACGGCGGCGGCCGCGGGCTCGAGCAGGCCGTGCGCGGAGCTCGCGCGCGCGACGAGGTAGCCCGAGATCGGGAAGGCGGCGAGCACGGCGATGCCGAGGAGCACGAGCGGGCCAGAAGAGCGCACGTCGGCTTCGTCGGCGAGCGCGAAGTCGATGTTGAAGCGATTGCCGAGCACGACGGCCCCCGCGACGAGCGTCACGATCAGGCCGAGCGTGACGAAGGCACCCGCGATGATCCAGCGCAGCATGACGGGTCGCTCGGGGTGCGTTAGGCGCGCGCGGACTGCCTCGATGGTCGGCTGGTCGATGCTCGACAGACGCACGATGCGCTCTTCGCCGCGCAGGGCGAGCACCGTGCCGATCGCCATGAAGAGCAGCATCGGGATCGCCGTCACGAGCAGCCCGGGCCCGCGACCCCACACGATGTGATCGTAGAGGCCGTGTAGGAGCATCGCGACGAACCAAGCGACGCGAAACCAACGATCGTGCAGGCGCGTAGCGCCGAGCGCGTAGCCCCAGAGGCCGGCGAAGAAGAGCTGAGCCGGCGCCGCGAGCAGCGAGCGCACGAGGGCCATCTGATCACCGGGCGCGAGCGGGGCGAGCGCGGTTTTCACGGCGGCGAGGCCGGCCGCGGCCGCGACGGCGTAGGTGAGGCCGAGGCGCGCGCTCCCGATGCGGCGGCGCCGGTAGAGCGTCCAGACGACGAGCACCTCGAGCCCTTCCTCGAGCGGTGCGGCGAGCAGGAACGTCGCGAGCAACGCACCGCTCACCCCGGAGCGGCTCACCTCGAGCGACAGATCCGTCCAGCCGAGGACGGCCCGCTCGACGTGAACGGCGACGACGCCAGCGACGGCGCCGCCGAATGCGACCCACAGCGAGAGGCGCCGCGACAAACGCTCGCGCGGGCGCACCTTGTAGAAGACGAGGAAGCCGAGCAGCAGGGGCAGCGCGGCGAGAACGAAGCGCATGTCAGAAGTGCAAGCCGGCGAGCGCCGTCGCCGTCAAGGCGCCGCCCATGCTGCTACCGCTCTGGCAGTAGAAGCCCGGAGCGCCGTTGGCGTCGAGCGGCTGCGTGCAGCTGCCCTCGCGGGAGAGAAAGAGGAGGTCGGCGCCGGCGTTCACGCCCACCGAGAACATGTTCGTGAGGTAGTAGTCGAATCCGCCGCCGAGGCGCGCGTCGACGCCGCGCAGCGTAGGAGCATCCAGGCCCGGCATCGCGCCCGCTTGCACGTAACCCGCGCCGAGCGTCAGGTACGGCTCGAACGCGCCGAACGGCCAATGCAGGCCGCCCTCGAGCCCGAGCGTCCAGAGCTTGGTGTCCGGCAGCGGCGCGTAGCGAAAACGGACGCCGAGCGTCAGGAACACGAGCCGGACGCCCGCGCCGGCGCCGACGACGACGCCGGTCTGCGTCGTGCTCACGCTTGCCGGATCGACGATCGCGTCGTTCTTGAGCGTGCCGAGCCCGAGATGCATGACGCCGACGTCGCCGTTCACCCACACGAACTCGAGCCCGCGCCCCGAATCCTCCTTGTCAGCTTTGGCGAGCTCGGCCTCCGTCGCGGCGGGGGTCGCGGGCGCGGCACCTGAGGCCGGGCCGGTCTCGAGCGCGGGCGGCGGTGCGAGCCCTCCCGCCGAAAGCGAGGACGAGGCGGCGGGTGCCGCAGGGGGCGGCGCGGGCGGCGGGGGTGCCGGCGGGGCCGTTTGCGCGAGCACGGAGCGAGCGACGAAAGCGCTTCCGAACGAGCCGAGCGCTAGAACCCTGAGCCACGCACGCATGCGGCGCATCCTACCATTCTACGCGTTCGAGCATGCTTTCCTCGCCAAGCTCCGCGCAAACGTCGGCGAGCAGCGCGCGGTCGGGGCTCACGAGCCGAAGCTCGTCCGGTGACTCGGCGAGTGGCACGTCGAGCCGCAGGGTCGCGAGACGCCGGTAAAGCTCGGCGACCTCGCGATGCTCCGCGAGCGAGAGCGCGAGCGCATCGGCGCCGCGCACCTTCACGCCCCAATCGGCAGCGCTTTCGGGAATGCGCTCGAGCGCCGCGAAGCGGGCGAGCAGCGCCGCCGCCGACTTCGCCCCCCAGCGCGGCACGCCGGGAATGCCGTCTGCCGTATCGCCGACGAGCGCGAGGTAGTCGGGGATCGACGTCGGAGGCACCCCGAACTTCGCCGCGACGCCCGCCTCGTCGAGGACGATGTGGCGGTGCCGGTCGAGGGTCACGACGCGTGTGCCCCGAACGCACTGGGTGAGGTCCTTGTCGGGCGTGACGAGGAGCACGCGCTCGACCCGCGGGTCGGCGGCGGCGCGTGCCGCGAAGGTGGCGAGCGCATCGTCGGCCTCGAACTCGATCATCGACCAGGTCACGAGACCGAGCGCGCGCGTCACGCGCTCCGCGAGCGGGAACTGCGACCACAGGTCGGGCTCGATGCCCTCCCCCGTCTTGTAACCGTCGAAGAGTGTGTTGCGAAATGACTCGATCACGGTGTCGAAGGCCACCGCCGCGTGTGTCACACGGGCGCCCTTGAGCCATCCGAAAAGGCTCCGGAGGAGCACTCGCGCCGCGCCGACCTCCGTCCCCCGCGGCCCGCGGGCGGGTGGGGCGGCGTAGAAGGCCCTGAAAAGCTCGTAGGTTCCGTCGATCAGGTGGATCTGCATGCGCGGGCCCTCCGTACTTGCGTTCCGGGGTGGCTCTTTGAAAGAATAGGCCGCTCTGCCCCGCTGGGTAGAGGTCGGGAAGTTACCCATGCGCATGCTCAATCCGTCGCTCGCGGTCGTTTCGCTCCTTGGCTTTCTCACGGCAGCCAGCTGCACGCTCATCACGGACGTCGATCGCACCAAGATCCCGACCGACGCCGGCGTCCCGCAAGCGGGCGAGACTGGGATGGGTGGCACGGGTGGCAGCGCGGGCGAAACCGGCAACGGTGGCACGGGCAACAAGGGCGGCACCGGCGCAACGGGTGGCGACAGCGGCGCGAGCGGTAGCGGTGCCGAAGGCGGCGCGAGCGGAGCGAACCCAGGCGTCGGCGGCGACTCGGGCGCTGGCGGAGCGCTTCCGGTTGCCGAGGTGTGCGACAAGGCGTCGGGCACGCTCACCATCGGGCTCGGCACGCTGATCGGCGACGGCGACACCTTCACCATCGGTGACGGCATCAACGGCAAGGTCGTCTTCACCTTCGACTGGGACGACGGCGGCACGCCGATCACGGGCGACAACGTGATTCATTTCTCGGGTCAGCCGACCGAGGCGGAGATTGCCGTCATGATCCGCGACGCGATCAACGCGGCCGACGATCTCGACGTGACCGCCAGCACGACGGCGGGCGGCGGCAACAACGGCAACGGCGGCCAGGGCGGCGAGCCCGGCACGAGCTCGGGCGGCGGCGGCGAAGGCGGCGCAACGGCACCCTCGGGACCGATGGCCGAGGTCGTAGCGCTCGTGAACGACCACGCCGGTGAGCGCGGCAACGTGAAGATCACGGACACGCTCGGTAACCCGAACTTCAAGCCCTCGGGCATGTCCGGCGGCAGCGCGGTCGCGTGCAGCGGCGAGACGAGCTGCAGCGGCGACGAAGAGTGCGACAGCGCGCGCACCTGCAACACCTCGAGCCACCTCTGCGAGTAGCGAGCGTCTAACGACGAGCGCGGCGCGCGAGCACGAGCGCGACACCGAGCGCGGCCGTCAGCGCGCCGGCGCGGCCGTTCGCGTCGGCGTCACGCGGCAGCGCAGCGATGCTGGCACCGCAGCCGTACGACGGACAGATCGAGTTGTTACCGACGCCCGAGACGTCGGGATCGCGCGCCGGCTCCGCGTCGAGCTCGGCGAAATCGCTGACGCCGTCCCCGTCGGTGTCGCAGTCCCCCGTGTCGACCACGCTGCCCTCCATCGAGTTGTTGTTGCAGGGGGTGCCCTTGAGCGCCCTGAGCTTGGTCGCCAAGTTCGCCGAGGTCGGAGTGCCGGCGGGTGGACGCGCCGCGAGATTCGAGATGAAGACGCCGTAGCCACGGTGCGACGGGTTCATGCCATCGACGTAGTGCTCGCCAACCTTGAGTGGCAGCCCACCCGAGGGGTTCACGTGGCAAAGCGTGCACTGCGGCGCGCAGCTCGAGCCGAAGGTGTCCTGGATGATGCCCGGAAAGTCCGAGTGCGCCGCAGCGGTCGCGGCGCTCAGCACGGCGAACGCGCCGGCAGCGAGCGCGCAGCCGAAGCGCTGAGCGCGTGAGCCAAGGCGTCGCATCGACGCGATCATACGCCTTTGCGGAGCGTTTTAGCGGCGGATCCGGCGCGCGAGCACGAGCGCCACGCCCAAGGCGGCCATGACGGCGCCAGCGCGCCCGGTCGCGTCCGCGTCGCGGGGCAACGTGCCGATGCTGGCGCCGCAGCCGTACGCCGGGCAAACCGAGCTGGCGCCGACGCCGGACACGTCCGGATCGCGAGCTGGCTCGGAGTCGAGCTCCAAGTAGTCGCTCATGCCGTCTCCGTCGCTATCGCACGGGCCCCTGTCGGCCGTGCTGCCGAGAGCTTCTTCCTTTTGACAGGGGTCGTCTTTGAGGAGCTTGAGCTTGGCGACCAGGGTATCTTTGTTGAGAGCCGTGGCGCCGCGAGCGCCGAGATTCGCGACGAAGACGCCGTAGCCACGGTGCGACGGATTCGTGCCGTCGACGTACTTCTCGCCGACTTTCACGGTCGCTTCTCCGCCCTGCGGGCTCGTGTGGCAGAGCGTGCACTGGGGCGCGCAGCTCGACTGGAAGAGCTCCTGGATCATGCCGGGAAACTCGGGCTCGGCGGAAGCGGTCCCCGCGGCCGTGACGACGGCGAGCCCCGCCGCCACGCGCGCGAGCGCGATGCCGAAGCGGTGAGCAGGAAAGGGAGCGCGTCGCATCGTCATCTCACAGGAAGGCGTGGAACTGTCCCAAAAACTCGAAGTTGTCGGGACGGATGATGAAGTCTGCCCGCACATCCATGTGCGGCAAGAAGAACCAGTCCGCGGAGAACCAGGGCGCGACTTCCGTCTGTCCCGCGCCCTTGGTGCGTGGCTCGTTCTGCATCTGCGCGCTCTTCAAATAACCCTGGTCGAGCCATTCGAAGGTCACGAGGCCGTGCAGACCCTGGATGACCTCGTAGTCGGCTTGGACGAAGCCGACGTAGCCGAGGCTCCGCGTCGAGTCCGTCATGATGTCCGCCTCCGCGAGGAGGGCGAGCGGATCGGCGAGCGCGAGCCGCGTGAAGACGCCGTGCGCGCCGCGCGCGATGTTCGACTCCAGCGTCACGCGGTCGCGCTTCGCGTACGTGTAGAACGAGGAGACGCCGAACGCCGCGCGCGACCCGGCCATGACCTCGAGGAACGCGCTGTAGCCGCGCTCTCGATACATGTCGGGGTTGATCTGGTAATTGCCGAGGATCGCCATCACCTCGCCGCGTAACGTTTCGGCGTTGTAGGCGAGAGCGACGCCGTGCTGCCCCCCTGACTCCCGATCGGTGCGTGTCGCTTGGCGCACCCACATCGTGTGCTCGGGTATTCGAAGGCCGAAGGGTAAGTTCAGACGTCCCGCGCGCAGCGTGTATTGGCCGTCGAAGTCGTACCCGAGGTAGTGCGTACGCGAGATCAAGTTGTACGCCTCCCCCTGTGCGGTCGTGACCTGCGCGGTACGGCCGTAGGGAGAGCTGGCCGGCACCTTGATCACGCCGAGGCCGCCGCCGACGAGGACCTTCCCGACGCGCAACTGCCCGTACGCGTCGAGCTGCATCGGGAACACGCTGATCTTGTCGGTGTACGCGGTCGCGAGGCGCACGCTGCCGCCCAAGAGGAGCGACGGCGGCGTCTCGAGGAACCAAAGGAAGTTACTTGCCTTGCTGGGCTCGGCCTCTTCCGGGTTCTTCCCGTCCCAGCGCGTGCGCAGGAGTAGGTCGCTCTGCGCGCGGCCGTAGGCAGTCAGCGTTTCACCGCCGGACGGATCAGCATGGCAAACTGGGCAGCCGCTGTAGCCGTGGCGAATCATCCACGCGTAAGCGTGGGCGGGGCGTGTCGTGAAGAGCACGCCGAGCAGCGAGACCGCGACGAGCAGCACGCGCCAGGCGGGTCCGCGCGTTCTGAGCGGGCGTCGGCCGCGCGTGTCGTTCCGCATGGAGAGCCCCTTTATTTGTCGGCGGGGCCCTCCGTGTCAATGGCCTACTTCTGCTTCAGTTTGAACTTCGCGTCGACCTTCACGTTCGTATCGACGCACACGCCGAGATAGCAGGGCTTCTCGATCTTGTGATCGATGATGTTGACCTGAAAGTGGCCTTCCACCGAGTAGTCGCTGCCGCTCTTCTCCGCCGAGTATGCGACCTTCACGTCGCGGGTAACGCCGTGCAGCCGGAATTTGCCCGGGGCACTGCCAGAAGACTTCTTGCCGTCTTCCGGCATCTTGATGGCGCTTTTATCGACCGTGAGGCTCGCGTCCGGCCACTGGTCGCACCCGAGGTATTTCTTCGTGTGGTTGTCGCGCAGGCCGATGCCCGTCTTGATGTTGGTCAAGTTGGCCTTGAAGACCAGCTTCCCGCCGTCCTCGAACGCCTTCAGGCTGTCGGCCGTGCCGTTGATCTTGAGGCCCCCGGGCCCGACGGCGGTGAAGCCGAGATCAGGCTTGCCGACCACGTCGTAGGTATCGGCGGATGCAGCAAGCGCGACGGTGATGAGCGCGAGCGCGGGAGCAAACGTGGACAGGCGCATCTTCAGAATCTCCTTCGAGCGGTGACGGGATCGAGATCGGACATGCTTACCGCGTTCCCGTTGAATCTCTTAAAGTGTAGTACGCGAACTAGCCCGCGACAGCTTCCCTCGCGTCCCAAAAACCCTACCCAAACGTGCGTTTTCACCGGATTTTTACGGGGGCACTTTGCTGGTCCGCGACGGAGGGCGAGGAAGTTCGCACCTGTGAGGCCCCGCGCCGAAATGCCGCGGCGCGCCGTGACTTTCGCGTGAGCGGCCATTCGAACGAAAGATCCCTGCATACGGACCAGCCGGAGAGCTCGGGCGGCGTCTCGCGCGCCAGGAGCACCCAGACCTCCTCGGTCGCGACGCGCGCACCGGCGGCGAGCCAGGCCTCGGGCGAAAGCGTTGCGCGCGAGATAGCAACCGTTGCGGCGCGCTCCGGATGATCCTCGACGCGACCGCGCACGACTTTCGCGCTGCACGCGAGCGAACCCACCGCAGTGCGGAGGAACGCGACTCGCTTCTGCATCGGCTCGAGGAGCGTCATCGCGAGACGCGGCTCGAAGAGCGCCAGCGGTAAGCCAGGCGCGCCGGCGCCGCTGCCGACGTCGAGCCACTCCGTCGACGGGGCGAGCGCGCCACACGCAAAGATTGCTGCCGCATCTGCGAACGACAGGTCGACGAGCTCCTCGGCGCTCTTCGCCGCGGTGAGATCCATACGCGCGTTCCAGCTCACGACGAGATCGAGGTAGCGCGACGCCCGCTCTAAAAACCCGGAATCGAGCGCACTTTCAGCGGGAAACGCCGCCAGCAGGCGCTCGAGGAGCGGCGTCCAGCCGGAACCAAGCTCGCGGAGTGCCATCCCGGCTAGTCTATCCGGTCTCGACGCATGCCGCCGCCCGCCGCACCCGTGACCGAGCCCGAAACGGAGCGCATCGCGGCGTGGCTCACGCGCGTCACGAAGGCGCGCGGTCCTTTCGAGCTCTCCCTCATCGCGGGCGGCGCGTCGCCGCGACGCTTCTATCGCGTGCGCTCGGGGCTCGGTGCGGCGGCGGAGGGCACGGCGGGCGTCATCGTCATGAGCGTTCCGCCGGAAACCCCCGACGTTGCGTTCGCGCGCGAGCGCGGGCGCGGGTGGCCGTTCCTCGAGGTCCGGGCGCTTTTGGCGAGCGCGGGCGTTCCGGTGCCCGCCATTCTCGCCGAGGCGTGCGACGAGGGACTCCTGCTCGTCGAGGATTTGGGACCCACGCTCGCCGAGCATCTGGCGGTTCACCAGAGCGCTCGCGAAGCGCTCTATCGCTGCGCAGCGCTCGATCTCGGGCGCGCGCAGGCTGCGCTCGCGCCGCTGCCCGCCGATTCGGTGGTCCGCCTGCGGCAATTCGACGACCGTCTCCTGCACGCAGAGCTCGAGCATTTTTGGGAATGGGCGATCGCGGCGCGGAACGTGGACGCGCCACGCGCGCGGTTCGAGCGGGCGCGCGACTACCTGGTCGCCGAGATCGCAGCACTTCCGCGCGCCTTCACCCACCGCGACTATCAGAGCCGCAATCTTCTGGTTCTGCCGCGCGGGCCGGCAACGGGCGGCCGAGCACCGGACGACGCGAAGCTCGGATGGATCGACTTTCAGGACGCGCTGCTCGGTCCGCGTGCGTACGACCTCGTGGCGCTGCTCTGCGACAGCTACCAGCCGTTCGACCGCGCCTTCGTGGAGGCGCGTCTCGACGACTACGCGGCGGCGCGCGCGCTTTCCGTGCAGGGCCGCGGCGCGCTCGGCCGCGAGTTCGATCTCATCACCTTGCAGCGCAAGCTGAAGGACGCCGGTCGCTTCGTCTTCATCGAGAAGAAGCGCGGGGACGCGAGCTTCTTGCCGTTCGTCGCGCCGACGCTCGCCATCGTCGAGAACGCGCTCGAGCGGCTCGCTGGCTTCCCCGAGCTCGAAGGGCTCGGTTCGATCGTGCGAGCGGCGCGCGGCGCGGCGTGACTAGGCCCGCCTGCGTCGTTTCCAGAAGCCGAACGCCGCCAGGAGCGCGGCGGCTACGGCCACGACGACGGACAGAATGACGTACGGCTTCGGGCCCTGGGCGCCCGCCGGCGGAAGCGGCACCAAACACCAGACCTCGCTCGGAGGGCTGTGCGGACCGCTCCGGCACTTTCGCACGTAGCCGCGCGGGGCGAAGGTCGCCTCGCACGCTGCGAAATCGCCGTGCGGGGCCGGGCACGCTTCGCACGTCGTGAGGTTGTCCTCCACGAACGCGACGGTGCACGGATCGACGGGACCATGCATGTCCGGCTGCGCCTGCGCGGGCAAAGGCCAGGCAGAGAGGCCGACGAGGATCGCCAACGCACCAAAGCGCGCGGCACGCGAGCGGAGCGGCGGCGGAGGTGCGTCCGCTCTCACGCCGAGCCATTCGTTCTCGAGCGGCGCGTCGAAGAATTGGATCCAGGCGCGCGGTCCGAGTCCGACACGCTCGGCGACACTCCGCACCGCCTTGACGGCGCGCTCCACGCGCGAGAGCGCAAAATCTACGTACGAGTGGACGACGCCCATGCCGCTACCGATCACGCGTCCGGCGCGCTCGCTCACGAGCGCCGCGTCGAGCGCATCCTCGAGCACGCGACGCTGCGCGAGAGCACGGCGCGGATCGCGCTCGCGACTCTCGTATTTCAGGTACGCAAAGAGCTCGCCCGCGCGCGAGAAGCGCGTCGAGGCGAACGGGCTCTCGGACAGGAAGCATTTCACGAGCTCAGGCAGAAACGTCGAGACGAGCGCAACGTCCGCCTGCGCGGGATAGGCGGGCAACGGCTCGACATCGAGCTCGAACAGGTACCAGCGCTGCTCGCCGCCGAGCTTCCACAGCGGTTCGCTCGGGAGCCCAGCATGAATCCCCTGGATCGCGGCTTGAACGGTCGCTTCGAGGTCCGGCAGCGGAAAGAACCAACCCTCGTCGGGCCTGGCTTGGACGACCTTGAGCAGGCCGCCGCGCGGCGCCGCGAGGCTCGTGACGGAAGCGACCCAGTCGTCGCGCCGCGCTTCCCCGAGCACGAGCTCCACGAGCTCTCCCGCGGCAACCTCTTCGTCCGGCGTGTTACGACCGCCCGGGAGCGCGAGCACGATGTCGAGGAGGTGTCCGCGCGTGAAGCCCGCGCGGGCGCGCGCCTGCGAGAGATCGAGACGATGACGGTCACGCACGAGCGCGAGCGCCGTGGGCAGATCGAGCGGAGGGGCGCCCCGCGTGGGAGCGATGCGAGCGCGGAGCGACGCCTCGTCGACGATCGCGAGCGACTGCGTGCCGGTCTCTTCGCTCGGGCGCGACTTCGCGACGAGCTCGTCGGCGCGCGAGCGTGAGACCGGCGCGGACGCGGAGCTCCCGGCCGGTGCACGCCCCCGCCGGGGCCGAAGCTTTTCGCGACGGGAGTCGGGCATCGCTCAGTGCTTGGCGCTCGAGCGCTTCGATTTCTTCTTCGGACGGGGCGGCGTGCCGCGTTCGACGATGTCGGCGCGCACGTCTACGACGCCGCGACGGATGAAGTCGAGCGACTCGGCGGCCGCCGTGGAAAGGTCCAAAATTCGGCCCTTCTTGCCGTAGGGCCCGCGATCGTTCACGCGCACGTACACGACGGCACGCGTGTCGAGCCGCATCACGCGGAGCACGGTGCCGAACGGCAACGTGCGATGCGCCGCGGTGTAGCGGCGTGGCTCGAAGATCTCGCCGTTCGCCGTCTTGTGACCGGCGAAGCTCCCGCCGTAGTACGACGCCTCTCCGTGGAGCACCCCTTGGGAGCGACGGCGGGCGTAGCGCTCCACGAGCTCACGCTGCTCCGCCGAGTAGTCGGCGGGCGGTGCCGCGGGCTCGGGTGGCGAAGCCGGCGGCGCCTCGGCGGATGGCGCGGGCGCCGGGGCGTCGTCGGGCACGAGCGCGCGCGACGCCGGCGGGTCGTCGGGCGTGCGCGCAATGGGCGGCGGCGTCCGGCACTCGACGAGCGCCAACGTGAGGCCGCCCCAGTGTACCGCGCGCAGAGCCCACCGCGTGCGCGCTCGACCGCCGTCGTGTAGCTCGAGCGCCATCGAATCCGTGATCGTACTCCCGCGACATGACGCACACAATCCGATCCACGTGGGGCCCGCTCCTAGAGCTTCCTACGCATGTCTCGACTCACGCATGTCTGCGGAGAGTCTGAATCATTTCGCTCGCAGCGGAGATTTTTTCGGAGCGGTGTCGTTCACCGCGACGGCGCTCGATTTCTCGAGCGTGAGCTCCGCGAGGCGATCCTCGAGCGTCACGCGCTGGGCGAGGATCTGACCGTCGATGTCCGCGATCGTGAGCGTGAGCTTCTGCAGGCGCTGGCTGATCTCGTCCATCTTCTGCGCGAGGTTTCGGCTCAGCGTCTGTGCCTGCGCGACCTTGCGCAACGAGACGAGCTGCGCGTTGAGCTCCTCGATGCGCTCGCGGTACGTCTGGCTCTGGAGCTCCGCCGTCTGACGCTTCTCCTGCAACTCACCCATCTGACGGTGAAGCTCCACGACCTGCTCGAGCGCGGCGCGCGTGCCG
>DATMCL010000180.1:0-22293 GCA_035558375.1 Polyangiaceae bacterium
CCTCACGCTCGTCGAGAATCGGCCGCCGACGCCGGGCGCGCTGCCGGATCCGGAATACTTCCGCCTCAAGGTGCAGCAAACGGGCGAGGAGCTCTCGAACCGTTACATCAACTGGATCTACCCCGCGAAGGTCTTCGTCGCCTACGACGCGGGCTCGGTCGAGACCACCCTCGGCGACGACTACGCGGAGTTCGGACACGGCATCGTGCTCAGCGTGCGCAAGCGCGACGAGCTCCACAGCGACGACACCATCCGCGGCGCGCACGTGAGCGGCCACACCAAGCTCGGCGAGACGCGGATCCGGCTCAAGGCCGTCGGCGGCTCGCTCAATCCGCTGCGCATCGACGAAGGCAGCGGTCGCTACCTCGGCGTCGACTCGAGCGTGACGCCCGGCTTTTTGAAGCTCACCGAAGCGGGCATGCCGCGCGCGATCGGCACGGATTTCGCACCGCGCGGCGGAAATTGTGCGACGACGGCGACCTGCACCTACGCGCCCGATCGCGTGCTCGCGGGCCAGCTCGCGCTCGACTTCGGCACGGTAGAGCTCGACACGCAGGGGTCGGTGCTGTTCCGGCAGGCGCCGCTCACCAACGACACCGTCCGCAGCGCGAGCACCATCACGAGCATCAGCGAATCCGTGAAGCTCACGACCTCCGACGGGCGCGGCTCGCTCGGCGTCGAGGGCGCGGGCCAGAAGCTTTCGCAAAACAACGGCCTGAACGCCATGCCGATGGGCTACGCGCTCTACCTGAGCGGCAGCTACGACCTCGCTCCCGTCGTGCTCCTCGTCGAAGGGCGCCACTACCGGCGCCTCTTTCCGTTGCTCGCGAACGTGAGCGTCGACCACGCTCGCGAGTTCTCGCAGGTCGCATGGAATGCGCCGCCGACGACCGAGGCCCCTTACGTCGACACGGAGTTCGGCACCTTCGCGACCTGCGTGACGGGCGGTCGAGGGCGAGCGGACTACGCCCTCGCTCGGGGGATCTCCGCGTTCGGCTGGGTCGGCTACTGGCAGACGTTCAGCGAATTCCAGGCCAACGACCGCTGCGAGACCGGACGCGAATTCCGGAACGACGTGTACGATCTCGCGAGCGGCTTCGAGCTCCGCTCGCGCGACGCCCACTCGCGCGCGACTGTGACGGTAGGGGCGCGCTTCGACGACACGGCCGAGCCGTTCGACACGCCCGAGGGCCAGACTCGCGTCTACTACCGCGAGCTCTACGCGCGCTACGACGTCGTACAGCCGCTCGGCGGCCCCTTCACCTTCGAGCTACAAGGCTGGCACCGGCGCCGGCACGAGACGCTCGGACCGCAGCTTTTGCCCTGGTGGGAGGGCGAGAACGTGGCGGGCCTCGACTGGGGGTCGCAGTGGGCGTTCTCGTTCGGCACCGAATACAACACGGACCTCAAGCCTCCGACGACGTACTTCAACGGCGGCGCGCGGTATCGGCCCACGCCGGATTCGTCGATCGGCATCTTCGTCGGCCAGCGCAGAGGTGCGCTGCGCTGCGTCGGGGGCGTGTGCCGCGTGGTGCCGGGATTCGAGGGCGTGAGGCTCGACGCGAGCGTCAGATTCTAGGAAAAACGAGCGAGCGAATCAGCCCCCGGCAGGCTTCGTCTCGAGCGCCTGGTCGATCGCCTTCTCGAGCGCGTCGCGATCGCCTGCCGTGTAGCCCTCTTGGCGGCGGAGAATGCGACCGTCGCGGCCGATGAGGACGCTGTAGGGGGCGGTGGCGCGCGGGTTATAGAGCGCGATGACGCGCGTGTCTTGGTCGAGGAGAATCGGAAAGCTGAGGTCGAGCTTGCTCACCTCGGCGCGGACGCGCGAGGCGTTGGACGCTTCGTCGATCGAGACGCCGAGGACGACGAAGCCGCGGTCCTTGCGGGTCCGGTAGAGGGCGTCGAGATTCGGAAGAGCGAGGAGGCAGGGCTCGCAGAAGGTCGCCCAGAAATCGACCAGCACGACGCGCTTGCCGAGGTGGTCGCCGAGACGCTCGTGACCGCCCGCGAGCGTCGACAGCTCGAAATCGGGCGGAGTGCCGGCCCCGGCCCGCGGAGCGGTGCTCGAGCCGGACTGCGACGTGGCCGCGCAGGCGGACGACAGCGCCGCGCCGGAAAGGGCGAGGAAGCGGCGGCGAGCGAAGACGGAGCCGGAACGGAGGATCACAGGCCCCGCGCCGCGAGCTCTCGATCGACGCGGCCCCAGAAGCCCGTTCCCGGCGTGGGGTCGTAGCCCATCATCACGTCGATGATGGTCATGGTGCGCGCGTCGATCACGATGTTGAGCGGCGTCGCGTCCGAGGTGAAGTAGATGCCCATCTTCAAACCCGGATCGAGCACGAGTGGGAACGCGATGGCGCGCGCCGCGGACGAGCCCCAGAGGCTCAGATCGGAGGGCTTGGCGGGGTTGCTCTGCGCGTCCTCGAACAGCGTGCCGAGCACCTCCACCTTGCGATCCTTGAACTTCTGGTAGGTGCCGCTCGAGTTCATGTCGCGCATCTCGCCCTGGCAGACGACGCACCAGACGGCGGACGCGTTGATGACGAGGAGCTCGGTGCGCGTACCGGTCGGATCGTAGAAGTCGGCGAGGTGGATGTGCTCGAGCAGGTTCGGGTCGTAGTTGGCCGCGACCGGGTCGCGCCAGCCGATGAACTCGAGGTTGTCGATCACCGCGCCGAGTCCTTGTCCGTAAGGACCCGACGGATAGGCTCGTGTCGGCGCAAAATCGCCGGCGACAGTCGGGCCCGAGGGGGCCGCGCTGTCAGTCGGTGCCGCAGTAGGAGTCCCCGTCGGCGCCGGCGTGCCTTGATCGGGAGGGGCATACCCGGTCGGCGCGCCGTTCACGGCTTCGCTCGAGCAACCGACGCTGGCGGCGACGGCGAGGACACCAGCGAAACTCCGCATGGATGAAAGCTTAACGGGGCCCGCGGCGTGGTCAATGCCCACTCTCGCCTCTTGGTGGTTCGTGCCGAAAAGCTATGGTAATTCGCAGAGCAACCAAGCGATGCGTTCGCCCGGGCCGCAAAGTTTCACGAGGAGGCTCGGTGCGCTCGGCGCGCTACTCGGGCTGTTCGGCGCGTTGAACGTCGCCGCGTGCGGCAGCGATCCGTGCAATAGCCCTCAGTGCGGAGCGGGCGCTGGCGGAACGACGTCCGTCGGCGGGTCGAGTAGCGGCGGCTCGGGGGGCGGCAGCGGCGCGGCTCGCTCCGGACCGTGCACGAGCGACGCGAGCTGCGACACCGAGCACGGCTTCAGCTGCACGGCAGGTGAGTGCCGCTACCCGTGCCGTTCGCACTACGACTGCGAAGGCCAGGGCGTGTGCGACACCGTGCTCGCCACCGACGGCACGCGCGCCGGAACGTACTGCACACTCTTCGACGAGCCGGCGCCCGCCGGGCAGTACTACACGCACTGCCCGTCCTACACGGAGTGCGACGCCGAGGCGGGCTTCGTCTGCCTCGGCTCGGGCGTCGGCGACGCGGACGCGTACTGCTCCGCGGCGTGCCGCGCCGACGACGATTGCCCGACCGGCTTTTACTGCGACGCCGTCACCGATTCCGCGGGCAAAGACGCTCTCTACTGCGTGCGCCGGCGCTTCTGCGCGCCGTGCGAGACGGACGCCGATTGCCTGCTCGTCGCCGGCCAAATCTGCGCGCGCGACCAGGGTGGCGACAAAATCTGCACGAAGCTCTGCGACACGAGCGTCGACTCCTGCCCGTGGGGCAACTCCACGATCTGCGGCAGCTGGGACGACGAGCTCGGTGCCCCCACCTGCGCGCATCGCTTCGGAAGCTGCCACGGCGAAGGCAAAGGCTGCGAGCCGTGCGTGCGTGACTCGGACTGCCCGACGGGCTTCTGCTTCGGCTCGAGCTACACGGGCGAGCGCTGGTGCATCGACAACTCCGTCGACTGCAACTGCGACGGGCTCGAGACGACTCAACACGTCTGCTCCGGCGGCAACAACTGTCCGCGCAGCCCCGGCGGCCTCAAGATGTCTTGCTACGACTTCTCGCGCGGCGAGGGCGACCCCATCGAGTACAGCTGCTTCGGCGCCAACACATCGGACGCCGTCTCGTCGCCGCAGTCCGGATGCTGGGAGGCGCTCTGAAGCGCGGAGCCCTGCTCGGGCTAGCGGCCGCCGGGCTCCTTCTCTCCCTCGCGCTCGAATTCCTGCACGTGCGGGCCTATTCGGCGCCCGCAGCCTCGAGCTTCTGCACGCTCGGCACCCGGCTCGATTGCACGAGCGTCGCGTTGTCGCGCTACGCCGTGCTGCTCGGACTTCCGGTTCCGTTGTGGGGCGCGCTCGGCTTCGGCGCGCTCGGCACCGCGGCGTTCCGACGCTCGTGGTGGCTGCTCCCACTCGCGGTCGTGGCGGGGGCCCTATCGGTCGCGCTGCTCGTCGTCGAGCTCGCGTTCGTCGGCGCCCTCTGCTTGTTGTGCGAGGGGGTGCACGTCATCGCGCTCGCGATGCTCGCGCTCGCCTGGCAGGGTCGCGCCGGGCTCGTGCCGCGCTCGCGCGACGACGCCGCCCTCATTCTCTTGCCGCCGCTCGGCGTGATGGTGGCGCTTCTCCTGTTCCTTCCGAAGTACTGGGGAGAGTTCGGGTGGAAGGGCGACTTACCGTTTCCTGAAGGGCTTACGGACGACGGCGCGCATTGGATTGGCGCGCGCGCCCCGAAGCTCACGCTCGACGAGTACACGGACTACATGTGCCCGCACTGCAAAGCCGCGTCGGCTTGGACGCTCAAACGGCTCGCCGCCAAGCCGAACGACATCCGCATCGTGCGGCGTCATTTCCCGCTCGTACACTGCCGCGCCGACCAGAAGAGCACCTGCCTGCAACTCCGCATGGCCTACTGCGCCGGCGAGCAGCAGCGTTTCTGGCAGATGGATCGCTGGCTGTTCGCGCACCAGGAGCTGCGCCCCTCGCTCGATGCGGCGGCGCGTGACGTTGCGCTCGACGCGGGGCGTTTCGCGACGTGTGTCGAACGCAGCGACATCTACGAGCGCGCGGAGCGCGAGTCGCAAGCCGTCACGAAGAAGCGCTTCGTCGGCACACCCACCTACATGGTGGGTGGCAAAAGAATCACAGGTGCGAATCTCGACCGTCTTCTCGAGCAAGGACGCGCCGACTGAACGCAGCCGACACACGGCCGTGCGGCCGATCGTCGATCACGGAATCAGCTCGGAGCGAAACATTCGCCGAGGACATGACAGAACACGACGCAGCGTGTAAAAACTCTCACTTGCCACTGAATGGCAGGCTCGGTGGAGCCGTCGGACGCCGGGGTCACGTTGGCCGCTAGCGGGCGACTCAGGATTAAAAGGAGCTCTTATCTCATGCGAAAAAAAGCACTCGGGCTGATGTCACTGGCGGCCCCGGCACTAATCGGAGCCCTCGCGGCTTCTTGCGACAAGGCGGGGAACAATCCGCTGACCGAAGGCGCGGAAAAACTTTGCGGACCCTGCGGGGAGCTCTCGCTCGGTGACGTGGGCATCTCGGGCAACGCCAAGCTCGACGGCTTCTTCGAAGCGGTCGGCAAGATCGGCGACACGACGGCGTCGATCAACGGCGACTTCGACGCGAACATCGATGCGCTCGGCACCGCCTTCGCGGGCGCGGACTTCGACACCAGCGCGAACATCAGCACCAAGGTGGACAAAGTCGTCGCCGCCATCGAAGCGGACTTCAGCGCCAACCTCGAGGGCGGCGTCGCCCTCACGTACAAGCCGGCGGAGTGCCACGCGAGCCTCGACGTGGCCGTGAAGGCCCAGGCGAGCTGCGAGGCGAAGGCCGGCTGCACCGGCGAGGTCAAGCCGCCGAGCGCCACCGTCGAGTGCAAGGGCTCTTGCTCCGGCTCGTGCTCGGGCAAGTGCGAGGGCGCGCCGCCGAAGTGCGAGCTCAGCGCCAGCGCCAAGTGCGACACGAAGTGCGAAGGCACCTGTAACCTCGAGGCGGGCGGCGAGTGCAAGGGCACCTGCAACGGTGCGTGCGACGGCACCTGCTCGGTGAAGAACGCCGACGGCAGCTGCGCCGGCGAGTGCACGGGCACCTGCAAGGGCAACTGTGAGCTCACCGTCGCGGCGGAGTGCAGCGGCACCTGCTCCGGCTCCTGTGAGGTCAAGGCGGACGCGATGTGCGACGGCGGCAAGGCGCCGACCTGCACGGGCTCGTGCGAAGGCAAGTGCGAAGGCAGCTGCACGGGCGAGGTCACCCCGCCGGAAGCGCACGCGAACTGCGAAGCGAGCGCCGAGTGCAAGGGTCAGGCGAGCGCCAAGGCGAACGCCAGCATCGAGTGCACGCCGCCCTCGATCGATCTCAGCTACAACTTCAAGGCGGGCCTCTCGGGCTCGGCACAGGCCGACTTCATGGCGCGCCTCGGTGAGCTCAAGGTTCGCGGCGGCGCGATTCTGCAGGGCTTCGCCAAGTACCAGCTGCTCATCAACGGCAAGGCCGACGCGAGCGGCAAGGTTCTCGTGAAGTCGCCGGTCGCGGAGCTCCAGGCGTCCGTTCAGGATCTCGCGGCGAGCGCGGGCGATATCGCAGCCGAGGTCCCCGTCTTCCGTCTGGGTTGCGCCACGGTCGCTTTCGAGGAAGCCGGCACGATCCTCGTCAAGGTCGCGAGCGAGGGAGCAGCGAACATTGCCGCCCAGGGCAAGTTCGCCACCGCGTTCACGAGCGGGTTCAGCAGCTAAGCGGGTCGAGGCTCAACGAGCCGCGCCTACCGGCGCGCTTCCCTCGCGGGAGCGCGCCGGTGGCGTTTTGTGCGCGCCGTGTGAGTCTCCGTTACGGCAACGGGGAGCGCAGCGCTGTCTTCGGGAGCTTGGCGATGACTTGCGTGGCGACACCGCCCGTGACCGAGTCGTCGATCCCGTAGAAGTTACTGTCCGCGCTGTTGTAGTCCATGCCCTTGGGCGCGAACCGATCCCAGAAGCTGCGATCGCGGTTGTAGTACGCGTGATCGGTGTAGGGCGACAGACCCTCTCCCGTGCTCACCAAGCCCGGCATGGTGTAAGCCTTGAAGGGGCCCGTGAGGTAGTTCACGACGGTGTAGGCCTTGGTACCGATGAGAGCGAGACCGGTCGAGTAGGGCCCGTAGTCCACGGTGGATCCCCAGCTCATGCCCGTCGTCGGGAAATACTCGCCCGTCTGAACGAGCCCGGGGCCGCCGTTGTTGCTGCGGACGATGTACACCCGGAGCCCCAGCGCGCCGGTGCCGGGTTGCGAGATGACGACGCCGGCGATCTGGCTGATCCACGACGCGTCCGCCGGCCAGTCGGCGAAATTGGTTCCTGCGCCGAGCTGGATGTTTTTAACGAGCTTCCGCGTCGCGGGGATGGTGCCGATGACACCCCAAGCGGGCCCAGACGCTAGCGGCACGTTCTTGATAGCGCCGTACACATTGGCTGCGTACACGCTCTCGTACACCGGGCTCGCGAGGTTCGCCCAGCGCTCGATGTAGCCGTCGGAACGAAGCAAGAAGTACTTGCCTCCGTTGATCGCCAGATCCGTGAAGGTCGTACCGGCAGCACCGCCGTGCGGAACCATCGTTTTGATCATGGTCCCGTCTTGCAGCGGATTCGAGCCCAACGCGTGCGACTCCGTCGACAGCGGCGCGCCCGCGCTTTCCTCCGACCCCGTTTCCACGGCGCACGCGGACAGCGTGAGTGCGGCCGCGATGATCATCCCAGCGCCCATCAATGAATGCAGACTTCTCATGTGTTGCTTCCTCCAAGCGCGGACTCCCTCGCCCGCGTTCGGGAGCACCCTAGCGGAAGCGAGTTCAGCCCCACAACGGAAACCAACATTCGAATGCACTCACATCAACGTGCACACCCAACGACTGAGTTCTTGTCATCAAATGTGACGCCGCGAGTGTGTCACCGGGTGTGCAGCGCACATGTGTCATCGAGTGTGCAGCGCACATGTGTCACCGGTGTGCAGCGCACGCGTTTCGCCAGAGGTGACCGCAACGGTTCGCAGCAGCACACCGTCGGATTCGGACGACCAAGGCAGAACGCTCGACTTACCTGCCCGGCCGCGCTCGGGTTTGACAAAGCCCGTCCCGAGGCCTACTCGGAGGCCCGTGACGTTCGAATTGCCTCCGCGTGAAGTCGCCGCCGATGACCCCGTTCCGCTCGTGAAGAGCGTCGTGCTCGTGATGAGCGGCAAAGGGGGCGTCGGGAAGAGCACGGTCGCGAGCAACCTCGCCATCGCGCTGAAGCGCCTCGGGGCGCGCGTTGGGCTGCTCGACGCCGACATCTACGGGCCGAGCGTCCCCACCATGTTCGGCGTGCACGGCCAGCCGCTCACCGATGGGCAGCGGATCCGCCCGCACGAGCGCCACGGCATCAAGCTCATGAGCATCGGGTTTCTGCTCGACGATCCGAAGTCCGCGGTCGTCTGGCGCGGGCCAATGCTGCACGGAGCGCTGCTCCAGTTCCTGAAAGACGTCGCGTGGGGGGAGCTCGACGTGCTCCTGCTCGATCTGCCGCCGGGCACGGGCGACATCGCGCTCACGCTCGCGCAGCGCGTTCGAAGCACCGGCGCCGTGATCGTCACCACCCCGCAAGAAGTGGCGCTGCAGGACGTCTACAAGTCGGTCAGCATGGCGAAGAAGGTGGGCATCCCCGTGCTCGGCGTCGTCGAGAACGAGAGCTACTTCCTCTGCGACGGCTGCGAAAAGCGCCACGAGCTGTTCGGCAGTGGCGGAGGGCAGAAGGTCGCCGAGTTCGCCGAGGCGCCGCTGCTCGGCCAGATCCCGCTCGTTCCCGCGGTTCGCGAGTGGGGCGATGCTGGAACGCCGCTGGTCGAGGCCCAGCCCGGCTCGCCCGCGGCGCATTCTTTCATCGAGGTCGCCGAGCGGCTGGTCGAGGCGCTCCAAAGCCAGGGCTCGAGCGGCACGGTCAGCATCGACCGGAGCGGCGGCGTGAACCGCCGGCTACCCATCAGCCGCTCGTGAGGTTTCGGCGGGCTCGGCGAAAACCGACGAAATGGTGTCACGCCGGGCACAAAGCTCGGACTTCCGAGTCACGCGTTGGCAGACGATTGAAGGCACGCTATAGCGCGACGGCCGGCCGATGAGCTCCACAGAAACGAGCAGCAGCTCCCCACCGCCCGCGCCCGCCGACGTGTCGAACGGTCACGCGGAAAGCGCAAGCGCGCCCGAGCCGAACGAAGGGACGTCCGCGAGCCACGCCGAGAGCGAGCCGCACCCCGACGCTTCGGCCGCGGGTGAGCCCTCGCACGACGACGCCGCGAGCGAAGCAGGCGACGGTGACGACGGCGGCTCCGACGCCCCGGAAGACGCGGCCGCAGGCGGCGCCACGGGCGAAGGCGCGGCAGCCGATGGGTCACCCACACCGGGTGCGAAGAAGAAGCGCCGCCGGCGCAAGAAGAAGCCGGGCGGAGGCGCGCCTCAGCCGGGCGCCGAAGGCGGCGCACCGAACGCGAACGCAGCCGCGAGCGGCAGCAAGCCGCCGGGCTCCAAAGGCGGCAAGCGACAGCGTCGCCACCGCGCGAACGATCGCGCGCCTTTCCACGTGGGAGAGGAAGTATTCGGCAAGGTCACCGCAGTCCTCGAGACGGCGGTCATGGTCGACCTGTCGGGCAAGGCCCTCGCGATTTTCGACCGGACGGAGATGGAAGCGGACGATCTCGTCCCCTCCCCCGGCGATCGCTTCGTCGCCCGCGTGCACCAAGACGGCGCGCGCGGCGGGCTCGTCGTCCTCACGCGCAAGCCCCTGCGCGAGGAAGAGTCGAAGCCAAAGCTCGAGAAGGCGGCACAGGAAGGCACGCTGGTTCCCGGCCTGATCACGGGCGTCATCAAGGGCGGCGTCGAGGTGGATCTCGGCGGCGTGCGCGCTTTTGCGCCGGCCTCCGGCATGGACCTGCACCCGGCCAACGCGAACTTCTCCGGCCTCGTCGGGCAGCAGATGGAGTTCAAGGTCAGCCAGTTCGACAAGGCGGGGCGCGACGTGGTCGTCACGCGCCGTCCGATGCTGGAGGCCGAAGCACACGAGCGGCGCAAGCACGCGCTGAGCCTGCTCAACGAGGGCCAGGTGATGGCCGGCGTGGTGCGAACGGTCGTCGATTGGGGCGTGTTCGTCGCGCTTCCCGAAGCCGAGAACGTCGAAGGCCTGATTCACGCGACGGAGGCGAGCCACGATCCGCGTCCGTACCTCGCGGAGCTCTTCAAGCCCGGCGATCGCTTCGACGTGAAGATCCTGCAAATCGACGAGCGCGGGAAGATCTGGCTCAGCCGGAAAGCGCTCGTCGAAGACCCGTGGGGGACCGCTCGGCAGAAGTTCGCCCCCGGCTCGCGCCACACGGGCAAGGTCGTGCGCCTCGAGAAGTTCGGCGCCTTCATCGAGCTCGAGTCCGGCATGGACGGCCTCCTGCACGTCACCGATCTCTCGTTCGAGCGCGTGGAGCATCCGAACGAGGTCCTGAAGGAGGGCCAGGAGCTCGAGGTGGTCATCCACTACTTCGATGTCCACTCGAAGAAGATCGGATTGCACCCTGCGCCGCCCGCGGGCCGCGCCGCGGAGCCTCACCAGAAGGTGGCCAAGGGTGCGAGCATCAAGGCCGAGGTCGTGAAGGGTGAGAGCGCCGGCGTGATCGTGCGGGTGCTCGGCGTCACGGGGCGCGCCTCGCGCGGCTTCATCCCCGCCGGCCAGACGGGCACGCCCCGCGGGACCGATCTCCGAAAGTCCTTCAAGCCCGGCTCGGTGCTCGATCTCAAGGTGCTCGATGTCGACCCCCGGAGCGGCGAGCCCAAGCTCTCCGTCCGCGGCTTCAAGGACGACGAAGAGCGGCGTGCACACCGCGAATATCGGCAGAAGCTCAAGGCCGAGGGCGGCTTCGGCACCCTGGGCGATTTGCTCCGCCAGAAGCTCGCCAGGGGGACCGAGACCGAGACCCGGAGCTCATCCAGCACGGACGAAAAAGCCGACGAGCAGTGACCGGCGGACCCAATCTCTGGGGGCCGCCGGTTGTCGAATCTCGTCGTGTTGAACTATCTTTTGCTGCCAAGCTCGGGGCTTCGCCCTAGCGGCCCGCATTTCATGGCCCATCGGACGGACCGAGAGTTGGTGGACGCGGCCCGGGGCGGCGAAGCCGAGGCCTTCGGCGCGATCGTCCGGCGGCACCAGAAGCGGATTTTCCGCCTGACCTCGCACCTCCTGCGCAGCGCCGCCGAGGCCGAGGACGTGACGCAGGAGACGTTCGTGCGCGCGTACGGGGCGCTCGCTCGCTTCGACGGGCGGAGCGAGCCGTTCACGTGGATCTACCGCATCGCCGTGAACCTCTCCTTGAACGCGATCCGCGCGCGCAAGACGACCCGCAACTCCGCGCCACCGGACGACCCCAAGGTCGAAGGGCTCCTCTTCGAGTCGCGCGGCGCGGGCACGACGCCGGCCGACGCGACTCAGGATCGCGAGCTCGCGCTGGCGCTCATCGACGGGCTCGGCGAGCTCAGCGAGACGTTGCGCACGACGCTCATCTTGGTCGGCGTGGACGGGCTCTCGCACGCGGAGGCCGGGAAGATCCTCGGCTGCCCCGAGGGCACGGTCGCGTGGCGCGTGCACGAAGCGCGGCGGAAGCTCCGCGCGTACCTCGCGGGGCGCGGCCACGAGGAGGACGAGGCATGAGCGACGAGCAAGGCGCTTCCAAGCTCGTCGTGCGCGCCGAGGCGCTTCTCGCCCAGGCCGAGCTGCGCGAGCCGGACTACGACGCGCTCGCGAAGCGCATCGAGGGCGCGCTCGCGACGGCTGGCCAGAGCGACGACAGCTTGCTCTTGCCGCCCCTCCCGGAGAGCGTCGACGACGGCCGGCTTTCGCCCGCGGAGACCGCCGAGCCGAAGCTCGACGCGGTGGCGGCGAGCGCCACTCCCGCACCAGAGCCCGCTTCGGAGCGCGAGGGCGCGTCGCTCGCGGATCTCGCGCGCGCGGCCCTGGCCCGGCGCGAGTCGAAGGACCGCGTGAGCATCGCGAAAGAGTCGCTCGCGATCGCGACGCAGCAGCGCACACCCGCCGCCCCCGCGACGGCAAAGGCGCTTCCGACGATCGAGACGGACGACACGCGCGATCGCAAGCGGAGCACGATTCCGCCGGCGCGCCGCAGCCGCGCGGCGTTCGACACGCGTGGCCCCTGGATCGGCGTCGGCGTGGCGGCGATCGGCTTGGCCGCGGGGTTCGGCCTCTACCTGGCCGGGAACCGCAAGACCGAGATCATTCAGGTCCCCGTCGCCGCGAACACGCCGAACGCGGCGCCCCCAGTGACGACCCAAACCACCGCCGAGAGCGCGCCGACGGCGAAAACGCTCACGCCCGACATGCTGCCGAGAGAGCGCGGCGCGCCGGCGCCCATGCTCACTCCCGATGCGCTCGCTCGCGAGAGCGCGTCATCGAAAGCCCCGGCAAGCGTCGCCGACGCGCGCCCGGTCGCTCCCGGCGAACGACCTGCCGGCCCGGCCGCCGTCGCAGGCGGAGCAACGGCAACGACCGGGGCAGGCGCGGCCAAGCCCGAGAGGATCGTGCTCGAGGAAGAGCACGCTGCCGGAGACGCGGGACCGGCTCGTCCGAGCAAGCCTCCCGCCGCAACGGGGCTCAGGCCCGCCGAGCTCAACGCCAACGGCGGCATTGCGGACAAGCCATCGACCGGAGCGGCCCAGGCCGCCGTGGGCGCGGTGCTCGGCGCCGCCCGCTCGTGCATCGCCGGACAACCCCAGGGCTCGAGCGCGACGCTCGTCTTCGGCTCGAGCGGTGAGGTGACGAGCGTGAGCGTGAGCGGCCCCGCCGAGGGCACGCCCGCCGCGGCTTGCATCCAATCGGCCCTGAAGAAGGCCCGGGTTCAGCCGTTCGCCGCCTCGAATTTCAGCCTCGGCGTGACGATCCGCCCACCGTAGCCGCCGCGTCGCCCCGAAACGCGCGGCCTCGCTCGGGGGCGAGTTGACAAGGGGTGGACCACCGCACATAGTCCCGGCCCCTTCCGCCCCGAGGACCATGGTTTCGTCCACTCGCCAAACCGAACGCCGGCGCAATCTCCGCGCCCGCAGCACCGCGGCCGCTCGCAAGCGCTCCGCTGCTCGTGTCACCCCGAAGTTCGCCGTGCACCCGGAGGGCTACGACCCGAAGGCGCCCGACGCGAAGCGCGCCAAGTAACTTCCCATGGCCAATCATCCGTCCGCAGAAAAGCGCAACCGCCAACGCATCGTCCGCACGGAGCGTAACCGCGCCCTCAAGAGCGCGCTCCGCACCACCGTGAAGAAGGCACGCGCCGCCGTCGGCGCCGGCAACCTCAAGGTGGCCGCCCCGCTCGTCGCCGCCGCGGAGAGCGCCCTCGCTCGCGCTGCCAGCAAGGGCGTGATCGCGAAGAAGTCCGCTGCGCGCGTCACCGCTCGGCTCGCCGCTCACTCGGCGAAGCTCGGCGCGAAAAGCGCAAAATAGCCGGTAACCCGCGGGCCGCGGGTTTCACACGGCGAGCCACGCTAAGCTCGCGGCGAGGATGTCCGTCCGCGAGCCCGCTTCGGAAGAGGTCGATCGCCTCGTGGGCGCGACCGTCGGCGACAAGTACCGAATCGAGCGACTCATCGGCAAGGGCGGCATGGGCGCCGTGTACGCCGCGCAGAACACGGCCATCGGCAAGCGCGTCGCGCTCAAGTTCTTGAGCCGCGAAGCGGCCCAGAATGCCGAGGCGGCGCGGCGATTTCAGCGTGAAGCCCAGGCGGCAAGCCTGGTCGAGAGCGAGCACATCGTGCAGGTGTTCGACGCGGGAACGAGCCCCGACGGCCTGCCGTTCCTCGTGATGGAGCACCTCACGGGCGAGGACCTCGGCGCCTGCCTCGAGCGCGAAGGGCAGCTCGGCGTGCCGGCCGCGCTCGACATCGCCTCGCAGCTTCTGCGAGCGCTCGTGCGCGCGCACGCCGCGGGCATCGTGCACCGCGATCTCAAGCCCGACAACGTCTTCCTCTGCTCGCGCGACGACGGCTCGCGACTCGTCAAGATCGTCGACTTCGGGATCTCGAAGCTCGATCGCGCGACGCTGAGCGAGCGGCTCACGCGCCGCGGCACCGTGCTCGGGAGCGCCTACTACATGTCGCCCGAGCAGGCGCAGGCGAGCGACAGCGTCGATCAGCGCTCCGATCTCTACGGCGTGGGCGCCATCCTGTTCGAGATGCTCGCCGGGCGACCCCCTCACGTCGCGCCGACGCTCGAGAGCGTGCTCGTCGCCATTTGCACGCAAGACGCGCCCGACGTGCGCGCGTTTCGTCCCGACGTGCCCGACAGCGTGGCGACCGCCATCGCCACGGCGCTCGCGCGCGAGCCTGCGGGGCGCTTCGAGAGCGCCACCGAGTTTCTCACCACGCTAAAGGGCGGCTCGGCCGCGTCGATGTGGCGACGCCGTCCCGGCCGCTCGCGCACCCTGGTCGCCGGGGTCGTCGCGACCCTCGTCGGCTTCACGCTCACGGCCGTCTTGCTGGCGCGCCGCGGTCCGCCCGACCACGCGACGAGCCGCGCGACGACGAGCACCGCCGTCGCGACTGCACTGCCACCCGGCATCGCCCCCTTCTCGACCACGCCGACCGCCGCGGTCCCGAGCGCGCCTCCCGAGGTTCGCCCTGTCGTCGAGACGGCCACACCGAGCAGCGCACCGAAGGCGCTCGCCCCGACGACCGCGCCAGCCGCACCGAAGACGGCCGAGCGCAAACGCCGCCCGCCGCCGAGCCCGTCAGCACCCAAGGCCGGCATCGCGAGCTCGCTGCAGCTCAGCAATCGCGAGCCCTGACAAGGTAGACTCCGGGCGCCCATGCGCTCTCGGCTGGCGCCCTTTGCTTGCGTGTTCCTTGCGTGCGCCCTCGGCAGCCGCGCGGTGTGGGCGGATCCACCCGTCGCGGCGGAGGCGCCGGGGGCGACGGCGACCGACGCCGCCCGCGCGCACTTCAAGACCGGCATCAAGCTCTACCAGGATCAGAACTACGCGGGAGCGCTCGCCGAGTTCGAAGCCGCGTACGCGTTGAAGCCCGGCCCGGGCTCGCTGCAGAACGTAGCCCTGTGTCAGAAGGCGCTGTTCCGTTACGGCGAGGCCGCCGACTCGCTCGATCGGCTGCTGACCCGACACGGCGCCGAGCTCTCGCCGGACGAGCGCACGGCAGCAGAAACTGCCAAAGCCGAGCTCGAGGCGCTGGTTGGTGTCGTGCGCGTGCAGGTCTCGCCGCCGACCGCGGCCGTCACGCTCGATGGACGCCCGTTCGCCGTCGACCCGAGCGGGACGACCGCGCGCCTGAACGTGGGGGAGCACCTGTTCGCTGCCTCGGCGCCCGGCTACACGCGCATCACCCGCACGCTGACGGTCGCGAGCGGCCAGGCGCAAGTCAACGTCTTGCTCGAGCTCGTCGCCACCTCGGGCTTCCTCGACATCACGGCCGCGGACGCGAAGCAGGGGATCGCCATCGACGGCACTCCGGTCGCGTACGGTCGCTTCCATGGCCCGGTAACGCCCGGCGACGAGCACCTCGTCCAGATCTACGACGGCGCGACGGTGCTGCTCGAGGAGCGCGTCAAGGTCGAGCTCGGAAAGACCTTTACGGTGGCACCGCGCGGCACACCGGGCGTGCCCGCCGGAGCGGCGAGCGACAAGACCGCAAACGCCGCCGAGAAGCCGAAGCAGCTCGGCTGGTACGGCATGGGCTCGGTCAGCCTGCTCGCCTCGACGACGCCGCCGTTTCGCTTCGATCTTTCCGATGCCCGCTCCCGCGCGTGGGGGTTCGGCTTGCGCGGGGGGCGGCGCTTCAAAGCGCCCGTCGCGATTGCAGGCCTCGTCGAGTACACGACCCTGAACGTGAGCGGGGCATGCGACACCCGTCGAGGCGAGCTCGCGATGCCGCCCATCGTGTGCGGAACGCCCGAGGCGGACGCGCTCGAGGTGAGCTACTCGGTGCACTCCGTGCGCTTCGGGCCGGTGCTCGAGCTCATGACGACCGATCCTCGCCTGCGGGCCATCGGCGGGCTCGGGCTCGGCCTCGTCTGGCATCAGCTCACGTGCACGGGCTGCATCGCGGATACCGAGCAGAAGAGCAGCGGGACCGACGCTTCCTTCCTGATGGAGCTCGGGGTGAGCGCAAACACGCGCCACGTGCTGATGGCGCTCGCGCTCCGGACGCTCATCGACGGCACGGCGGGCATGATTCCGAGCCGCAACCTCGGGACCGACACAGTCCCCGTCCGCGAGACGGCGTACGACAAATCCGGCCGCGCCCTCGCCTACGTGGGTCTCGAGCTCCGCCTCGGCATGAGCGAGTGGGCGCCTTAGACGCGGTGCGTGGCCCTCCAAGCCTCGGAGTTCGCGTGTCTGAGCCACATTTGCGAGAATTGCTCAGGAAGTTTCGCTTGAGACGCCCCGAGCCCTCGCTATGCTCCCGCGCTCGGAGGATCCCGTGACCAGCCTTGACACTCGAGCGATCGAAACGCATTCCACGGATTCGCGGCGCTTCAAGCCGAGCCCGGAGTTTTCTGCCAAGGCGCGCATCGGCTCGCTCGAGCGCTACCAGGAGCTCTATCGCGAGAGCCTGGATTCGCCCGAGACGTTCTGGAAGCGGGAGACCCAAGAGCTCGTGTTCAGGAAGCCGTGGACGACGCTCAGCGAGTGGAAGGCGCCGTTCACCAAATGGTTCCTCGGCGCCGAGCTGAACGCCAGCGAGAGCTGCCTCGACAAACACTTGAAGACGGCGCGGCGCGACGCGCGCGCTCTCGTGTGGGAGTCGGAGCCCGGCGAGACTCGGACGCTCACGTACGGCGAGCTCCACGCGCGGGTCGTCGAGCTCGCCGCAGCGCTCCGCGAGCTCGGCGCCAAGAAAGGCGACCGCATCGCCATCTACATGGGCATGGTCCCCGAAGTGGCCGTCGCGATGCTCGCCTGCGCGCGCATTGGCGCGCCGCATACGGTGGTCTTCGGTGGCTTCGCCGCCGAGTCCCTGCGTGACCGCATCAACGACTGCCAGGCGCGCTTCGTGCTCACGCAAGACGGCGCGTACCGCCGCGGCGGCATCGTTCCACTCAAAGCGACCGTGGACGCAGCGCTCGACGGCGCTCCGAGCGTCGAAAAGGTCATCGTTTACCGCCGCCTTGGTCCTACGCTCGCTCCGATCGCGATGAAGCCGGGCCGCGACCTCGAATGGGCCGACGTGACCTCCCAGGCGAAGAAGGTTCTCGGCGAAACCCCCGAAATCGTCGAGGCGGAGCACCCGCTCTTCATCCTCTACACCTCCGGCTCGACGGGCAAGCCGAAGGGCGTTCTGCACACGACGGCCGGCTACCTCGCCGGGGCGCACCTCACCTCCAAGTACGTCTTCGACCTGCGCGACGACGACATGTACTGGTGCACGGCCGACGTGGGCTGGGTCACCGGCCACAGCTACCTCGTGTACGGCCCGCTCTCGAACGGCGCGACCTGCCTCATGTACGAAGGGGCGCCGAACCACCCCGACTGGGGCCGCTTCTGGCGCATCATCGAGAAGCACAAGGTCACGATCCTCTACACCGCGCCGACAGCGATTCGCGCCTTCATCCGCCAGGGCACCGAGTGGCCGGCAAAGTCGGATCTCTCGAGCCTGAGGCTCCTCGGCAGCGTCGGCGAGCCGATCAATCCCGAAGCGTGGATGTGGTACCACGAGAACATCGGCAAGCAGCGCTGCCCGATCGTCGACACGTGGTGGCAGACAGAAACGGGGTCGATCCTGCTGACGACGTTGCCCGGCGCGCACGCCACCCAGCCGGGAGCGACGGGTTTCCCCTTCTTCGGCGTGGAGGCTGAGATCGTCGGCACGGACGGCCAGGGCGTCGGCAAGGGGCAAGGCGGCTTGCTCGTGCTGCGGCGTCCGTGGCCCAGCATGCTGCGGACGGTGTGGGGCGACGATGCCCGCTACGAGAAGCAGTATTTCAGCGACATCCCGGGGAGCTACTTCACGGGCGACGGCGCGCACGTCGATGCCGACGGCTATTTCCACGTGGTCGGCCGCATCGACGACGTCTTGAACGTCGCGGGCCATCGCATCGGCACCGCCGAGATCGAGAGCGCGCTCGTCTCGCATCGCGCGGTCGCGGAAGCCGCTGCCGTCGGTCGCCCCGACGACCTCAAGGGCCAGGCCCTCGTCGTATTCGTCACGTTGAAGCCCGGGAACACGCCCGGCGACGACATGAAGAAAGCGCTCGGCGAGCACGTCGCGAACGAGATCGGAAAGTTCGCTCGTCCCGACGACATTCGCTTCGCCGAAGGCTTGCCGAAGACGCGCAGCGGCAAGATCATGCGTCGCCTCTTGAAGGACGTCGCCGCAGGTCGCGAGGCGCAGGGCGACATCTCGACCCTCGAAGACCTGAACGTGCTCGCGAAGCTCCGCGGCCAAGACGAGTAAGCGCGGAGTCACGCAGTCGGAGCCGGGATCGGCTCGGGCGTTGCGGGATTTCCCCCGAGTTGTCGCTCGGGGGCGTCCGCGCTAAATCCGTGCGCGATCATGCCCCCCTCGTCCACGCTCCGCGCCTTGGCGCTCGCCTCCACTGCCCTGCTTGCCGCAGCCTGCGGCGGCAGTGAGCCGCCCCCGAGGGACGCGTCGATCAAGGATCAGGCGCCGAAAACGAATGACGGCCCGCACGTGGTCGCTTCCGCCGAGATCGGCGGCATGAACGAGGACGCCGTGGACGACGCCTTCAAGTCCACGGTCAAGGGCCTCCAGCGCTGCCTCGACGCGGGCGCCAAGCACGTCGAGTTCCTGGGCGGTTCGGTGAGCTTCTACTTGAAGATCGACAGCACCGGGAAGGTCGCCGCCTCCTACCTCGAGCACTCGTCGCTCGGCAATCGCACCACCGAGCGCTGCATGCTCGACTCGCTCGCTGCCAAGACGTGGCCGAAGCCCGTCGGGGGCGAGCACGGCCTCGCGCGCAAGTCCTTCACGTTCGACCCGCCGAACGACGTGCGGGAGCCGATCACGTGGGACGATCAGGACGCCGCGCCGGGCCTGAAGAAAATCGCCTCGGATCTCGGCAAGTGCAAAGAGGGGAAGCGCGGACCCTTCGAGGCCACGCTCTACGTCGACACGGGCGGGAAGGTGCTCTCGGCCGGCGTCACACCCCCCGATGAAGACGGCGAAACCGCGGTCGATTGCCTGGTCGGAGTGCTCGAGTCGGCGAGCTTCCCCTCGCCCGGAAGCTGGCCGGCGAAGGTCACCCTGCAGCTCTGACCTTGACCGACCGCAACGGACAGAACGGCCTCGGCGGCAAGCGCGCGCTCGTCACGGGCGGCGGACAGCGCGTCGGGCAAGCCATCGCCCTGGCCCTCGGCCGCGCGAAGATGCGCGTCGCAGTCCACTACAACTCGAGCCGCCTCGGTGCCGAAGCGACGGCCGCTGCCATTCGCTCTTCCGGTGGCGACGCGGTGCTGTTGCAAGCGGACCTGAACGACAAGAGCGAAGCTCGCCGGCTTGCCGACGACGCCCTGACGGCGCTCGGCGGGCTCGATCTGTTCGTGGCGAGCGCCGCGAACTTCGAGCGCATCCCTTACGAAGGCGTGGACGACGAGGCGTTCGAGCGCGCCCTCCGGCTCAATCTGGCGGCGCCTTTCACGCTCGCCCATCGCTTGACGCCCGCGCTCCGCGCGAGCCGCGGCTCGATGGTGTTCATCACCTGCACGAGCGCCACGGCGCCGTTCAAGAACTACCTTCCCTACGTCGTGTCGAAGGGTGCGCTACGCCAGCTCATGCGTACCCTCGCGCTCGAGCTCGCGCCCGAGGTGCGGGTGAACGCCGTCGCGCCCGGCGCAGTTCTTCCTCCGGAAAGCATGAGCCAAGAGGCGGTCGCGCGGCTCGTGCGCCAGATCCCCCTCG
Source organism: Polyangiaceae bacterium (assembly GCA_035558375.1). GTDB lineage: Bacteria > Myxococcota_A > Polyangia > Polyangiales > Polyangiaceae > PMG-095. The sequence continues at coordinate 19,875 of DATMCL010000180.1, forward strand.
GCCGTCACGGCCAGGCAGCGGACATAGCGCAGGCGGTGCTCTACCTCGCGCAAGCGAGCTTCGTCACGGGCGAGGAGCTCGTCGTGGACGGCGGGCGCACGGTCGGAACGCGCGACTGAGCCTCTGCTCACGGCTCGGGCTTCGACGCCTTGAGCGAAAACATCAGCGGCAGCACCGGCGCCCCGGCGGGTTGCGCGAAGTAGCCGTGGCTCGCTCCGAATCTCTCGACGAGCTCGAGCCCCGCCACGACTTTCCACGCGCAGAACGGGAACTCGTGCAAGAAGTCGAGCCCAAGCCCGGCGTCGAGCAGCGACCCCACGATGTCGGACAGCGAATGGCTCCACTCGTGCTCGCCAATCGTGTGGGGCGTGCTCTCGTCTGCGTAATCGCGCGCTGGCGGCCAGCGAATGCCCTTGGGATCGTGGAAATACGAGAAGCAGGGCGCGAACGCGCCCGCCTTCTCGAGATCCGCGTCCGTCGGGAAGACGCGCGCCGTCGGATGAGCCTCGACGATGTAGAAAAAGCCTCCCGGAGCCAGAAAATGCGCGATCGTCCGGGCCCAAGGACCGAGCTCCGGGAGCCAATTGAGCACGCCGTGCGAGGTGAAGACGATGTCGAACCCTCCCGGCTCCGGAAGCGCGGCATCCAAGGCATAGACGTCCGAGCAAATGAAGCGCCCCGGAACGCCCGTCTCCGCGCTCAAGCGTCCGGCGGCAGCGACCGCCTCGGGCGAGAAGTCGACGCCCGTCACGACGGCGCCGCGCCGCGCCCACGACAACGTGTCGATACCGAAGTGGCACTGAAGGTGGAGGAGACGTCGCCCCGCGACGTCCCCCACCTCTTCGCGCTCCAGGCGATGCAGGCGGCAGTTGCCCGCCTTGAAGTCCTCGACACCGTAGACGTTGCCGCGCAGATGAAAGCGCGTCGCCTCGTCCCAGTGCGCCCGATTGAGCTCGAGCTCCTCCCGCATGAGCGGGACGCTAGCATGAGCTCAGGGCGCGAACGCGATCTCGTAGTTGCCCGGCGGGAGAGCGACCGCCGCGGGCGTACTCGGCTGAGCCGGCTTGGTTTCCGCGGGATCGGCCGCCGGAGCGCGCGGTGTGCCTTCGGGTGGCGGAGCAGCCGCGGGGTCGGCGACCTGCGCGGGCGCCGGCTGCTCGAAGCGAGCCGAAGGAAGGGTCAGGCGAGCCTCCGCGACGCCGTTCTGCCGGAGGCCGTCCCCCAAGCGAGCTATCCGCGCCGTCGAGAGGGCCGTGCTCGAGGGCTCGCGCACGACCACGCGCAAGCCGGGATGCGCCGCGCTGACCCTGCCGATGGCGGCGAGCACGGTTCCCGCGTCCATCATGAGCGCGTCGCCGTTCGGCGCGAAAAGGCGGTCCGAGCTCATGCCGAGCACCACTTGGCCGTCCTTGGCGCCGAGCTCGACCACGTGCTTGTCGAGCTCGCCACCGAGGGCGAGCGAGAGATCGCGCGCCGCGGCCACGAGCTCACCGAGGTTTCGGTTCGCGGCCTCGATGTCGCGCATGCGCTCCTCGGCGACGAGCAGCGTCTGCTGCAGATCGCGCTTCTCCTTCGCAAAAAGCACCAAATGGTCGCCTGTGCGCGCGAGCTCCGAGCGCAGCTGCTCGACGAGCTGCACGGCCGCGTCCTTCTCCTTGGTCGCGACCGCGGACGCGAGCTTCGACTCCTCCGCGGAGTTCGCGTCTTTCGCCATCGCCTGCTCGCGAGCGGCTAGCTCGGCTTCGAGCGTGCTGATGCGCGTCATCGACGCTTCGAGCCGCTCGCGGGTGCGCGCGTGCGCATGCTGCTCGCTCTCGGCGACGCTGCGTGCTTCGTCGTACTGCTTCGAGGCGACGCAGCCGGTGGCCGACCCTGCTGCCAGCAGGAACGACGTCGTGCGGAGCCAGGTACGGGTGCGGAGCGAAAGCGAGGAGTTCAGAGTTTTCGTCATGATGCTTCTCAATTCAGGGGCACACCGCGGCGTGCCGCGAGATCCACGTGCTCGGCGAGCGACAGGCGATCGGCGTCGGAAATCTTCACGAAGCGAAACCCCTGCTGATTGCCGAGCGTCCAGACCGGACGGGCCAGGGCGCGCATCGGACGCAGTCGCTCCGGCAGCTCAAGCTCGAGCCAGACCCAGAGCGGGCCACCGAAGCGCGGAAACCTTCCGTCGATGACGATGCCCGTCGCCGAGACTTCGACGCCTCGGCAGCGAAGGGCCCGAGAGCCCCAACGCGCGGTGACCCGAAAGTCGGTCCGCGCCCTCAGACCTACCTGCCGTCGCATGACCCAGTGCATGTAGTGAATGGTAGGTTTCTATCCCACCCGGCGGCAAGATCTCGCCGATCGAGCCGGTTTCTTTAATTCCAATTCATTGATTTCATTGAGTTTATTCGGAAGCCCGGAACTTGGCACTCGT
>DATMCL010000181.1:0-3108 GCA_035558375.1 Polyangiaceae bacterium
CGTCGGCATCGCGAGCTTTGGTAGGTCGATGTCGCTCGGAAGCGCGGGTAAGCTCGAAGGCCGCGCGAGCGGCTCTGCAATGGCGCTGTCGCGAGCGAAGGTGCGAGCGAATGCCGTGAACACGGTGTACGGGCTGCCGGCGCCGGTGCGCAGGGTTCCCGGCGGGCAGAGCGTCTCCCCTTCGAAGAGCTCGAGCGGCACGCTGAGTCGCTCTCGCACGCGCTCGTCGCGCGCTCGCGCGAACGGCTCGCACCAGCGCTGCGCCACCACGCGGTCGGCGCGCACGCGACTCGCCAGCTCGGGGATGACCTCGTAGCTTTTGCCCTCGACGAGCAGGAGGCGAGACCCGAGCCGTGCGATTTCGTTCGCGAGCTCCGCGAGCGAATCGAGCAAGAACTGCATGCGTCGCGCGATGCGCGCGGCCCGCGCCGGTGCGAAGAAATACGGGTCGAGCACGAACACCGGCACGAGCTCGCCCTGCTCGAGCGCGCTCGCGAGCGGCTGGTGGTCGTCGAGCCTCAGATCTTTGCCGCGAAACCAGAGCAACGTACGCAGGGGACCTTGCCTCGCGGCGGTTATAGCGCCGCTCCGGGACCAACGACGCGTCCGCGATTCACGCGCCGCCGGCACCGATCTTTGCGTGGGGTCGGTCCGGCCATGAACGACCGAAATCCGCGGTGGGATCGTGCCGTAGGGGCCGCTCAGACGCTGGAGGGCAGCCCGAGCTCCGCCCCGCTCAGCCTTTTGGCCGCATCGAGATGCCGAGACGATCGGTGAGGTGTCCGTCGAAGGTACCGGCGGAGTTCAGGCGCCGATACACCCGCTGCCAATCCTGCGCGGACTGCCCGTAGAGCCGCTCGATCTCCGACCAGCTCTGGAGGTACGACATGTCGAGCCCCCAGTGCGGTCGTGCGGCGAACTTCTCGATGAAGAGCTGCTCGTAATCCCGGAGTAGCGTGCCGCTCCCGTGCGCCTCCACCAGCACGCCGATCTCGAGCATCGCCGTGTCGCGGCCGTGTTGCATCGCAAGGTAGGAGCTCGAGGCTTTCACGAAGCGCAGCGAGAACGGCGCGGAATGGTGCCGCCCCGCCGCGTACTCACGCTTGGCTTGCTCGAACACCGCCTGCGCGACGCGAAGGGTGTCGGTAACGGGAAAGGCGAGCTCGATGCCGTAGACGCGAAACAGATTGAGGCCGCCCAGATTGAAGACTTTGTAGCTCGGAGCCGTGTAGTTCGCGTCGGCGAGCGCGCCGAGTGAGCCCGAGAGCAGCCCCTCCAGATCGTCGCGCTTGGCGTTGTTCAACGTGCGGCGGAGGAAATCCTGGGCGAGCTCGCGCGCCTGTGGATCGAACGCGAGGTCGCCGAAGGCTCCGCGGAGCTTGCTGTCCTCCGTCGGCGCCGGCGCCTGCGACGAGCGGTAGCGCCGCGTGAGCAAGCAGAGGTGCTCGCCTTCCTCGTCGGCGTACGGGTTCACGTAGATCTCCACGTGGTCGGGGTAGCCGGCGCCGCCCGGGCGATGCACGAGCGTGTCGACGTAGCCGCCGGGCTTCGCGAGGTCCGACCAGCGGTGGAGCGTGCGCTCTTCCCGCAGCCAGAACTTGTCGACGGTTCGGAGCACGACCGCCGTGACCACGCCCATCGAGCCCATGCTGACGCTCACCGCGTTGAACTCGTCGTCGTCCTGAACGAGCGTGACGGGGACTGTCGCATCCTCCTTGAGCCGCCCCGTGAACTTCGCCGGATCGGTGATGCCGTCGCTCGGCTCTATCTGCCGGACGGCGCCGCCGGTCGTGACGAGCTCCAGTGACGCGATTTGCGCGGCGATCGGGCCGTAGCCGAGGCCCGAGCCGTGCGTCGCCGTCATCGCGACGCCGGTGATGGTCTGACCGTCGTAGCCGCCGAGGTTCGTGAGCGCGAGGCCCTTGGCGTCGAGCCAGGTGTTGAGGGCCCGGACCGTCATGCCGCCCTGCACGCGCACGAGGTGGCTATCCCCCGCATACACTGCCTTGAGCGTGCCCCGATCGAGCTCGAGCGGCAGCGAGAGCCGATTCGGCAGCAGCAGAACCTCGTCCGTCACCGCGACGTCGGAGAACGAATGTCCCGAACCGGTCATGCGCACGCGCTGCTTCTGCGATTCGGCCGCCTTGACGAGCTCGATCACCGTCGTAGCGCTGCTCGGGTAGGCGAGCAGCTCGGGACGGACGTCGGTTATCGAGTCGACGGCGTTGTTCCAGATGCCCGGCGCGCGCGGCTCGGGACAGGCAAGGAGCGGTTGACCGCCGCACCCCCCGAGCGCGCCGGCTGCCGCCAAGGTCAAGAAATCACGACGATCGACGCTCATCATCCACCTTCCCCTGCATGAGGCGCGGGCTCGTGGCTCCGCTCGTGCAGTCGGGGCGCATCATCCCCGCGGGCGAGGCGGCCGACCATAGTCCCTTTGTCGGGCCGTTCCCCAGGAAAATGCTCGTTCAATCCAGGCGTCCAGTCGTCGTCGTGCGCGAGTCCGCGGTTCCCGAGCAGATCAGACATGCTATGAGTCACGCTCGAACATGCCCCGCATCCCGCGACATGCGCTGTTCCCCATTCTCGCGTGCACGGCGCTCGGCTGCAGCGGCGAGCCTGCACCCGCGACATCCGGATCCAGCTCGGGTGCCGGTGGCACCAGCGCGGGGGCCGGACAGGGTGGCTCCTCGGGGTCTTCGAGCGGAGCCGGCGGAATGTCGACGAACGCTGGTACCGGTGGCGCCGCGGGTAGCGCCGGTCGCGCCGCAGGAGGCTCGAGCGGTGTCGGCGGTGGCAGCGGCAGCGGCGGCGGTGGCAGCGGCGGCGCCGCGCCGAAAGGTGGCGCGGGTGGCGCTGGCAGCGATGCGGGCGGAAAGGCTGGAAGCGGCGGAGCCGGAGGCGAGGGCGCTGGAGCGGCTGGTGGCGGTGCCGGCGGTATGGCGGGTGCGGGTGCCGCAGCGGGTACCGGCTCCGGCGGCTGGCAGTGCCCGAGCGGCGTGACGGGCACTCCAATGCTCACGGGAACGCCGACACGCGTCGCGAGCGTCCCGCCGTCGGACAGCTTCAACATGAACAACGGCACCTTCGGCATCATCGAAGGGCCCG
>DATMCL010000182.1:0-5840 GCA_035558375.1 Polyangiaceae bacterium
CTTGAAGTTGAAGACGTAGACGAGGTTCGGCCCGGTGATGAGCTCGGCGGGCGGCCGACTGGCCTTCCGGAGGCCGTCTTCACGCGGGTCCTTCTCCTTCGGCTCGCTGGCGGAGTCTTCGGCCTTCGCCTCGTCCTTCGGCTCCTCCGTCGAATCGTCGGTGGCTTCCTTCGGGGTCGTCTCGTGGTGCGCGGTGGCGGGCGGCGCGGCGGGTGCGGCCGAGCAGGCGCAAGCGAGGATGGCAAAAACGAATGGATTCGAGAGCAGGCGTCGGGCGTCGTGCATGCGTGAATGTCGGTGCTCGGACGACAAGGGGGAAACGGCCGAGCGCTCCTTTCCGATCTCAGAGACGGCACGATCGGAAAGCCGGTGAAGCAGTCCCGCGAAAATGAGTGGGAGGAGCGCGGTGGCGCGTGCCGGTGCCACGTGTGCGCGGCGCGGGGCGTCACGTGTCGGCTAGCGCTTCATGCGCTCGACGATCGTCATCGCGGTTGCTTGGGCCCAGCTGCGCGGTCATCCTCTCGGCCCACCATGCCCGCGCCACCGGTCACACTCCACGCTCTCGGCGCTTCGGACCTCGAGCTCCTCTCGAACCTGATGGAGCTCTACATCCACGATCTCAGCGCCGCGTTTCCGAACGTGACGCTCGGTCCCGACGGGCGCTTCGGCTACCCGGGGCTCGGCTCGTATTTGGCGGAGTCGCCGGCGCGGTCGGCGTTTCTCGTGCAAGCCGGGGAGCGGACAGCGGGCTTCGTTCTCGTGAAGCGCGGGTCGCCGGCCTCCGACGATCCCGCGGTGCTCGACATCGCGGAGTTCTTCGTCCTGCGGCAGTCTCGCGGGCAGGGTGTCGGGCGCGCGGCCGCGTCGGCCCTTTGGGATCAGCTGCCGGGTACCTGGACGGTCCGCGCGGCCGTCAGAAATGCCGACGCGGTTTCTTTCTGGCGGCGCGTCGTAACGGCGTACGCGCAAGGCGCGGCGAAAGAAAGCGACTACGCGAGCGGCGGCACGCCGTGGAAGGCGTTCACGTTCACGGCGCCCGCTCACGGCGGCGGCCGGCACCACGGGTAGCGAGCGCTCTACCCATCGACGCAGAGGCAGGCTGACATGAGCGCTGAAACCAGTTCGTCGCACCCACGATCGCTGAATGCCAAAGTCGGGGCCGTCGCCTTGGCGGCGAGCGGCTTCTTGACGCTTTTGCTCTCGCACTTCTCGGCGACTCTCGCGCCGGCGCGGCTCGTGGTGCTGGCGCTCTCCGCCTTCGCGGCATGGTGCTTCTGCGACGAAATGGGCCTGAAAAAGCCGCTCAATCGCGCTGGTTTCGTGGTGTTCGCCCTCGCGCTCGTCGCCAAGGCGGAGGTGATTCTCGGCGTGAGCGCGAGCGTTGCCGGGCGGTACTACCTCCTGTTCGCCGGCTTCCTCCTGCTCGCACTGCTGCTGTGGTCCATCGCGTTCCTGCACCGGCAGCGAACCGTGAAGGTGGCGGGCGCGGTCGGCTTGGTGGCGATCGTTGCGCCCATCGCCGCGCTGGTCGTCGGGCACCTGGCCGTCGGCGCGGGAACATGGCTCGGCGTGCAGGCGCTGCTCGCTGCCGGGCAAGGAGCAGAGCTTGCGGACCGCTCCTTCGTCACGCTCGTCGAGCGGCTCTTCGGCCTCTGGGGTTATGTTGCCGCTTGGTTGCTGTGGAAGGGGCAGATTGTCGCACCTTCACCGACACCCACCGTAACCACCTAAAATTGGCAAAGAACCCCTCAACAAACCACCATCAACTCCTCATTGCCGAGGGGTCGTGTCGAGGAGTACTGTGCTGACCTCGGCGACGAAGCGTACGAGGCGGAGACCACGGGGCCAGTAGGCGTGCTCAGCGGTCTGAACGCGATAGCGATTTCCTCGCTGCCGCGGACAGACCGCTGACCGCCTGGGGCGTGCGGTTCAAGGACCCTTATCGCAGCTAGATGCGCGCCGAAATGGCCGCCGCCATCTGAGCGAGCTCGAACTCTCCCGACGACAAGCCCGCCTCTTTGACGACGCGTGGCATTCCGTAGACGACACACGAACGCTCCGCCTCGGTGAGAACCCGGCCGCCAGCCGCGACGAGCGCACGCGCACCCGCGAGCCCGTCGTCGCCCATGCCCGTCAGAACGACGCCGAGGGCGCGATTGCCGAGGCTCACGGCAGCGCTCTCGAACAGAACGTCAACGGAAGGGCAATGACGCGAGCCGTCGGTGTCGCCGACCAAGCGCAGTCGCTGCTCGCCGCCCGTAGCAGTGAGCTGGAGGTGCCTCCCCGCCCGCGCCACGACGGCAAGCCCCGGCCGGAGCAAGAGCCCCTCCTCGGCTTCCATGACCTCGATGGCGCTCGCCTTGTTCAGTCGCTCCGCTAGCGGTCCCGTGTAGCCCTCCGGAATGTGCAGGACGACGACAATCGACGCGGGAAAGTCCGCGGGGAAAGCCGTGAGGAGGCGGGTCAGCGCTTGAGGGCCACCGGTCGAGGTCCCGATCAGCACGACGGTCTCCGATCGGGCCCGGAACACGAGCTCCGTGGGCGTCGTGGGCGCCGCGGCCACGACGGTCTCGGCGCTCGGGCGGCTGCGTCCGGCGAGCAGGACCCGCTCGACGAGCTCTCGAGCGATATCGCGCAAGCTGTCGACCGCCAGGGCCGTGGGCTTGTGCACCAGGTCGAAGGCGCCCGCGGCGAGGGCCTCGACGCCGAGCTCGCTCTCGCCGTCAGCCATGCTGACGATGACGACACGCCGCCGCTGCTCGTGCGAAAGCGCCTTCAAGACACCGATGCCGTCCAGGTTCGGCATCACGAGATCGAGCGTGACCACGTCAGGGTCGAGCTGGGCGATCTTCTCGAGCGCGTCGATACCGTCGGAGGCGGTCGCGACCACCTCGAGCTCCGAGCTCGTTCCGAGGCTTTCGCGCAGCACCTTGCGCGCGAAGGCCGAATCATCGACGACCAGCACCCGAATCGGCTTCACGGCGTGCCTTTTCGATAGAAGAAGGCGCCGGCGCGCTCCTCGCACACGTAGGGGGAATCGAAGCGGAGCAATGACTCCGACGCGCCGACGATCAGGCGACCGTTCGGGCTCAGCGTGCGCGCGATGGAGGAGATCACCTTGGTCGTCGTTTCGTCGCTGAAGTAGATCAATACGTTGCGGCAGAGCACGAGCTCGAACCTGCCGAGCGCCGACACCTGGTGTTCCTCGATCAGGTTGACGCGGTGCCAGTTCACCGCCGCCAGAATACGCGGCACGACGAGCATGCCGTCACCGCGAGGCTCGAGCCAACGATCGACGACGCCCGCCGGCAGCGCGCGCAGCGAGCGACGATAGAACATGCCCGCCTGGGCTCGAGCCAGGGCGCGGGCGCTGATGTCGCTCGCGACTATCGTCACTCGCTCGAGGAGGCCGGCGCCGTCCAGCATCATCGCGAGCGTCAGCGGCTCCTCGCCCGTCGCGCAGGCAGCGCACCAGACCCGGGGGCGGACGCCCTCTCGGATGAGCTCGGGGATGAAACCATTGACCACGACCTCGAGCGTGGCTGACTCGCGAAAGAAGAACGTCTCGCCCACGACGAGCGCCTCCACGAGCTGCGCGATCTCGCTCTCTCCCGCCGGGTCGTAGCGAAGGAAATAGTAGTAGTCGAGCAGGCTATCGAGGCAGCGCTCGGCCAGCCTCGGGGCGAGCTTGTCTGCGAGTAGATCGCTCTCCTCCAGTCGATAATGCAGGCCCGTGCGCTCCTCGATCAACGCGCTCAGGATGGCGAAAACCTGAGGCGACAGGGTCGGCCCGTTCATCGGCCGAGTGCCGCCGTACAGATACGTCGGACCTCCGGATCGGCGTCGTTGAGTGCGGCTCGCTCGAGCAGCGGAGCGCTCTCGGCGTCGTGAAGCAACACGAGAGCCAAGGCCGAGGCGCGACGAGCAGCGTCATTGGGCGCTTCGAGGGTCGCACGAATTGCCGTCACCGCTTCGACCGAGCCCATCCGGGCGAGGCAGCCCACGAGCGCGCTCGCGACCGCGTCGTCGGCGTGACCCAGCGCGCTCACGATGGCTGCGACGCGCCCCTCGGCGGGCCGAGCCAGCGCGTGAACCAAGGACTCTCGCGTCGGATGCTTGATCACGAGCTCGATGAGCTCCCTCGTCGCCACGTCGTCCGAGCGCGCAGCGAGGAACCCGGCTGCCGCGCTCCGGACGCCTTCATCGCGGTCTTCCGTCGCGCGCGCGACGGCGGCAACGGCCTCCGGGACGCCGAGCTCGGCGAGCGCGGAGAGCGCCACCAGGCGGGTAGGGGTCTGCCCAGTCCTTACCGCCGCGAGCAGCATCGGTAACCCCTCGGGGCGCTTGGAAATCCCGAGCGCTACCAGCGCTGCACGATGCATGTCGGGATCCTCGGAGTCGACGGCGGTGGCGAGCACCTCGAACGCTCTCGGACCGTGCAGGTGCGCCAGCGCGTCGACCGCGGCGACGCGAACTTGTCCTGATTCGTCCGTCAAGAGCGCAGCGAGCGCCTCGGTGGCGCCGTCGTCGCGAAGCCTGCCCAAAGACTGACAAGCGTAGTATCGAACCCAGGGGTTGCTGTCTCGTAGCGCGGAGCGAAGCTCCCCGAGCACTAGCGCCGCGCCCGTCCCTCGGGGCGTGGTGTGTCCGAGTGCACGGATTGCCGCGGTCCGTGTGCGCGTGGTCTCGTGGTGCGCGGCTTGGATCAAGAGCTCGATGGAGCGTGGCTCCTCGAACAAGGGCAAACCCGCGATGGCGGCGTCGCGCACGCGCTCGTCGCCGTCGCTCGCTCCGCGGGCCAGAAACTCGAAGCCCTCCGGGTAGGCGAAGTAGCCGATGATGCGCAGCGCCGCACAGCGCACGCGCACGTCGGGGTTTTCGGCCGCCGCGAGCGCTAGCTCTTTGGTCTCGACGCTGCCGAGCGACTGTATCGCCCCCAACGCTGCCTGAGCGACGCGTCCGTCGGGATCGCCGAGGAGCGTAAAGAGTGCTCCGCATACCGATACGTCGCCGCCGCGCGCGAGCGCATCACAAGCGAGCGCGCGCACTCCCGGGTCCTCGTCCGAAAGGCAGGCGACGAGGGCATCGCGAGCACCGGGACGGCCGCCGAGAAGCGGGATGAGAAGCCGCTTGCGCGGCGTCAGGCCCGTGCGGAGGGCGTCGAGAAGTTGCGGCTCGGCCACGCCGACGAGCTTGCGCAAGGACGTGGCGGCCACCTGTGCAACCGTGCCCGCGGCCTCGAGGAGCGAGACCAACGCCGGAACGGTGCTTTCCTCCCCGATCCACGCGAGGATTTCCGCGACGGCTGCTTGCTCGACAGGATCGGCGCGTCGGATGCTGTCGACGAGCTTTGCGCGCAGCTCCGGCAGCGAGGTTGCGTTCAAGAGCACGCGCTCGACGGCCACACCCGTCGCGAAGCGACGCTTGGCGTGCTCGTGGATGGCCACGAGCGCAACCGCGATGGTGCGCACCAGGTTCTCGGGGGCGCGTTCGAGCAGCAGAATCAGGGGGGACGCTGCGGCGGGATCACCGAGTCTGCCGAGCGCGCGAACCGCTTCGGAAGCGTACAGGGACTCTTGAGAGAGCTCGAGCAGTGTGCCGAGGACGCGCGGATCGCCCGAGCGGCCGAGCACGTCGATGGTCGGAAAGGTACGGAAGAAGTTCCGGCCCCGCACCATCGCCAGCAAGGAATCGATGGCAGCTTTTCCGCCGATGCGCCCGAGGGCTTCCACGGCCGCGAGTGCGACGTTGTCGTCGGCGTGCCGCGTCAGAGCCTCGATCACGGGGACTGCCGACGCTGCCTCGCGGCGCCCGAGGATCTGCACCGCATCGCAGACGAC
>DATMCL010000183.1:0-25027 GCA_035558375.1 Polyangiaceae bacterium
CCTCCGGCGCAGTACACGACGATCGGCGCCTTGCGGTCCGGCAGCTTGCCCTCGGCCTGGATCTCGAGGAAGCCGCGCGGGATATGCACGGCACCCGGAATGAAGCCGGCGTTGAACTCGTGCTGCTCCCGCACGTCGACCAGGGTCGTCGGTGTCTTGGCGTCGAGGCGCGCCTTCAGGGCTTCGAGCGTGATGGTCCGGACGCGCTCGCGAACCTCGGAGAACAACTCTGCGTAGGTCTTGGCCATTGGGTCGACTATTCCTTCAATTTCCTATATGGGGGCGGGACAATTCGGCCTAGGCCAATATGATCCGCGGCAGCAAAGCGTCAACAGCCGCGCCGCCAGGCTTCCGCCCGGTCCCTGCGGACGGCGCGGATGAGAGCGCAAAAGGGGGGGCACAGACAACCCGAGGGGCCGCGCCGGGGCGAAACAGGCCACCTGGCCCAGGCCGCGGACCGCTCCCTCCAGTGGGTCGAGACGGCCCACCCCCGGTGCATTCGCCCCTCGGTTCGGGGCCCGTGCCTGGCGCCCGGCCACGACGGCAACACCCCGGCGGTAAACGACTTTTGCCGCTGCGGGATCCGGCCGTGAAATGGGATGCCCATGTCGAATTCGTCGCCCAACCGCCTCGGTGAGCTCCTCGTCCGCGAGAAGCTGATCAGCCTCCAACAGCTCCGGAAAGCTCAGGAAGAGCAGAAGAAGTCGGGGCAAAACCTCGGCTACACGCTCGCCAAGCTCGGCTACATCTCCGACGGGGAAATAACGAATTTCCTCTCGTCGCAGTATCGGCTGCCGGCGATCAACCTGGACGAGTACGAGATCGATGCCGAGGTCGTGAAGCTCGTCTCGCGCGAGGTTTGCGAGAAGCACCGCATCATTCCGGTCTCGCGCTCGGGCCAGTCGCTGATCGTCGCGATGAGCGATCCGACGAACCTGAACGCGATGGACGACATCAAGTTCCTCACGAACTTCAGCGTCGAGCCCGTCGTCGCGAGCGAGCCTGCCATCCAGGCCGCGATCGAGCGCTACTACAGTGCCGGCCCCTCCTACGAGGAGGTGATGGCCGACTTCCAGCTCGATGACGAGGACATCGACTTCAAGGCGGACGAAGAGGAGATCAACGCCCTCGAGCTCGAGCGAGCGAGCGCGGACGCGCCAGTCGTGCGCCTCGTCAACGTCCTGCTCCTGAACGCGATCCGCAAGGGCGCGAGCGACATTCACCTCGAGCCGTACGAGAAGCGGCTCCGCGTGCGCTACCGCATCGACGGCGTCTTGCACGAGGAGATGACGCCGCCCCTGAAGCTCAAGAGCGCGCTCGTGAGCCGCCTCAAGATCATGAGCCAGCTCGACATCGCCGAGCGCCGGCTTCCGCAAGACGGACGCATCAAGCTCAAGCTCGGCAAGGGCCGCGAGATGGACTTCCGCGTCTCCGTCCTGCCGACGATGTGGGGCGAGAAGGTCGTGCTCCGCTTGCTCGACAAGAGCAACCTGCAGCTCGACATGACGAAGCTCGGCTTCGACACCGCACCGCTCGACGACTTCAAGTGGGCGATCAATCAGCCCTGGGGCATGGTGCTCGTCACGGGCCCGACCGGCTCGGGCAAGACGACGACGCTCTACTCGGGCCTTTCCGACCTCAACAAGCCCGGCGTGAACATCAGCACGGCCGAAGATCCGGTGGAGTACAACCTTCACGGTATCAACCAGGTGCAGATGCACGAGGAGATCGGGCTCAACTTCGCGATGAGCCTGCGTTCGTTCCTGCGCCAGGATCCGGACATCATCATGGTGGGCGAGATCCGCGACTTCGAGACCGCCGAAATCGCGGTCAAGGCGGCGCTCACGGGCCACCTCGTGCTCTCGACGCTGCACACCAACGACGCGCCCGCGACCATCTCGCGCTTGCTCAACATGGGCGTCGAGCCGTTCCTCATCACCGCCAGCGTGAACCTCGTCTTGGCCCAGCGCCTCGCCCGCAAGGTCTGCGTCGACTGCAAGCGAACCGATCCCTTCGAGAAGGAAGCGCTGCTCGAGATGGGCTTCACGGAAGAGCAGGCGCAGAACGCGGAGATCAAGAAGGGCGCGGGTTGCCAGACCTGCAGCGGCACCGGCTACAAGGGCCGCGTGGCGCTCTACGAGGTCATGCGCTTCTCGGATGAGCTCAAGGAGCGCGTGCTTCAGGGCGCGTCCGCGGCCGAGCTCAAGGTCGAGGCCATCCGGCGCGGCATGAGCTCGCTCCGTATGAGCGGCATCCGCAAGGTGATCGAGGGCGTGACGACGCCCGAAGAGATCATGCGCGTGACGATGGCCGACTGACGCAGGACTCGCCCATGAACGACCAAGCGCTCGGCGTCAATTTGCATCAGCTCTTGCGCGCCATGATCGAGAAGGGCGCGAGCGACATGCACATCACGACGGGCGCGCCGCCGCTCCTGCGCATCGACGGCGCGATCGTGCCGCTCAAACTGCCGCCACTCTCGCCCGTCGAGACCAAGCAGCTCTGCTACTCCGTGCTCACGGAGGAGCAGAAGATCCAGTTCGAGAAAGCCAAGGAGCTCGACCTCTCCTTCGGCGTGAAGAATCTGTCACGCTTCCGCGCCAACATCTTCTTGCAGCGCGGCGCCGTCTCGGGCGCGTTTCGCTCCATCCCCTTCAAGATCCTGACCTTCGACGAGCTCGGCTTGCCGCAGGTGGTCGCCGATCTCGCCGCCAAGCCGCGCGGCCTCGTCCTCGTGACCGGCCCCACCGGCTCGGGCAAGAGCACGACGCTCGCGTCCATCCTCGACAAGATCAACGCCGAGACGCGTCAGCACATCGTCACCGTCGAGGATCCGATCGAGTACCTGCACCCGCACAAGCGCTCGATCGTGAACCAGCGTGAGGTCGGCGCCGACACGCAGACGTTCAAAAACGCCCTCAAGTACGTGCTGCGCCAGGATCCGGACGTCGTCCTCGTGGGCGAGATGCGCGATCTCGAGACGATCGAAGCCGCGCTCACCATTGCGGAGACGGGCCATCTCGTGTTCGCGACGCTGCACACGAATTCGGCCGTTCAGAGCATCAACCGCATCATCGACGTCTTCCCGCCGCACCAGCAGTCGCAGGTGCGCGCGCAGCTCTCCTTCGTGCTCGAAGGCGTGATCAGCCAGCTGCTCTTACCGCGCGCCGGCACGCCCGGCCGTGTCCTCGCGCTCGAGGTGCTCGTCCCTAACGCCGCGATCAGGAATCTGATCCGCGAGGACAAGGTGCATCAGATCTACTCGCAGATGCAGGTCGGTCAGGCCAAGCACGGCATGCAGACCTTGAACCAGTGCCTGTACGCGCTCTACACGCGCAGGCTCATCACGCTCGAGGAAGCGATGGGTCGCTCCAACGAGGTCGAAGAGCTCCGCGGCATGATCGAAGGTCGCGCGCCCGGCCCGGGTGGCGGTGGCGGCGTTCAGGGCTCGCTACCGCCGCGCTGAGCGTTCGAATGAAAAAACCCCGGCGGTGAGCCTTTGGCCCGACCGCCGGGGGTAAGTGCGAGCTCGTGAGCTAGGCGGGAACTCGCCGGGAGGCGTTTAGAAGTTGTGAACGAAGGTCAAGCGACCGGCGAGATGCTTGTCGTTCGGCGTGTCTTGCGTCTCATACCCGGCGAAGAAGTAGAGGACGTTGTTCTTGCCGTAGTTCGACAGCATCACGTTGCCGCCGATCGGCAAGCTGGCGAGGGCGTCGCCATTGGCGTTCTTGCCAGCGTCGTTCAGCCCGAGAGTCGCTTCGACCTGCGGACCGAAACCGAAGTATTTGCCGACCTTGTAGTCGATGAAGAAGCGGAAGTACGCGGTGCTCGCGGCGCCCTTGTCGAAGACCTGGTTGTTGTAATTCTGGAACCAGAACTCGAGATAGATGGGGTCGGGGCCGCCGGTGACATAGAGCTGCGGAACGAGCGAGTTGCCGCGGCGATTGACCCAGTCCGCCTGGAAGCCGATCATCGGCGTGATGACCATCGGTCCGGCGAGGAAGGACGGACCGAGATCGAACTCGCCGAGGTTCAGCGAGTTCACGTACATGTCCGTCGCGAGGCCGATGGTGTCCGAGAACATGTGCGTCGCGCCGGCCCAGAGCTGGAGCAGGCCACCGTCGGAGTCGATACGGAACCACGCGGCGGGGAACGTCTCCTCCGCGGGCGTTGCCTCGGCCGGTGAAGCGGCGGGCGCAGGCTCGGCGGGCGGCACATTTGCCGGCGCTGCCACGGCGGCAGGTGCGGGTGCGGGTTCAGCAGCGGGCGCGGGTGCGGGTGCAGGGGCCGGCGTGGGTGCGGGTGCGGGTGCGGGCGCCGCTGCGGGTGCCGCGGGCGCCGGGGCCGGAGCGGTTTGCCCTTGAGCGCTGGCGGCGCAGAGGGTGAAGGCGCTGGCGAACAGCAACCCGGGGGTGCGAAGCGAGGGGGTCAGGCGCATTGACAGGTTCTCCGAAGGTGAAGCCGGCGGACTGTCCGCCGCCTTGCCGTTTCCGAAGGTTTCGTCCGGTTGGCCCCCGCTGATTAACGTTTCGGGCGTTGCACGGGAATGTCTCGATTGTTTCCAAACGTCGAAAAGCTGAGCAAAACCGGCGTGCCGGCCATCCGACCGCTTCTCTTGCAAAGTCCCGCTGTTTCCGCGAGGAGTCGCAGAACAGGCGACGTGCGCGCGGTCAGAGGTCTTTGATCGCGAGCTGCACGTCGGGGTGCTTCGGAGCGCGGCGCGCGACCGAGCCGAGGTACGGCTTGCCGCGCTTGTCCCCGGTGACGATGAGCGCGCGCAACGCGAGCAGCCGGATGGCGAGCGGCGACGCGTCGGGCGGGAGATCGAGCTTGGCGACGCGAGCGACCGCGGCGGCCTGCTCGTTCTTGTCCTTCGAGTGCGCGTCCACGAACGCGGCAAGCCAGCCGCTGAGCGGCCCGAGCACCGCCGGGTATTTCGCGATGAGCGTTCGCGCGCCGGCCGTGTCTTCGGCTGCGACCAGATCGTAGGTGCGCTCCACGAGCAGCGGAGCGGTCACGTTGCCCTCGAGGGCCCGCGCCGAAGCAGCCACGGCATCCCCCGCCTTGCCCTGGTAGCGGCGGAGCCGCGCGAGCCGCAGGAGGTGCACCGGCCGAAGCGCCTCGCCCGTTCGCGCGCCGAGCACGCTCTCCGCCGTCGCGAGATCCCCTTGGTCGAGCGCGGCGTCGGTGACGATGATCTCGCCCCAAGGCACGCTCGGATCGCGGAGGCCGGACACGTCGGCTGCCACGGGGTACTTCGTGCCGAGCAGCACGCCCGAGCCCGCGGCGAGCCCCGAGAAAGTGTGCGACGTCTGTGCTTCGCCGAGCACCTTGAGCGCGGCGTCGACGTCGGAGGGCTCGAGCGACTCGTACGCGGCGACGGCGCGCACGACGGCCACGTCCGCGCTCGCCGGATCGAGCTGCTCGACCGCCTTCTGCGCCTCGTCGATGCGTCCGCCGAGCAGCGCGACGCGCGCAGCCAAAGTTCGCGCGCGCGGGTACGTCGCCGAGAACGACACGGCGCGCAGAGCCGCCTTACGCGCGAGCGTTTCGTCGCCCGCCTCGATCGCCAAGAACCCGAGACCGGAGGCGAGCGCGGGGCTGTCGGCCGTGCGAATCGCGGCGTCGAGCGACTTCGCGAGCTTCTCGTGCTCGCCGGCGTGAACCGCGCGGGCAGCTTCCAGCATCGGCGCAGCACAGGAAAGCGGCGCAGGCAGCTTCGCCACGTCGTCGCTCGAGAGCTTGGCGTCGGCGGGCGGCTCGTCGCCGCGCGCCGGATCGACCACCCAAGCGAGCGCCCGGAGCGCGCGTGTCGCCGGAGCGTCGCCGATCTTCGATTGCAGAGACGCGATCGCCGGCGTCGCGCGCTCCTTGCCGAGCTCGAACAGCGCGAGGCGCGCGAGGAAGATGTCGGCGGCGACGAGCTTCGCGTCGAGCGAGCGAGCCGCCTCATAGCGCTCGATGGCGCGCAGGTCGCCAGCGTGCTCGAGCACGGCCCCGGCCGCGAGCTGATACATCGCGTCGTGGCCGGCCTCCTTGTCCCACTTCGGAAGCTGCGCGGCGGCGCCCGCGAGGTCGCCTTCCACGAGGAACGACGCCATGCGACCGAACGCGAGATCCTTCTCGGGCAGCCCAACGGTGCGGCCGCGGAAAATCGCCGAGTCGATGCCGCGGGACTCCTCGTTCACGAGCAGGGCGCGAAGGACGCGGTTTTCGAGCCACAGGCGGCCGGCGCGCTGGCTTCTCGAATCGAGATCGAACGCCTCGGAGAGCTTGTCGTCGGTGGACTTGAGCTCGGCGACGCCGCCGATCTTCAGCAACCGCTCGACCTCGTTGGTGAGCGCGACCGCACGCGCAGCCCGCTCGGCCTTCACCTGCCGCGCGTACTGCCAGCCGCCGATGCCCGCTCCCGACACGAGCACGATCGCCACGATCATGAGCCACAAGCCACGCGCTCTTTGTCGCGGCGCCTGCTCCCAGGCCGGCGCCGCGCCACCGCTCGGCTCGAACACGCCGACGCGCGCCAGGTGCTCGAACAGCACGCTCGGCGCGGGCGGCCCCGCGTCGTAGCGCGTCGTAGGCCTCATGCTGTCGCGGCTCAGCGGCTGTTCGACGAACGCCGGGAACGGCTCCGGCTGCGTTCGCGTCACGGGCACCTCTGGAACGGGCGCCGGCACGGAACGGGCGGCTGGCGCGGAACGGGCGGCTGGCGCGGGACGGGCGGCAGGGGCGGGACGAGCGGCGGGCGCCGGCGGCACACCGAGCGCGGGCAGCTTGGCAGCCGGCGGCACCTGCAGGTCACTCCGCACCTGAGCGGGACGGGTCGGCGCGTCGAATGGGTTCTTCGCGCGCGAGTGCGTCGCCTCTTGCGCGACACCCCGCGTGTCCGTCGGCACTTCCTCCTCGTAGTACCGCATCGTGAGATCGTCGTCTTGCTCCGGGGCCGGCGGCGGGGGCGAGGGCATGGTGACCGCCTGTGCGGGCGCTCCACGCTGCGCTTTCACCGGCATCTGCACGCGACCTTGCGGCGCGACGCCACCCGCGGGCGGGGCGACGCCGATCATGGTGCGCGCTCGAACGTTGCGCGCATGCTGCGGGACGACCGCTGGCGTCGGCGCCGGCAGCTCGTCCACTTGGCTGATCTCCTCGACCGAATCGAAGCGCGGCAGGCTTCCCGCGCGGGGATTGGTGGGCTCATCGCCTGCGAGCTGCGCCGCGATCGGCTTGCCTCGCATCGGCCGCGCTTGAACGGTCGGGGCGGGAATCGAGAGCTGCCTCGGGAGCGCGCGCGCCACTTCGGTCGCCACCGCGGGCGCGCCGACGCGCTTTTGGAGCGCGATGTAAAACGTCGCGCGGTCGTGCCAGTGCGTCGTCTCCGGGTCGGTCAGCCCGAGCTGCATGGCGCGCGCGAGCACCTTCTCGGCGCGCATCGCGTCACCGCGGCGGAGCAGGACCTCGCCGAGAAAGCGATACGGCTTGGGGCTCGCAGCGTCCGCCTTTCCGGCGGCGACGAGCGACGCCTGCGCTTCCGCGAGCAGCGACGCGTCGAGGTACATTCGGCCGACCGAGAGCATCACGGTCGCGTCGCGCCCGTGCCACTGCTCCCCGATCCTCCCAACCTCTCGAACTAAGGACGCTTCTCCCGACGAGCCAAGGTACGCGCAGAGCGCTACCGTGGAGTCTGCGTCGGGGTTGGACCGCCAGGCGGCGAGGAGGTCGTCGAGGGCGCCCAAGCTAGTGGGTCTCCGAGCCAGTCATCCCAGGTCCCGAGGATAGCGGACCTTTTTGTCGCAACGTACCTCTTCCCGCTGAAATTCGCGGCCCGCCGGCCGGCTCCTGTGCGAGCTGAGCTCGCGTGCGCTCACCCTGAAACGTGAGGTCGAAAGAATCTGCTAGAGAGAGAGCGCTCCACACCTACCTCCAACCACGATGTGCGGCGTCTTCGGTATCTTCGGCCATCCTGAGGCTGCAAATCTCGCGTACCTCGGACTGCACGCGCTGCAGCACCGCGGGCAAGAGAGTGCAGGCATCGTCACGAGCGATGGCAACCAGCTCGCGGCTTACCGCGGGATGGGACACGTCATCGACGTCTTCCCGCCTGAGCAGCTCGCGCGGCTCAAAGGCGACATCGCTATCGGGCACGTCCGCTATTCGACGGCGGGTGGCTCGATGCTCAAAAATGCTCAACCCATCGCGGTGGACTACTCGCGCGGGTCGATGGCGGTCGCCCACAACGGCAACCTGACCAACGCCGAGGCGCTGCGCGAGCGGCTCGAGGCGCGCGGGTCCATCTTCCAGAGCACGAGCGATACCGAAGTCATCGTGCATCTCGTGGCCATCAGCACGCAGCGCGCGCACGAGGACCGCGTCGCCGACGCCCTCTCGCAGGTGCAGGGCGCGTATTCGCTCGTGTGCCTCACGCCTTCGTCGCTGATCGCCGTGCGCGACCCGCTCGGGATTCGCCCGCTC
This sequence comes from Polyangiaceae bacterium, assembly GCA_035558375.1. Lineage (GTDB taxonomy): Bacteria > Myxococcota_A > Polyangia > Polyangiales > Polyangiaceae > PMG-095. Next base: position 8,470 of record DATMCL010000183.1, read on the forward strand.
TGCCTCGGGAAGCTGAGCGAAACCGGCACCTGGGTCGTCGCGAGCGAGCCCACGAGCTTCGACCTGATCGATGCGCATTACGCGCGCGACGTCGAGCCGGGCGAGATGGTCATCATCGATCGCAACGGCCTCCGGAGCACGCGGCCGTTCGCGGATGTGAAGCGGCACACCTGCATCTTCGAATTCGTCTACTTCGCGCGCCCCGACTCGACCCTCGACGGCGTCAGCGTGTACGAGGCACGCAAGAACCTCGGCCGCGAGCTCGCCGCCGAGCATCCGGTGGAGGCGGACGTCGTGATCCCGGTACCCGACTCCGGAGTGCCGGCGACGATCGGCTTCGCGGAGGCGTCGGGTATCCCGTTCGAGCTCGGCCTGGTCCGCAGCCACTACGTCGGGCGCACCTTCATCGAGCCGCAGGCGAGCATTCGCCACTTCGGCGTGCGCTTGAAGCTCAACCCGGTCGGCGCGGCGCTGCAGGACAAACGCGTCGTCGTGGTCGACGACAGCATCGTGCGCGGCACCACCAGCCGCAAGATCGTGAAGATGCTGCGCGACGCCGGCGCGCGCGAGGTGCACATGCGCATCTCGAGCCCGCCGACGCAGTGGCCCTGCTACTACGGCATCGACACGCCGACGCGCGGCGAACTCATCGCCTCGAGCCATTCGGTCGAGGAGATCAACCAGTACATCACGAGCGACACGCTCGCCTACCTCTCGCTCGACCGCATGCAGAACGCGGTCGTGAAGGCGCGGAGCGACGCGCACGGCCGGGGACCCAGGCGCTCGTTGCCGATGGCGCATCAGACGCTCGGGACGGACAGTTTTTGCCAGGCGTGCTGGACCGGGGAATACCCCATAGCTTTCGTGCCGCACCCTAGAGTCAAGCAGATGCGGCTTTTGGATTGTTGAGAGCTAGGTGATTTTTGTTTTTGGGGTGAGGTGACCGGGGAGGCCTCGCGGCGCAGCTTCGCCGCGCGGGTTCCCTGCGCATGAGCTTGTTCGGAATGCTCGTCCAAACCGCGCTCCCCAAGCCCTTCCCCCAAAAAATAAAAATTCCCAAGCCTGCTACACTTCTCACATGTTCGAGGCCCTCCCCGAGCAAGTCTCCGTCTACGAAGTTTCTCCGAGAGACGGCCTCCAGAACGAGGCCGCTCCGGTCCCTCTGGAAGGCAAAGTGCGGATGATTCAGGCGCTGTTGGCGTCGGGGTTGAAGCGCATCGAGCTCACGAGCTTCGTGTCGCCGCGTTGGATCCCGCAGCTCGCGGATGCGGAGGAGCTCGTGGGGGCGCTCGGCGTCGGGACGGGGGACGTGACGTTCAGCGCGCTCGTGCCGAATGCGACGGGGCTCGAGCGGGCGCTGCGCGTGGGGCTGCACGAGATCGCCGTGTTCCTCTCCGCTTCGGAGACGCACAACCGCAAGAACACGAACAAGAGCATCGAAGATTCGCTCGAGACGTTCGCCGAGGTGGTGCCGCCGGCGCGCGCCGCGGGCCTGCGCGTGCGCGCGTACGTCTCGACCGTGTGGGGCTGCCCGTACGAGGGCGACGTGCCCGTCGAGCGCTCGCTCGAGATCGCCGAGCGGCTGATCGAGCTCGACTGCTACCAGGTGTCGCTCGGCGACACGATCGGCGTCGGCACGCCGCTCCAGACGCGCCGGCTGCTCGAAGCATTCCTCCCGAAGATCCCGGCGCCGAAGCTCGCCCTCCACTGCCACGACACGCGCGGCACGGCGCTCGTCAATTGCCTGGTCGGCCTCGAGATGGGGATCCGCGACTTCGACGCCTCGGTCGGCGGGCTCGGCGGCTGTCCGTACGCGCCGGGCGCCGCCGGCAATCTCGCGACCGAAGATCTCGTTTATATGCTGCACGGCATGGGGATAAAGACGGGCATCGACCTCGATCGGTTGGTCGAAGCGGGCCGCATCGCGGAGCGCACCGTCGGGCGCCCACTGCCGGGCAAAGTGCATCAAGCCGGACCCCCGCGCATTCGGCGCGACAGCCGTGCCCCGCGCTCGGGCGCATCGTGAGGCGGTAGCGATCGCTAGCGATCCGCGGGGCGCACGGGCGGAAGCGTGCAGCCGAGGTGCGTGAAATACACTTGGTCGAGCGTGTCGTCCTTGAACATAACGCCTATGTCTCCGGTCGGTCCGAGCGTCGCGATCGGCTCCGACAGTCGTGAGGTGCTCGAGACGAGAAGCTGGCGCGGAACGATGACGCTCAGGTCACGCGCCGAGATGATCTCGAAGTAGAGCTGATACGGCGTCGGGTCGTCGGGCTTCGCGGACCAAATCACGAGCACGCGGTCGCCGAGCGACACGAGCGCGCGATCCTTCGCGTTCACGTCGCCCATCGTGATCGGCCCCGCGGCGAGCACCAAGCCGCGATCGTCCAGCGCGGCCCCCTGCAAGACGGGACCCCAACCGGCCCCGGCGCCCGTCTCACCGCCCGTGTGCCAGGCGACGACGAACGTGTCCTTGGTGCGCACGATGGCCGGCTCCTGCCCGTCGTTGCCCAAATCCACGTGGCCCGAATCATCGGCAAGCGCGTGATCGAACGAGCGGAAGCGAACGATCGGCACGGTGTCGGACCCGTCGGGCCGAAGCGGACCCGTGACCACGTACGTCACGCCGAGTCGCGTCTCGGACACGGCGGAGTCCGGGAAATCCGCGTCTTCGTCGTCGCCCGTCAGCCGCACCTCGTCCCCGTCGGCATGCCCGTCGAGCCCGAGCTTGCGCCCGTAGATCGCGTCGGGGCCGCCGCTGATGGTGAAGCGCCGGTCCTCCCAAACGACCCGATAACCCGTCTCGACGAAGCTGGCGCTCGGGTTCAGCGAGTAGCCGGGAGCATCCGTCAGGCGCTGATCGGCCTCGAGCTTCTCGGCCTTCTGATTGAAGCGCGTTCCGTAGATCTCGTAGCCGCCCGCTTGCCGCGCATCCGCCCAGGCCGCGAAAAACGCCCGACCCGAGGTGGCGAGCGACCCGGCGAACGTGTCCGCGTTGATCTCGCTCACCGGCGACGGCCCGGACACGATCGCTCCGTCGACGTTCAGGAGCTCGAAATAGGCTCGCTTGTGACCACTCGACGAGACGTCCGTGTACGTCACGCCGTAGCTCGTGCCGTCGAACGCCAAGCCGCCGCGCAGCGACTGGAAGCTGCTCGGCGCAACCAGCACCGGTTGCGCGAGCGTCCGGTACGTCGCGCCTTCGTCGACGGCGCCGTTGCAGTCGTTGTCCTTGCCGTCGCAGATCTCCCCGGCGCCCGGAAACACGAGCGCGTCGTCGTCGTCGCAATCGGTGCCGCCACAGCTAGCCGGCATCCCCTCGAGCGGCTTACCGCGGTAGCCGTCGTGGTCCTTGTCTCCCCCGCCCTCGTGCTCGCAGCGGCCGCTGTCGGGATCGCAGCGATCGCTCGTGCACGGGTCACCGTCGTCGCAGCCAACGACCCGAATTTCGCAATACCGGGCTTCATGCTCGTCGTCGGGCGGCCGGCAAACGGCGGGCGAGCAGGCGTCGTCGCGCGGACAATCGCTATCGACCGCGCATTCGTCGACTGGCGGCTCCACCACAACGCCACCTTCACCGCCGCCGCCGTGCGACGCCCCTTCCCCGCCGTTCAGACCGGTGCGCCCGCAGGCAATGACCACAAGCACGGCGCCGGCAAGCAGCGCCCCTCCCTCGCTTCTCACCCGCAGACTCCGATGTCTCCGGCATCCGTGGCGTCGCACACCGCCCACGACGGGCACGTCGTCGGACCGTTGATCGGGCACATCTGCAGGCAGTGCGGACCGTGCTGCGCGCCGACGACGCAGATGAAGCCCTCGGCGCAATCGGACATCCCATTCTCGCAAGGGGACCCTTGTGTCCCGATCCCCGGCGTCACACAGCGCATGTTGAACACCTGCTGGTCACAGCCCGAACCGAACGGGTGCTCGATCTGCGGCTTGCAGGTGTAGCCGGGCGCACAGGAGCTCACGGTCTCGAACACGTCGCACTCGAGGGTCGGCGACGGCGCGGCCGCATCGGGACATCCGGGGTCGTCGTACGGAACGTCGTTCCCCGCGGTGCCGCCCGTGCCGCCCGAGCCACCCCGGCCTGCCGAGCCACCCCGCGCGCCCTTGCCACCGTTCCCACCCTTGCCGCCTCCCCCCGTTCCGCCCCGACCGGACACGTGATCGTCGTCGTCATCGGACGGAGCACTGCTCGTCGAGCGTCCGGCACAGCCGAGGCCGAGAACGACCGCCAACCCGAGCACGGGAGCAACACTCTGCCCGCTGCGAAAAGGCTGTCGTCGAAAGCTCCCCGACCACATGCCCAAAAGTTATAGCGGACCGAGACTCCCTCGCCAGGTGGGTGGTAAAAACCCGGACCCATGCGGCCGCCCGTGCTCCTCTTCTGCCTGCTTGCGGGCGCGACGTGCCAGCGCGTCGACGAGCCCACCACGGCCCCGACACCCGTGGAGCCCGCGAGCACGAGCGCACTACCGGCGACACCGGCCACGACGCCAGCGACTGCCGCCACGGCAACGTCACTCACCCCCACGCCCGTTCCACCCGTGGACGCCGGACGCTGCATCGAGCCGCTCGCCGAGCCGCCGCCCCCCGTGGCCAAGCCTGCGACGACGTGCCCCGCGGACGATCTCGCCACGCCCCCCACGCTCCGCCACGGCAAGATCACTGCACCCGAAGCCAAGAGCGCGCCGGCTCTCGACGTCGAGATCGCCGACACGCCCGCGACCGAGCAGCGCGGGTTGATGTACCGAACCAAGCTCGGCGAGAACAAGGGCATGATCTTCGTCTGGCCGAGCGAGTCGCGGCGCACGTTCTGGATGCACAACACTTGCATACCGCTCGACATGCTGTTCCTCGCCAAGGACGGCACCGTCGTCGGCCTGCTCGAGCAGGTCCCGACGCTCAACGACCGCGCGCGCTCGGTGCGCTGCGCTGCAGCTTACGTCCTCGAAGTGAACGCCGGCTGGACACGCAGGTACGGCATAAAACCCGGAATGAAGCTCGAACTTGCGCTATAGCGCTTCCCCGAAAGTCTACAAACGCCATGACCTTCATCGCACGCTGCCTCCCCCGAACCGCGGGCCTCGCCCTCGCGGCAAGCCTCGTCGCCTGCCAGTCCACGCCGCCGGAGCCGCCGGGCGCAGTGCCCGACGCGATGAAGCCCGAGCCCACGGCGATGCCGGCAACCACGCCCGCGCCCACGCCCACCCCGACGCCCAAGCCCGCTCCGACCCCGTCGACTCCGCCGCCGTCGCTCACCGCGGCCAAGCCCGTCGCCTCGGTCACGCCGAGCCCCGACGATCCACTCAAGGGCGTCTTCACGCTCGAGGATGCGACCAAGGGCCTCACCGGCAAAGGCACGCTCGTCGCCGAGATCAAGACCGAGCTCGGCAACCTCCGCTGCGAGCTCTTCGAGGACAAGGCGCCGATCACGGTCGCGAACTTCGTCGGTCTCGCGCGCGGCACGCGCCCCTGGAAGAACCCAAGCGGCCAATGGGTGAAGACGCCAGGCTACGACGGCACCACCTTCCACCGCGTCATCAAGGGCTTCATGATCCAGGGCGGCGACCCGCAAGGCACCGGCGCGGGCGAGCCCGGCTACGTCATTCCGGACGAAATCTGGGAAGGCTCGGCCCACGACCATCGTGGCCAGCTCTGCATGGCCAACCGCGGCAAAAACACCAACGGCATGCAGTTCTTCATCACCGACGGCGGCCCGCGGCACCTGGACGGTGGCTACACCATCTTCGGTCAGTGCGGCCCGGACGACATGATCCAAAAGCTCGCGAGCGTGGAAGTTCTCGGGGACAAGTCGGCCAAGCCGACTAAGATTCAGAAGGTCGTGATCAAGCGCGAGAACGGCAAAGCCAAGTAGGAGTTTTCGCCGCCTCCGAAAAGCCACCTCGAAAAGCCTTTCAGGTCGCATCCGGAAAAGCCTTTCAGGTCGCATTCGGAAAAGCCTTTCAGGTCGCATCCGGAAAAACACGCGTGGCGAAGCCACGCCGAGACGACGCGCGAGTCTTGGAAGAACAGATCGACGTCGCGAATGTAGCGACATGCCCCACGAAAAACCGGCGAGACCGGCACATTGTTGCTTGCAGGACGCGTTGGACGCTGGACGGTCATGCGAAGCCCAGATCTGATCACAACCTGCAAACCTTGCCCGACATGGCTTGCTCGCCCTTGGCCCCACGGGTAAGGAAGTCGCCCCACCAACCCAAGGACAAAACTACCATGTCAATTCGCTCATCCAGCGCCGAATGGTCCGGCGATCTCAAGGCGGGCAAAGGCACGATGACGGTCGGCAAGGGCGCCTACACGGGTCCCTTCAGCTTCGCGTCGCGCTTCGAGGAAGGCACCGGCACCAACCCGGAAGAGCTCATCGCCGCCGCGCACGCGGGCTGCTTCTCGATGGCGCTCTCGAACGGCCTCGCGAAGGAAGGTTTCACGCCGAAGAAGGTGAACACCCGCGCCGACGTCCACTTCGGCCCTGATCCCGCGGGCGGCTTCCACGTCTCGCGCATCGAGCTCGTCGTCGACGCCGAGGTTCCCGGCATCGACAAGGCGAAGTTCGACACCGTCGTCGAAGGCACGCGCACGGGCTGCCCGATTAGCAAGCTCCTGAAGAACGGCACCGAGATCGCCGTCAAGGCGAGCCTCAAGAGCTGATTATTTTCGCAAAGGTCGCACACGGTGGCGCGGATGACCCGCGCCCACCGTGCCGCGCCGTGCGAGGGGGACCCAGGGAGCCATCGCTCAGCGCACCGTCACCGTGGGCTCGACTCAGCGCGTTGCTAGTGCGTCCGCAGCGACCCGATCGAACGCCCGAAAGAACTCCGCGCGCTGCTCGTCACGCTCCATCAGGATCTCGTGAAACGCGCCGCGTACCTCGACGAACGAGCCGCGCGGCACGCGCCCCACGAAGCGCCGGCTCGCCTCCGTGCTCACGATGCGATCGTCGCCGGCCGCCACGACGGCGACGGGGCAAGCGATGCGCTCCGCGGCGCCGGGGCGCGTCAGCCGATCGCGTAGCTCGACGGCGAACGCGAGCCAGCGCCAGGTCGGCTCTCCGAGCTGAAGCTCGGGATGGGCGCGATAGAGGGCGGCCGAGCGCTCGTAGCGCCCGCGATCGTGCGTGAGCACGTTGTCCTCGAAGCGCACCGACAAAGGCGCGAGCTGCTTGCGCGCGAGCGACGTCCGCCGCGCGCGGCTCATCCCGAACACGACCTGCCGAATCAGCCAAAACGGCAGCGACCCGACGGAGAACTCGATCATCGGTGCGCACAGGACCGCTCCCGCGAAGCGCGCCTCCCCTTCGACGAGGGCCAAGCTCGTGAGCGCGGCGCCCATCGAGTGCCCGCAGGCGAGCCAGGGCTTCGGCAGCCGCTCGGCGTACGCGTTCAGGATATCGGCGTAGTCCGAAACGAGCGACGAAGCGCCGCCGACGAGGTCCCCGCGCAGGCGATCCTCGCTGAAGCGTTGCGAGAGCCCCTGCCCCGCCCAATCGTGGAGCAGCACGACGAAGCCGCGCGCGACGAGGTCGACCGCGACCTCACCGTATTTCTCGAGCGGCTCGGTGCGACCGGCGCTGAGCACGACCGAGCCACGCGCGACTCCTTGCGGAGCGAAGCGCGCGACGCGCAGGCGCCGGCCCGCGCGCGACGTGAGCCACTCGGCGGTTCCTTCGGGCAGCGGGGGCCCACCCTCGACGTGAAAAAGCGGAGGAGCGTCCATCAATCCGGCTCGTACAGTACTCGTTGTGAGCCCTCGATGACGTACACGTGCGCGCCCGACGGCCGCGCGAACGTGAGCGCCCCGAAGGCGTTGATGGCGACCGCAAAGACCGCGAGCGCCCAAAACGCGCCGCCAAAGCGCCGGCCACCGAGCGCGAGGAGCGCGAACAGGAACACCGCGTAGTCGTTCGAGAATCGGTAGCCGAACTGAACCCAGCCGCTGTTCTGGTAAAATAGCGTCGGTAGGGCGACCGCGACGGCGGTGAGGGCGAGCGCGAGGTGCGGCGGCGCGACGCGCTTCGGCCAGAGCAGCCAGAGGTAGGCGGGCGTCGTGACCCACAGCGCGAGGCCGTGCGCGCTCACGCGCAGGGGCGCCTCCTCGGCGCCGAGCCACGGCAGGCTCGTGAGCATCACGCCGAGGTTTCGAGCGAGGTAGTGGTAGCTGAAGAGGCCCCACTTCTCGATCCGCGCGTGCCAGACGACCGCGAGGTACCGGTAGCCGGTCTCGAATGCATCGCCGAAGCGCGCTCTGTTGTGGACGAGCGTCGCTCCGACCACGACCAGCACCGGAAGCGCGAACTCGGCGAGCCCGCGCAAGAACCGTCGCCGCTCGAGCACGCCGAGCGCCTCCCGCGTGAGCGCGGACCCGCTCGGCAGGCACGCCCGGGCGAGCTCGAGCACGAAGAGCGGCGCCGCGAATAGGAGCGGCGTCCGCGTCGCAAAGCCCAAGCCGAGCAGGAGACCCGCGAGCCAGGGCCGCTCGGCCCCCAGCGACACCCAGAAGTAGAGCGCCGCGAGCGACGCACCGACGACATGCGCGGCGTACCAAACCGTCCCCTGCTCGGCGCTGAAGAAGTAGACGCTGCCGAACGCGAACAGCAGCGCGAGCGCGAGGTTTTCCCGCTCGCTGCGCTCGCTCTCGCCACGCGCTCGGAGCTTCTCGAGGCCGAGGAACAGGAACGCCGGCGCGAGCCCCGCGAGCAGCAAGAAGAAGCGTCCGTCGGCGACCGCTTCGGCCGACCCGGAGAGCGCTACGGCCGGCAGGAGCAACAGGGCTGGCAGCGGTGGAAACGGGACGAACCATTTCCCGTCGAATCGGCTGAAGTCGTTGCCCTGCGCATACGCTGGCGGCGGCCCGCCCAAATCGAGACGCCCTTGGAGCCAGGCCTGGGCCTCGAGCGCGAAGTGGTTGAAGGGCGTGTGCGCGGTCCGCGTTTCCGGTGCGGCGCAAGCGAAGTACACGCTGCTCGCGAGCAGGTAGAGCGCGACGGCGAGCGCAGAACGGCGACGCGCACCCTCGGCCGACAGCCACGCGAGCATTCGCCCCGGACGGTAGTCTTTGCGGGCGAGGGGCGCGAGCGCTACCCTCGCTCCCCGAGCATCCTCCGCATGGAATCCCCGAGCTTTGTCGTTCGCGTCGCCGATCTCGAGCGCGGCCCTCGCACCGTGACCTTCACGCTGAGCGAGGGCTGGCTCACGCGCGAGCTCAGCGACGCCCAGGCAGTCCCGCTCGGCCCCGGCACCGCGACGGTCGAGCTCATGAAGAGCGGAGGCACCGTGATCGTGCGCGGCAAGGCCGACGTTCGCCTGACCGTGCCCTGCGTCGTGACCCTCGACCCCGTCCCGTTGGAGCTCAAACCCGAGATCTTCCTCGAGCTTTCCCGCGAGCCCGAGCCCCACGGCAAGGCTCCCAGCGCAAGGGACTCTGCTTTTGGGGCCGGGGCCCCAAAAGCACACACGAAAGGCGCCCCAAAAGCCCACGCGAAAGCGCCGCGCGCCCGGCGCCGCTCCAAGGACGACGACGAGGAGCTAAGCGCCGAGGAAGCGGCCACGGACACCTACAAAGGCGAGGAGATCGTGCTCGACGGGTTCTTCCGCGAGTTCCTCCTGCTCGAAATCCCTCCCTACCCACGCCGTTCCGACTTGCCTTCCGCGGAAGAAAGTCTAAGCTCCCGCCCCCTCGCAGGCCCCCCTGGCGAGGCGAAGCCCCTAGACCCGCGGCTTGCGCCTCTACTCGGGCTAGCCAATCGCCTGCGGAGCGCAAGAGACAAGGAGTAGACCGTGGCCGTACCGAAGCGACGCCTCAGCAGCAGCAAGCGCAATATGCGCCGTGCCAACCACGACAAGGTGACGGCACCGAGCATCGTCCCTTGCCCCAACTGCTCGGCCCCCATGGTCCCGCACCGCGTCTGCCCGTCCTGCGGCCATTACAAGGGCCGCGCCGTCCTCAAGAACAAGACCGCTTAGCTGGTTGAACCATTTTTGGTGACGCCGGCAGGGCTCCGAGAGTAGGAAGCATCCCCATGGGCACCGAGCGGCCCGGCAGCCAAATCTTGGGGACGGGCGCCTACGCCCCTGAGCGCGTCCTCACCAATCACGATCTCGCGCGGATGGTGGATACCTCCGACGAGTGGATCCGCGAGCGCACGGGCATTAACGAGCGCCGCATCGCGAAGGACGGCGAGACCGCGAGCGACATGGCGCTCCAGGCGTCACGTCGCGCGCTCGAGGCCGCCGGCATCACGGCGCAGGACCTCGACATGATCATCGTCGGCACGGTCACGGGCGACCTGCCCATGCCGGCGTGCGCCGCGATCTTGCAGCGGAAGCTCGGGGTCACGACCATCCCCTCCTTCGACGTGTCGGCGGCATGCGCGGGGTTCATCTACGGCCTCTCGATCGGCGACCAGTTCATCCGCACGGGCGCCCTCAAGCGCGTGCTCGTCGTGGGCGTCGAGCTCCTGAGCCGCGTCCTCAACTGGAAAGATCGCGTGACGTGCGTGCTGTTCGGCGACGGCGCCGGCGCGGCCGTGCTCGGCCCGGCAAGTGACGACGGGCGCGGCGTGCTCTCGACGCGCCTCTATACCGACTCGGCCTTGGTCGACTCGCTCTGCATCCGCGCCGGTGGCAGCCAGGAGCCGCTCACCGCCGAAGGCCTTTCGGAGCAGCGCGACAAGGTCTTCATGGTCGGCTCCGACATCTTCAAGATCGCCGTGAAAAACCTGACCTCGGCGTCGAAGGCGGCGCTCGAGGCGGGCGGGCTCCGCGCGAGCGACGTGAAGTGGGTCGTGCCGCACCAAGCGAACATGCGCATCATCACGCAGGTGGCCATGCGCCTCGACATCCCGATGGACCGCTACGTTCTCAACATCGATCGCTACGGGAACACCTCGAGCGCCTCGATCCCCATCGCCCTCGACGAGGCCATCCGCGACGGACGCATTCAGCGCGGCGATACGGTCCTCATGTGCGCGCTCGGCGCCGGCATTTCCTGGGGCAGCGCGCTGATTCGAGTATGAAACGATGAGCACGGCTTGGCTTTTTCCTGGACAAGGCACGCAAGAGGTGGGGATGGGCAAGGCGCTCTGCGAGGCGTCACCCGCCGCGCGCGCCCACTTCGAGAGCGCCGATCGCGCGCTCGGCTTTGCGCTCGGCAAGCTCTGCTTCGAAGGCCCGCTCGAAGAGCTCACGCTCACGAAGAACGCGCAGCCCGCCATCCTCACGGCCAGCATCGCCGCGCTCGCCGCGCTGCGTGAGGCGCGCCCGGGACTCGCGCTGCCGGCGTTCGCCGCAGGCCATTCGCTAGGCGAATACAGCGCGCTCGTCGCGGCCGGTGCGCTCGCGTTCGAGGACGCCGTCCGCATCGTGCACCTACGCGGTCGCGCCATGCAGGAAGCCGTGCCCGAGGGCCAGGGCGCGATGGCCGCCGTGATGGGCGGCGACGACGCGAGCGTGAGCGCTCTCTGCGCCGATGCCGCAGAGGGCGACGTGCTCGCGCCCGCCAACTTCAACTCACCGGGTCAGATCGTGATCTCGGGCGCAGCGCCCGCGGTAGCGCGCGCCGTCGAGCTCGCTCCGTCACGCAAGCTCAAGGCGATTCCGCTCAAGGTGAGCGCGCCGTTCCATTCGGCGCTGATGGCGCCCGCCGCTCGCGCGGTCGACGCAGCGCTCGCCACGATTACGATCGGCAAGCTCGCCTTCCCCGTCGTCGCCAACGTCTCTGGGAAGCCCAACCAGGATGCCGAGCGCGTGCGCGAGCTTCTGGTGCGGCAGGTCGATGGCGCCGTGCGTTGGCAGGAATCGATCGCCTTCATGGCCGAGGCGGGCGTGACCGAAGCGCTCGAGATCGGCCCAGGCAAGGTGCTCGCCGGGCTCGTGAAGCGCATCGACAAGCGGATCACCGTCACGGGTGTTTTCGGGCCCGACTCGCTCCCTGCCGGCTGACTGCCCCCCTTGGCGCGCTGCGCCAAGCTCGGGTGCAAAGCCCCCTTCGCAGGTGGGCTCATTTCACTGGGACGGCACGGTCGAGCCTGCTTTCCATCACAATCCGCTTTGCAGTCACCCCGGGCGTGCTAAAGAGGCGCCGCTCGCATGTTCGACCTCACCGGCAAAGTAGCCTTCGTCACCGGCGGATCCCGGGGCATTGGGCGCGCTACGGCACAAGCGTTGGCCGAGCTCGGCGCTCACAGCGTGCTCACGTACGTCGGTAACGAAGGACAAGCGCGCGAGACGGTCGACGCGATCCTCGCTGCAGGCGGTAAGGCCGAAGCGTTGCGCCTCGACGTCGCCGACGGTGCCGCTGCCGAAGCCGCGATCGCCGAAACGGCCAAGCGACTCGGGCGACTCGACATCCTCGTCGCCAACGCCGGCATCTCGATCGACGCGCTGCTGCTTCGGCTCAAGGACGACGACTTCGATCGCACCCTCAACATCAATCTGAAGGGCGCCGTGGCCTGCTCGCGCGCCGCCATCAAGATCATGATGCGCGCGAAGACGGGCCGCGTGATCTTCGTGTCGAGCGTCGTGGGTGAGACGGGCAACGTGGGCCAGACGGCCTACGCTGCGTCGAAAGCAGCGCTCCTTGGCGTCACCAAGAGTCTGGCCCGCGAGTACGCGTCGCGCGGCATTACCATCAACGCGGTCACCCCTGGCTACGTCGACACCGACATGACGACGTCCTTGACCCAGGAAGCCCGCGAGCGAACCGTGAGCGGCATCCCCCTCGGGCGGACCGGGACGGCGCGCGAGATTGCGACCGCAATCGCTTACTTGGCCTCGGACGAGGCAGCCTACGTCACCGGGCAAACGCTGCGGGTGAACGGCGGCATGTATATGTAATTGTTCTAGATTCCGTGTCACCCCCTAAAAACGCATGCAATCGGGCAAGTCCCTGGTGTAGACGCCCCCGAGAACGAAAGAGGCATCATGGCTGAAGGTCGCAACATCACGGCCGAAGTGAAGCGCATCATCAAAGAGCAGCTCGACGTCGACGAGAAGGACATCAAGCCCGAGTCCACCTTCATCGACGACCTGGGCGCCGACTCGCTCGGACTGGTCGAGCTGGTGCTGGCCTTCGAGGAAGCCTTCGAGATCGACATCCCCGACGAGGACACCGAGAAGATCCGGAGCGTCCAGGATGCGGTCGATTACATCGAGAAGCATCTCGCGAGCTAGGCGTTCGCCCGGCCGAGCGAGCTCACGACGGGCTCGCTCGGGCTGAGCGAGCCCTACTTCGAGAATCGCCATGGAGCGCGTCGTAGTCACAGGCCTCGGCCTCGTCACGCCCAACGGGATAGGCGTGGATGCGAGCTGGCAGTCGCTCGTCAACGGCAAGAGCGGGGTGGGCCCCATCACGCTGTTCGACACGGCGAACGGCTACGCCACGCGCATCGCCGCGGAGGTGAAGGGGTTCGAAGCCGCCGACTTCATGGAGCGGAAGAAGATCAAGGAGGTCGCGCGCTTCATCCCGTTCGCGATGGCCGCCACGAAGATGGCGCTCGAGCAGGCCGATCTCGGCCTGACGGACGAAGAGCGCGAGCGCGCCGGCGTGTTCATCGGCGTCGGCCTCGGCGGCCTCGAGAACCTCGAGCGCTGCACGCTGACCCTCGAGCACAAGGGTCCGGGCAAGGTGAGCCCGTACTTCATCCCTTCGCTGATCGCGAACATGGCTTCCGGCCAGGTTTCGATCGCGTTCGGCCTGCGCGGACCGTCCCTCTCCCACACGAGCGCTTGCTCGTCGAGCGCGCACGCCATCGGCGAAGCGATGCGCTGGCTGCAGCGCGGCGACGCGGACGTGATGGTCGCCGGCGGCGCTGAAGCGACGATCAGCCCGATCGGCATCGCCGGCTTCAGCGCGATGTTCGCCTTGAGCCGCCGCAACGACGAGCCCGAGCAGGCGAGCCGCCCTTGGGACAAGGGGCGCGACGGTTTCGTGTGCGGCGAAGGCGCCGGAACGCTCGTGCTCGAAACACTGACCCGCGCCAAGCGACGCGGTGCGCGCATCCTCGCCGAGCTCGTCGGCTATGCTGCGACGAGCGACGCCTTCCACATCACGAAGCCTTCGCCGAACGGCGCGGGCGGCGCGCGCGCCATGCGCCTCGCGCTCAAGGACGCGCAGATGTCAGCCGACCAGATCGAGTACATCAACGCGCACGGCACCTCGACCCCGGCGGGTGATACGGAGGAGTCGAAAGCGATCGTCGACGTGTTCGGCGCGCACGCGACCGACAAGAAGCTCTGGGTGAGCTCCACGAAGAGCATGATGGGCCACCTGCTCGGCGCGGCCGGCGCGGTCGAGTCCGGCGTTTGCCTGAAAGCGATGGAGACCTCCGTCATCCCCCCGACGATCAACCTCGTCGATCAGGATCCGGAGTGCCCCTTGGACTTCGTGCCCTTGAAGGCACGCGAGCGGCGCATTCGCCGGGCCATGTCGAACAGCTTTGGATTTGGCGGCACAAACGCGTGCTTGATTTTTAAGAGTTTCGAGGGCTGAAGGCGGCGCCTGAGGCGCCGTGCGACCCGGGGCCGGTGCGGCCCGAGCGCCGGTCTCGCCGGTTTGTCGAGTCGGTCTCGGCCGCTATGATCCCGTCGATCCCCGAGTAACCTCCGATGCAGTGCCCTTTCTGCCGTGCCATGGAAAGCCGCGTGGTCGATTCGCGCTTGGCGGCGGGCGGAGCAGCGGTGTGGCGGCGGCGCGCCTGCGACGGGTGCCAGAAGCGCTTCACGACGTACGAGCGCGTCGAGCACTCGCTGCCGATGGTCGTGAAGAAAGACGGCCAGCGCGAGCCGTTCGATCGCGAAAAGATCCTGCGCAGCCTGCGTGTCGCCGCGAACAAGCGCCCCATCTCGGCCGACGCTCTCGAGCAAACCGCGTCGGAGCTCGAGCGCGAGATCGCCGAGGGCGGGGACAAGGAAATCGCCTCGGTGGTGATCGGGGAGCGTGTCATGGCACGCTTGAAGCAGCTCGACGGCGTCGCGTACGTGCGCTTCGCCAGCGTCTACAAATCGTTCCGCGACATCGACGAGTTCATGGCTGAAATGGACGACCTGCTCCGCTCTCGAGGAACACGGCCGTGACGGACCACGACAGCCCGCTCATGCAGCGAGCCCTCGAGCTCGGGCGCCAGGGCGATCCTTCGCCGAACCCGCACGTCGGCTGCGTCATCGCCCAGGGCGACAAGATCGTCGGGGAGGGCCATCACGCGTCGGCCGGCGGCGAGCATGCCGAGGTCACCGCGCTCAAGGCGGCCGGTGCCGCGGCACGGGGCGCGACCCTGTACGCGACGCTCGAGCCCTGCAACCACGTCGGCAAGACGCCCCCGTGTGTCGACGCCATCCTGGAAGCCGGGATCAAGCGCGTCGTCGTCGGGCGGCGCGACCCGAATCCACGCGTGACGGGCGGCGGCATCGAGCGCCTCGAAAAGGCGGGCGTCGAGGTGAAGCTCGGCGTGCTCGACCGCGAGTGCAAGGAGCTCATCCGGCCCTGGTCGCATTTCATCACGACCGGCAAGAGCTACCTCTCGCTCAAGCTCGCCGTGTCCCTCGACGGGCGCATCGCCACGCGCACGGGAGCGTCGAAGTGGATCACGTGCCAGGAATCGCGGGCCCGCGTTCACCAGCTGCGCGGGCAGCACGACGCCGTGATGCTCGGCGTGAACACCGTGCTCGCCGACGATCCGCGCCTCACCGTGCGCGACGTTCCCGGACGCAGCCCGATCCGCGTCGTCATCGACAGCAAGCTCAGGATCCCGCCGACGTCCCACCTCGCGCAGACGGCCCTGCAAACGCCGACCTGCGTCATGACGACGCAGGCCGCTCCCGAAGCGGCCGAGCATGCGCTCGCTGCGCTCGGCGTGCGCATCGTTCGGGTACCGGCGACCGCGGAGGGGCGCTGCGATCCGCACGCCGTCCTCAGCGAGCTCGCGGCGCGCGAGGTCGTCAACGTGCTTTGCGAAGGCGGAGCAGAGCTCGCCGGCTCGTTGCTCGCCGCTCGGCTGCCGAGCGAGCTCCACGTCTTCGTCGCCCCCGTGCTGCTCGGGCCCCGCGGACGCCCCGGAGCGGTGGACTGGGCCGGTCCCGAGAGCCCGTCGGACGCGCCGCGCATCAACCCCGCGCGCTGGGAGCTGTGCGGAACCGACGCCTACGTTTGGGGGCCCATCGTGTTTCCGAAGAAGACGCCGACGAAGCCCGGGGCGTAGCGCCATGCGAGGGGGGGCCTTGCCCCCGCGGCTCGCTTCGCGACCGCTCCCCCGCCGCCTTCGGCGTGCTCGCTCCGCTCGCGACCCGGCGGGGCCGTCCGTTGCCGGACCCGGGGGCCGGTGTTAGATTCGTCGGGTCACGATGATCCGAGAGATTTTGGAGTACCCGGACCCGCGCCTGCGCGAGGTGGCCAAGCCCGTCACGGAGGTCACTCCCGAGATCCAGGCACTGGTCGACGACATGGCCGAGACCATGTACGACGCGCCCGGCGTCGGCCTCGCCGCCCCGCAAATCGGCGAAAATCATCGGATTTTCGTGGTCGACTGCGCGGAAGAGGACGA
>DATMCL010000184.1:0-21236 GCA_035558375.1 Polyangiaceae bacterium
CGAGCCGAGCCGCTACGCGGTGCGTGGCTTCGCCGAGCTCACCGAGCACGAGCCTGATTGGTATGCGACGAACGGCTTTCAGTACCTCGTCTTCGGCAAGATCATGTACGGGCGCTTCTTCGCCGATCCGGCGCGCTACGCTCCCGAGGTCGCGCGCTATCGCGCATTCTTCGAGCACCTGCCGCTCGTCCGACGCTTCGAGGACGGGAGCGACGAGATCCGCGTGTACGCGACGAAGCGCTAGAGCGCGCCGCCCGCGCCGCCCGCGCCGCTGCCCGACGGCATGCCGCCCGCGCCGCCCTTCGCGCTGAGGTCCGGCAGCGTGAACAGCGCGGCGTCGCTGAGATCGTTCGCCGAGCGATACCAGAGCTCGATCTCGTCGCCCGGCTGCCCGTCCTTGAGGTCGAAGGAGTAGGCGCCGACGTGGTCCGCTTGCTGGCCATCGATGACGTAGCTTCGCTCGTTCAGAGCAGTGACCTGCGCGTTCGGCAACACCCCACCGGCCAGGTGATACGCCCCGGTCTCGGTCATGCTGATCTCCGGCTTCACCGGTGGCGGCAGCGGCAACGTCGGCGAGTAGCAGCCCGCAAAAAGGACTGCCCCGAGCAGGAAGCGGCGCAGCGTGCGGTTTGCCATGGGGAGGGCGGGGTTAACGTAGCACGCACTGTGCCGCCCCTAGCCGCGCCGCAAAACCTAGTTGTTCCAGGTAGTTAGTATCGCCGCGCGCGCAAGCTGCCAATCTCGTTGGCGAAACGAGTGCCAACCAGGTTGGTAGCCGGGAAAATGGGCCGGCGCCGTCTGAGGTGATAGGCGAAAGGTGCCGGAACCTCGATGTCCGCCCCGGAAATCCCCGTGCAGCAGGCCCGAGCGTCCTTCGGGCCGCTCGGCCGGCGCCTGGCCGCCGTAGGAAGGCCGCTGCCGCTCTTCGCGGTGCTCTGCTTCTGGCTGCACGACTACGACACCGCGCTCGTGTCGGCGCGGCGCGAGCCCGATCCGGCGCGCTCGATCGCGGTCGCGTTGCGCAAGCTCGGGCTCGGCGCCGATCCGAGCCAAGTGCTCTTCCTTCCCGATCCGACACCGCGCGGCGCGGTGACACGACACGAGCGCGCCATTGCGCTCGCGCGTCGCCCCGGTGAGCCCGCCGACATCTACCTGATCGACGCGCGGCGCTCGCCCGAAGGCAACCTACTCGAGCTTTCTCACGCGTGGAACATCACCGATACGTCCGCCGCGGACGAGCAAACCTTGGTCGTGAACCACGAGCGCGCGGCATGGACCGTCGCGCAAGGGGGCAAGGTCTTCGCCGTCCAGCTCGCGAACCTCGCCGGTGAGCCGCGACCGAAGGGAACGGAGTGGACCCTTGCGCGCCGCATCCAAAACGGCATCACGAACCTGCAAGAGACGGGACGCTACGAAGGCGTCGGACGCCGCTTCTTCAAGCTCGAGCCCCCCGCGGATCACGTCGCGCTCGGCTTCACCGATCACGCGCTCGTGATCGATGCCGACGCGCATCAGGTGAAGGTGTCCACGGATCACCCGTCGGACAACCGCGACCACTACGCGATCGAGACGACTCCGCGCAAAGCGCGCCCCGGAAATCTCGTCACGTGGGCCGTCGATCGCGTGCGCGCCATCCCCTGGTTCGGCGACCGCAACATGCAGCTTTTGAAGGCCGTCGCCTTCACGGCCACGGACGAGCTCGACGAGATCGTGAGCACCGTCTCCGGCGGCGACGCGAGCAAGGCGGTCGCGGAGGAGCTCGGCGAGCTCTACGCCGCGCCGACGAGCGACGCGACCGATCCCGAGACCGGCTGGCCCCCGGCTCCGATGGAGCCGATGATCACCCCCGCGCTCAAGGGTGAGGGCAAATGGGTCCGGCTCGACAACGATCCGTTCATCGGAAGGAACCCGGGGGCGCCCTCACCCTTCGTGTTCTCGTTCATCCGCACCGACCACAAGCACATCTATTCGCAGATCCTGGTGACGATCTGGGACCCGCGGCAGGTCGAGCTTCACCCCGTGAGCGGCACGGTCGAGCCGAAGAGCGCCACCGGTGAGACGGGCACGGGCGAGGTCCCGCGCCGGCCGGAGGTGATGGGGCGCCTCCTCGGCGCGGTGAACGGCGGGTTTCAAGCGATGCACGGCGAGTTCGGCATGATGGCCGAGCGCACCGTGTACCTGCCGCCGAAGCCGTACGCCGCGACGATCGCGCTCATGAACGACGGCTCGACGGGCTTCGGCACTTGGCCCGAAACCGCGCCGATTCCGAAGGACATCCGCTCGTTCCGCCAGAACCTCACGCCGCTCGTCGTCGACGAGAAGGCGAATCCGTACCATCGCTACTGGTGGGGCGGCGTGCCTCCGGGGTGGACGCAGGAGACGCGCACCGTTCGCAGCGGCCTCTGCATGACGAAAGAGGGCTTCATTGGATATTTCTACGGAACGAGCGTCGACCCCGACGTGCTCGCGTACGCGATGCAGCGCGCGCGCTGCGTGTACGGCGTGCACCTCGACATGAATGCCGGGCACACGGGGCTCGAGCTCTATCGCGCCGCTCCGATCGGAAAGATCCCGCCAATCAAGCATCGGCTCGACGACATGTGGGAAGCGCGCGGTCCTGTGCCCGGCATGGAAGGATGGGAGTTCATCGGACGGCGCATGTTCCGCTTGATGGCTCTCATGAACTTCCCGCGCTACATCGGCACGGAGCAAAGGGATTTCTTCTATCTCACGCTGCGCCCGGTCCTACCCGGCGACCCGGTGCCGAACGCCGTCGAGCCGGCGCAGCCGGGTGAAGGCGCGTGGCGCATTCAGGGGCTCGAGCAGCATGGCTGGCCGCCGGCGATTGCGACGACGCGAGTACGTCCCGACGCCGCGCGCCCCGGCACGAGTGTGGGCCTAATCAAGCTGGATCCGCGTCAGGTGCGGGCGCCTTCGCCGGGCGAGACCGAGCCGCATCGCATCATCGAATTTCGGACGCCGGCCGAGCAAAAGGACATGTCTTTTGCGCTCTGGCACAGCGGGCGGTCGGGATTTCAGATCGGACGGGAGCCGCCGGACGCGGGCGCGACGCGGATGACGTACGGCTTCGCCGCGAGCGAGAAGGCGTCGATCGCAGCCGTTGCGGCGCTCGGGATCGACGCCCAGGGCATGCTCGTTTACGCGCGCGTGACCGAGGGCGAGAAGCCGGGCGCGGACGGGGCCTTGCTGCGAAGTCTGCTCACCTCGCTGGGTTGCGAGGCGCAGCTGTTCCTGCCGGCAGCGCTCGGCGCCGAGCTCGCGCCGCCCGGTGCGGAGGCTCCCGTACGCGCACCCGGCTCGGGTGTCGTGCTCGTTCGGGCCCAAGGCCCCAGTGTTCGCCGCATCTTCACGGACACGCCGATCGTCGGGCCCAAGCGCTGGGCGCCGCTTCAAACGCGCCGGTCGGCAGGCGCAGAACCCTGAGCGGCCGACACGCCGTCTGGCAACTGACTGGCAATGACTCGCTCTGGCGCATTGCGGCGTGCGATTCATGCTTGATCCGCCGTGAAATTAGCGGGCATATCTTCTCGCCAAGGCGCCCAACCCGGGGTATGAGAGTGGACACGAGTACTTTGATGAGCGACAAGGGTTCAGACCTCGATGTGTTCGACGGCCTAGCGGCGAAGAAGTCGTCCCGGGGAGCCTCAGCACCGCCGCCACCGCCGCCCTCGAACGCGTCGGCCGTTCAGAAGAAGACGCTGCTTGGCTTGGCCGCACCGGGCATACCCGGTCGCCCCTCTGCTGCACCGCCGCCGCCGCCCCCCACGAAGGGTTCGGGCGCGCCGCCTCCCCCGCCGCTCCCGAGTCGCATGTCGTCGGCTCCGCCGATCCCCGGCTCGGGTCCCCCGCCGCCACCTCTCCCGCCGAGCCGCGCGATGGGTGGACCGCCCCCTCCCCCGCTGCCGAGCTCGTCGGGCGGCGCTCCGCCACTGCCGCCCCCGCCGCTCGGTGTGACAGAAAGCACGCCGCCGCCGCGTCTCGTCTCGAAGCCGCCGCCGCCTCCTCCGAGCCCGGAGAAAGCCAAATCCGGCGCCGTCGACATCGATTGGGACGACGACGACGAGGCGACGACCGTCTTCGACAAGTCGCAGGACGATCCCGCGCACGCCCTCTTGCACAGCGCGCCGCCGCCCGCGGCCGGCTCGCCAGCACCGCGGCCCGCTGCCGGTGGCGCGCCGATCGGCTCGCGTCTCCCGCCGCCGCCCCCCGTGCCGTCGAAGCCGCCGCCGCCTCCGCCCGCGCCCGCTCCGTCGCGCTCGCTCGCGCCGCCGCCCACGATGTCGCGCGGCCCGCTCCCGCCCCCGCCCATGACGCAGCCCGGGCTGCACACGAGCTCGATGCCGGCACCGGCACCGATGCCCGACACGTTCTCGTCGATGCAGGCGCCCGGTGGCAGCCGCAACCTCATGATGGTGCTGCTCGTCGTCGTGATCGGCGGCGTCGGCCTCGGCGCGTATTTCCTGAGCAAGAGCAAGCCCGGCTCGCTCGTGGTCAGCGTCGCGGGCCCCGGCAACAAGCCCGTCGACGGCGTCGAGATCTTCGTCGACACGAAGAAGCAAGACCAGTGCAGCGGCTCGACCTGCCGCGTCTCCGAGCTCAAGCCCGGCACCCACCTTTTGAAGGTGAGCGCCGCCGGCTACCCGCCCACCGCCGACATCGCCGTACGCGTGCCTGCCGGTGAAGAGGCCGTGCAGAACGTCGAGCTCGCGCGCCAAGGCGCCGGCACCGGCCTCAAGGTCACGGCCGAAGGCCGCGGTCTCAAGCTCATCGTCGACGACAAGGAAATCGGCCCGCTCCCCCAGGAGATCCGGGACATGACCCCGGGCGACCACAAGGTTCGCATCGACGGCGGCGATCGCTACGAGCCGTTCGAGAAGACGATCATGGTCGAGCCCGATCGCCTGACCGAGCTCGAGCCGAAGCTCAAGGTGAAGAAGGGCCTCGCGACGTTCAAGGCCGGCATGAACGCGGACGGCGCGAAGGTCATGCTCGTCACGGGTGACGAGCGGCGCCCGATCCCGCGTCTACCCCTCGCCGTCGAGCTCGAGAGCAACAAGGCGTACTCGATCGTCGCGGAGAAGCGCGGCTACTCCCGCTACGAGAAGCGCATCGACTTCGACGACGGCCAGGCCGAGAAGACGTTCGTCATCGACCTCGTGGGCGGTGGCAGCTCCTACACCCCGGAGCCGGCAAGTCCCGCACCCGTGCCGAACCGTGGCGGCAGCTCGCCCGCGCCCGCTCCGGCGCCCAAGCCCGCACCCGCCGCGCCAGCCGCGGCACCCGCAGGCGCCAACGCGTCGCTCACGTTCGCGTCGAACCCGCCCTCGATGGTGATCTTCGACGGTCGCCCGCTCGGCAAGACACCGAAGAGCGCGACGGTGCCGCCCGGGCAGCACACGGTCGTGTTCGTGCACCCCGAGATGGGTCGCAAGGCGAAAAGCATCAACGTGAGCCCCGGCCAGAAGGCGACCCTTCAGGTCAAGTTCCCGTAAAGGCTACTCTTCACGCGAAGCACGCTCGAGCGCGCGCCAGCTTGCCCATGTGGTGGCGCAGGCCACGCGATCGCGACCGGGCCCTGCGCACACCGCGGGGTCGGTAGGCGGTCCCACGACGAGCTCCGTCGTGAGCGACACGAATGGCAGATCGGCCTTCCACGCCTCGCGCAGGCGCTCACCGCGCTGCTTGAGCGTCTCCTGCGCGCGCTCGCCGAGGGCGCGCTCTAGGTAGCCGTAAGCCTGCGCGCGGATCTCCTCGTCGTCCGACACGGCGAGCACGCGCTCGAGAAACTCGATGTTCGCCTCGCGCTCCCCCGCCTTGTTGAAGAGGCCGGCCGCGGCGATGCAGTTGTACGGAATGTTCTCGTTCGCGCCCACGAGCTCGCACGCGCGCGCGAGGATGCGGGCACCGGCGAGCCGCCATTCCGCCTGCTCTTTGGGGTCGTCGAGCCAGGGAGCGGCCACGTACGCGATGAACTGCCCCGCGCTCAGCCAGAGCTCCGTGTCGCCGGGGCGCTCGCGTAGACCCTTCTCGAGCAGGCGGCGCGCGTTCACGTAGTCCCCATGCCGAGGCTTGACGGGCTGCACCGCGATCAGGGTGTCGCCGAAGTAGTACGGCTCGCGAAACCCCGGATCGAGCGCCGTGATGGTGTCGAGGTACTCGGCCGCGTACTCGAGCCGGCGCTTCTCCGAAAAGTGGATGCCGTGCCACACGAGCACGTGGGCAAAGAGCAGATCGGCGAGCGCCGAGCGGTAGCCGAGGCTCGCGACGACGACTTGGTCGGGGCTCGGGAGCCCGTACGTGTCCGTCTTGTCGCGCACTGCCGAGAAGCGCGGCAAGAGCTCCGCGCGGAGCTCACCGATACCGGCGGCCGACAGCGCGAAGAGCCCAACGCCGAGGGCGCGCGAAAGCGTGCGCCCTCCGCCGCTCACTCGACCTCGCGCTGCATGGCGATCGGGTCGGTGCGCGGTGCCCCTCCACGTGCGCACTCCCCCGTGACGACGAAGCTCGACAGGTTGCCGTCGCCGTCGAGATCGCCCATCGCCGTGGCACGGAAGGTCGAGCGCTGGGGGCCGTTCTCGCTCTCGAACGTGTAGCTGTAGGCGTGGGGATCCTCGAAATGGAAGCCGAGCATGCGCCAGGTCGGGTGATCCCAGGTGCCGGGGGGATCGAGCAGGAGCTCGCCGCGCGGAACCGTGGAGGGCGTGAGCGGCGCAGGCCCCGGATACGCCGACTCGACGGGTCGCCCGGCGGCGAGCGCCGTCGCACGGGATGCGATCAAGGCCAGCCGATCCATCGGCTCCGTGAGGCGCGAGGCGCGCAGATTCTTCAGGAACGCGGGCGCCACGCTGAATACGACGCAAAGCAGCGCCGCGACGACCGCGACGTACTCGACGATGGGGCGACCGGTGATGCGCACGGCGTCAGGATAGTGGAAGGCCGAGGACGCGGCCAGCGCGCCTCTCTCACGGCGGCACGACCCTGAGCACGCGCATCCCTCCGTGGGGTTGAAGCTCCGCTTCGAGCACCAGCCGCTCGCGGACCCGGGCGAGCGATGGGCAGCGGAGCGCCCGCGCCGTCGCGACGACGCGAGTCACGTGCCGCTTCTCGACGAGGAGCGGCGCCACTTCGGGCGGCGACCAGCACGCAAGCCAGTCGAGCGGAGCGTCGGTGTAGGCCCCAATCGGCTGCGGCTCGATCCCGAGCGAGCGCTCGCTTCGGGCCACGCGCGTGAGGTACGCGCCCGCGACGCGCGCCCCGTCGACGCGCGCCTCGTGCAGGGGGTCGTCGCCAAGCTCTAGGCTCGCGCGGCCGAGCGTCACGAAAGCCTGGAGGAGCGCAACGAGCGCGAGCCCCGAGAGCGCAAGCGGCGCCCACAGACGACCCGAGCGCGCCAGCACCGGCGCGGCGAGCAGCACCACGATGAGCGGCGCAACCGCGAAGAAGAGCGGCAGGCTCTGGCGCCAGCCGAACCCCCACTCGTTCCAGTGGGCCGAATGGATGAAATGCAGCGGGAGCGCGGCCACGCACCCCACGACGAAGCTCGCGAGGAGCGTCGCGTAGCGCGCATGACGGAGGAGTCGGAGCCGCCGGCGCACCCGAGCCGACAGCGCGAGCAGCGCGACGAGCGGCAGCGCATACGCTGTCCAGCCGAACTGGGCGATGTACGATTCCTTGCCGGCGGGCGAGAAGGCGACCGGCAGCCCGCCGAGCTTGTCGAGCGCACAGGCGACGAAGCCGCTACACGGAACGCTGAAGTCGAACACGGGTAGCTCCGGGAGCTGCCGAAACGCCGAGTGGTCGTACAAGGCGGTGAGCGTCGCGCCAGGCATGCGAGCAAGCCGAATGGCCCAAAGGCCTACCGGCAGCGCATTTCCAGCCAAAAGCCAGGCAGCGCGGCGAACGCGACCGCGCGCGAGTCCGACGAGCTCGGTGAGCGCGAGCGCAGGACCGACGACGAGCAGCTGAAAACGCGACAAGTAGCAGATGCCGGCGAAGAGCCCCACGGCCGCGAAACCGAGCGCCTCGTCACGCGCCGAGCCGAAGAAGCGACCGCGCACGTGCCCGAACGCGAGCAGCGTCACGAGCACGAGCGAGAAGGCAAGGCTCTCCGTGTACGGGCGCGAGCTCGCCCAGTGATAAACCGGGTTCAGCCCCAGAAGCATCGCAATGCCGAGCGCCATCCACGGCGCCAAGCGGGCGAGCCGCGGAAATCCCCCGACGACTGCTCGTCGCACCCAGACGTAGGCGAGGACGAGGCTCAGCCAATAGAAGCTCTCGGGCAGCATTCGCGCCGCGCGCTCGATGCCGACGACGCGCCCAGCCATGCCGATGACGAGCGGCAAGAGCGGGTAGGTCATCGCCGGCTGCGGCAGGTGCTCGAGCCCCTGATGGAAGACGGAGACGCTCGTGACGAACCCCTGCCCTGCCGCGACGTGCCGCGCGATCTGGTAGTAGTACGCGCCGTCGAGGCCGTCGCCGAGCGGTGGGTCGTACGACAGCTTGAGCGCCACGAAGCCCATCAGCGCGAGCGCACACGCCGTCGCTTCGAGCGCCACGCCGAGAAACGCGGGCGAGACGCGGCGCGGGGTCCGAGCGTCCTCGGGCATCGACGTCCGGAGGCTCAGGGCCCCCTTGGCTCCGGGATCATGAGGGTCGCGAGCCGGATGCAGCCGAACGCGATGCCGACGCCCACGGGAAGGTCGACCACGTAGTGCCAGCCGGCGGCCACCGCTTCGAGCACGATCCAGAAGAGAGCGAGCGACAGCGGCCAGAACAGCCAGCGGATCCGCCGGTACGCGAAGACCGTGAAGAGCGCCGCATGCGCGGTGTGAAGGCTCGGCATCGCGGCGAGCGGCGCCGTAAAATAGCCGGGCGGTGGCACGCGGGTCGCAACGAACGCGTCGAAGCGCGCTTCCATCGCGCGCTGCGTCAGCTCGGCCAAGCGATTCTCGACGGGCCTGAAAATGAAGGGCCCTTTTGCCGGCAGAACCCAGTAGCCGACGCCGCCGATCAGGAGCACGAGGCAGGCGGCGAGCACGACGCGCCGGAAGCCGCTCGGCGTGTCGAACAGCGCGTGCGCCGTGAAGGAGACGAAGAACGCGGCCACGAAGAGGCCGTGGTAGAGCGGATCGACCGGCACGTGGAGCCGTTCGAGCCCCGTGGCGAGCGCGTGGCGGAGCGCCGTCAGAGCAGGAACGAGCGCACCGAAGACGCGATCGACCTGCATCAGCTCGTCGTCGAAGAGCCGCGGATGAACGAGCGGCATCCAGGCCTTCAGGTTGAAGTGGACGACGATCGTCACGGCAACGAGCGCGAGCGCAGCAGCGAAATCGCGCGTCGATACCCGGCCCCGGCTCCGGTCTCGGCGAATGGCCAGGAGCGCGACCTGAGCGACGATCGCCACCACCAGCGGCCGGAAGTAGTGCCGTTCGACGAAGCCGAGGCTCGGCCCGTTGGGCAGAAGCAGCGGCAGTCCGGCGAGCAGACCGACGGCCCAGACCGCGAGCGCGATGCAAGTAACTGTCAGCTCCGGACCGAGCGTCCGGTACGCACGAAACGCCCAGGGCACGGCTCTGCCATCGCGCACCGGCGGCGGGATCGGCGGTGCCGGCGGCGGAGCGCGCTGTGCAACTTGCGTCCGCTCGGGTTCCACGAACCGACGATGATCTACCACGGTCGCGGGTCGCCGCGCGCGGACGGACCTTTCACCGCGGCGGCGCGAAGGGTAAGGGATCGTGGAGGATGCCCGACGTCGCCGTGATCGGTGCTGGCCCCGCAGGCCTCACGGCCGCGCACGTGCTCACCAAAGGTGGAGCGCGCGTCACGGTGCTCGAGGCCGATCCGACGACGGTCGGCGGCATCTCGCGCACCGTCGTTCACCGCGGATTCCGCTTCGACATCGGCGGCCACCGCTTCTTCTCCAAATCGCGTGAGATCGAGGATTTCTGGAGCGAGATCCTGCCGCACGACATGCTCGAGCGACCGCGCTCGAGCCGCATCTACTACGAGGGCAAGTTCTTCTCGTATCCCCTGCGCCCGCTCGAAGCGCTGTCGAAGCTCGGTCCGGTCGAGGCGGGGCTGTGCGTCGCCTCGTACGCGAAGGCGCGCCTCAGTCCGGTCCCGAATCCGAAGAACTTCGAGGACTGGGTCACGAACCAGTTCGGCGAGCGCCTGTTCCGGATCTTCTTCAAGACCTACACCGAGAAGGTGTGGGGCATGAGCTGCCGCGAGATCTCGTCGGACTGGGCGGCGCAGCGCATCAAGGGGCTCTCGCTCTCGAGCGCCGTGCTGTCCGCTCTGGCTGCGCGCCGGGCACCGAGCGACCGCTCCGGCGTGATCAAGACCCTGATCGACACCTTCCGTTATCCGCGGCTCGGGCCGGGCATGATGTGGGAAGCCTGCGCCGAAGGGATCCGCGCTCGCGGCGGGAGCATCCTCTTGGGACGGCGGGTCTCGCGCGTCGAATACGACGCCGGAGCGCGCAAATACACGGTCGAGCACGCCGCGCCCGGCGCGTCACCGGAGCGCCTCGAGGTGGACCGCGTGATCTGCTCGGCGCCGCTCTCGGAGCTCTGCCGTGCGCTCGCGCCCGCCGTCTCGAGCGAGTCGCTCGAGGCAGCCTCATCGCTCAAGTACCGCGATTTCTTGATCGTCGTGCTGATGGCGAAGGACACGGGCGCGTTCGCGGACAACTGGCTCTACATCCAGGATCCGAGCGTGCAGGTCGGTCGCATCCAGAACTTCAAATCGTGGTCACCGGAGATGGTTCCCGATCCGACGCTCGCGGCCTACGGTTGTGAGTATTTCTGTCACGCGGGCGACGGGCTCTGGACCAGCACGGACGCCGAGCTCACGGCGCTCGCGAAGCGCGAGATGGCTGCCATCGGGCTGCTGCAAGAAACCTCCGTCATCGATTCGGCGGTCGTGCGCCAGCCCAAGGCCTACCCCGTGTACGATTCCTCCTACCAACGCCACGTCGATACCATCCGGAGCGAGCTCCGGGCGCGATTTCCGGGGCTCTACGTCGTCGGGCGCAACGGGATGCACAAGTACAACAACCAGGACCACTCGATGATGACGGCGATGCTCGCCGCCAAGAACGTCCTCGCGGGCCACGACGTGTTCGACCCCTGGCTCGTGAACCAGGACGCGGAGTACCACGAGGAAGGCGCGGCAGGAGCGGAGGAGAGCGGACGGCTGATCCCGCGGCTGCTCCGGCGCTCGACGCGACCGCCGCCGCCGTGAAGGACGCGCGCGCTGTGAGCGCCGACGCTCCGCCTCGCAGGGCCGATTCGCGCGCCATCCTCGCGCTCGTCGGCGGTGTTCTCCTCACGGGGCTCTACTTCGGGTGGCTCATCGCCGAGCCGCGCGGCCCGTTCGAGTTCGGGTATGCGCCGTTCGGTCCGGAGCCGCTGCCGTACTCGCCGATGCGCGGGTTCACCTACGAGCAGCTCTGGGGGCACGTAGCCCGCGCCGTGCTGCTCGGCCCGGGGCTTTTGCTCCTGAGCGCGGGACTTTCGCGCGTGCGCCCCTGGAACAAGAGCTTCTCCACGCGACGCGTCGCCGCCGTGCTCGCCGCGTCATCGCTCGCGCTGACGGCCGTGGTGATGCTCGGCGTGCTCCGGGGCCGTGCGATCGCCGACGACGAGCTCACCTATCGCATGCAGGCCACGTTCTTCAGCGAAGGGCGGCTCGGCGACGCGTCACTCGGCTTCATGCCGCCCGACTTCCTCACCGTGATGACGAAGCGCGGTTACACCGGCAAATATTTGCCGGGCGAGGGCCTCGTGCAGGTGCCTGGCCTCTTCTTCGGCGTTCCCGCGCTCGCTCACCTCGTGCTGCTTGCCGTGACGCTCCTCGCTTGGCATCGGGCCGTCACCCTGCGCGCGGGGGCGCGCTTCGCCGACCTCGCCACGGCCGCGCTCGCGCTCTCGCCGATGGTCACGCTGACCGCGGCAACCGGCCTCAGCGAAACGACGAGCCTCTGCGCCGTCGCCGTCGCGGGCCTCGGGCTCGAGTGGTCGCGTCACACGCGTCCCTACGCGGGAGCGCTGCTCGTGGCGCTCGGCACCGGCTTCGGGCTCGCAACGCGGCTCCAGAGCCTCGTGCCCATCGGAGGTGTCCTCGTGCCGGCGGCCGCGTGGGAGCTCGTCAAGCTCCGTCGATTCGGCGCGCTCGGCGTGCTCGGCGCCGCGCTCGGCGGCTCGCTCGCCGCGCTCGGCTGGTACAACCATGCGCTCTCGGGCTCGGCGACGACGGTGCCCTGGTACCTGCAGTGCGCCATCGAGCACTACGGGTTCGGCCCCGTCTGGCGCTACGACCTCTTCTCGCACACGCCGTGGACCGCGCTCGAGAATCTCGGCGTCGTGCTCCTGCGGCTCAATGCGTGGTGGCTCGGCCTGCCCCTGTCGCTCGGAGTGCTCGGATTTGCGCTCTGGCAGAAGACCTCCGAGCGACGCTTCGGCGTCTGGTACCTGGTTGCCCTGGCGATCGTCGCGTTCGAGTTCCTTTATTACTCGCCCGGTGCCTCCGACACGGGCTCGCTCTACCACCACGAGCTCGTCCTCCCGGGCTCGCTCGTCGCGGCGGGCGCGGTCGAGGCGTTGCTCCAGCGCTTTCCGGCGTTCGGTCCGAGTGCGCTCGCCGTTCACCTCGCGCTCGGGACCGCGCCGTTCATCGGCGAGCAATCGCTGCGCTTGGCCCGGCTCGTCGGCGCGATTCATGACGACAGCGACCGAGCCCTCGCGCGCGTCACTGCCCCGGCCGTCGTGTTTCACGAGCTCCGGCAGAGCGAGTACCTGATGGTCGGCTGGTTGCTCGACTCGTTCCCGCGCCGAAACCGCGGCAGAAGCGAGCCCATCGTCACCTTCCCCAACGTGCGAGAGGCGCTCCGCGCGCAGGTGCTCGCCGAATACCCCGGCCGCGCGTGCTGGTATTACCACCGCGATCCGAACACCGCAGCGGCGAGCATCGTGCCGTGCGCGCAGGCAAGCTCGCTCATGAACCGACCGCCGGATGACGACGGGAGCCCGCTCTGGATCGAGCCGACGGCGTACCGCGTGACCGGTTTCGATCCGCGTCACAGCAATTCGCTGCGCCACCGCCGCGACGCGAGCGGGCGCCGCGTCGTCCTATGCTGCGCGCTCGAGGAAGCCGAGAAGCTCGGCGACGTGATCGAGCCCAGCGAGCGCGAGCGCTGCCTGAGCCGCTCACCGTGACGCAAGCGGGAGCAGCTCGAACGCGGTGACGGCAGGCGGGGAGGCGTGGATCGCGGGCCGCTCCGCGATGAGGCGCGCGAGCTCCGTGAGGCGCAGGCTCACCATGGCATCGAGCTGGGCCTCGAGGGGTCCAAACCGTGCGAGGTGGATGCGGGTCACCTCCGCAATGCCGGCGCGGTCACCCGTCTGGACGAGAAACCGGAGCGCGGCGACGACCGTCGCTTTGGAAGCGGCGGGAAGCCGCGCAGCCTGCAGCCAGTCGGGACCCGCGCGCTCGGCGGCGCCGAGCATCGTTTCGAGCTCGGCGCGTACCTCGAAGTCGTGCGCGTCGGTGCTCGCGAGCCGGCGGAGCGCCTCCTCGAATTCCGGAATGCGCTCCACAAGGGTGCGCGCGCCGACATTCCCTTCTTTCACGAGGGACGAGAGCCGCGTGCGCGCACTCTCGCCCCGGCCAAGCTGGATCTCCAGAATGGCCTTCTGCAGCTCCGTGTCGCCGCGCTGGCGCTCTCTGGCGTGCCCCGACGCGAGACGCGCCAGCGCTTCCTCGCGACGCCCGAGGCGCCCGAGACACAGCGCAGCATTGTAGTTGCTCTTCCCCTTCCCTCCCGGGTCGTCATAGCGACTTGCCCGCTCGGCGAGCAAGAGAGCATCGTCGTAGAGCCCCGCGCGGTAGTAGACCCCCATGAACTCCGTCGCCGGCGCGGAGTTGAAGCGCGGCGTCTCTCCGTACGTCGTCACCCAGAACGTCACCTCGTCGGACCAGACGGCGACGCGCCGATACGTCCCGACGAAGAGCACCCCGACGAGCGCGCAGGCCATCGCCCAGCTCACGCGTCGCGCCCCGAGCAGCCGGTCGAGCACGGGCGCGAGCGCCATGGCGAGCCCCGCTGCCGGCAAATATAGAAATCGGTCGGCTGCGAGCGTCCGAACCGGGATGGGCACGAGCTCCAGCACCGGCAACAGCGCGAACAGAGCGAGCAACAGGCCAGAGGCCGACCAGCCCCGCAACCGCCGTCCGTACCGCCAGAGGAAGAGCCCCACGCCCACGAGCGTGAGGACCCCCGCCGCGAGGCCGAGCGGGGTGACCACGCCGACGCGCCCAATCGCCGCCCGCGGGCGCAGCGGGTCGAGCAGCATGAGGGCGTAGGTTCCAAGCGCCTCGAGCACGACGAGACCGCGCTTCCAGCCGAACGACGCCCCCTCCGAGTGAAGGCCGACGGCAGTCACGCGAGCAACGAGGTAGAGCGCGGCGGCCGCGAGCGCCGGTGAGACACGGACGGCCAGGGAGCGCAGCTCTTGGCGCGGGTTCTCCACTGCCGACACCTCGAGCGCGGCAACGGCACCGACGCCGGCAAGGGCCGACTCCTTCGCGAACATCCCTGCCGCGAGCAGCAGCGCAGCCGCGAGTCGCCGCGGAAGCGTTGGACCCCACGCGAGCAGTGCGCCCAGGACCGCCGCCGTGGCGATCGCGTCGGTCCGCCCCGAGATCCACGCCGCCACCTCCGCGAGACGCGGCAAGAGGGCCCAGCACGCCGCTGCCAGAGCGCACGTCCGAGCGCGCGCGCCGGTCCGGCGAATCACCGCGTAGAGGAGCAGCGCGTTCAGCGCGTGAAACGCGAGATTCGTGAGATGAAACCCTGCCGCGTTCCCGCCGTGCAGGCGCTGGTCGAACGCGAAGCTCGCGGTGACGAGCGGCCGATAATAGCTCACCGATTGCGGCCGCCCGCCGAGGCCGCTCCAGAACGGGTTCTTGAGATAGTCGCCGAGCGACGCGACGCGCTCGACGAGCGGCGACCCGAGGATCAGCGGACGGTCGTCCCACACGAACGTCCCACCAAGGCACTCCACGTACGCCGCGAGCACGAGGATGAGGATGACGAGGCCGTAGAGCAAGCGCGCCGAGGGTCGGAGAAAGGTCCTAGAAAAAGAATAGCCCCGATGCCTACTGGAAGGCGATCGGGGCCATTCTGAACGTCGCCGGCGCGGATGCCGACGGACGGGCCGAGACTTATTCCTCGGCGCCGTCGCCCGCCGTCGGCTCGTCCATGGTCGTCGCGAGACGCAGCACGCCCGCGGAGATCATCTTGCCGCGGTACATCCACGGATCGCCCGCGGTGGTGTCACCGTCGAGGTCGCCCCTCGCGAGCGCCGTGAACTCGGCGGCCGTTTGATCGGTGGGCGCCGTCGCCGTGTAGTTATATTGGTAATACACCGGATCGTTCAGCGAGAACTTCAGGCAGCGCCACCCGACGGTCACGCTTCCGGTGTTCCACTTGGCCGGATCCGGCTGGACCTTCTTGCCGGCAGGCACGGTGGCCGGAACCGGGTTGTCGCCGGGGCCGCCGCAGAGGCGATGCACCGCCTGGGAGCCGCTGCCCGCGGGAGCGAGCGTCGCGTCCATCGTCTCGCGCTCGTAGGCCGAGATCGAGTCCTTGGCGAGGCGGCCGAGGTTGTTCTTCGCCTCACCGGTCTTGGCGTTCGTCAGGTACTTCTTCACGCCGTAGATGGCGAGCGCCGCGAGGATGCCGATGATGGCAAC
Source organism: Polyangiaceae bacterium (assembly GCA_035558375.1). GTDB lineage: Bacteria > Myxococcota_A > Polyangia > Polyangiales > Polyangiaceae > PMG-095. Next base: position 15,778 of record DATMCL010000184.1, read on the forward strand.
CACGATCATGAGCTCGACCAGCGTAAAACCGCGCGCCTTCTTCCTGAGTTTCCGAATCATCATGCTTCGTTCCTTTGTTCTGGGTGGCCACTTCCGCGATGCGTAGGGCCACCCGACCCGTCGCTTCGTTCCGAACGTGCGTGCCCGATGCGGCCCGTCATTCGGATTCGTTCTCCGAGTAAATGCCGTCGGTGAAATTCGAACCGACGAAGTAAGCGTAGGTCCCGTTGCCGTCGCGATCCGCGATCGCGCGCACGACGTACCAGTCGGGGAACGTCGTCGGGTAGTTCAGATTGTTGGCGATGCCGAGGTCGGCCTTCTGCGGAACGCCCACGCCCTTGCCCGCGGCGCAGCCGTAGCCGAACTGCACCATCGTGCTCGGCCGCACGCCGAGCTGGTTCCATTCGCCGAAGACCGACGCATTCCCCTTGTCCCAGGGCATCTTTTGGTTCTGTGTGCCCGCGGCATTCGTGAACGGATACGTCCCCGTGACGCCGCCGGTGATGGGCAGGTAGGCGAAGGTCTCGTCTTTGTAAGACTCTTCCGCGGCGCGGATCGAGTTGATGATCTCGATGGGCTCCGACGTCTTCGCGGCCATCATGTATTTGCGCACGCCGTAAACGGCCAGCGTCGCGAGCACGGCGATGATCAGCACCACGACCATCGACTCGATGAGCGAGAAACCGCGAGAGCTCGCGCGTTGCCGGCGCCGCATGACCACGCCTTCCCTAAGCAGGTCGCGTGCCAGCCCGCGCCGTGTGCGCGGATGTACCCCGGAGACTTTCATCGCCCAGGGTCGCACTCTTTCATGCGGGCGCGCCTTCGGCCGAGAAAACGGGCCGGTTCGCGAGGCGCCGGGCGCAGTTAGCTCACACCTTCGCCCACAAGGACGCACGCCGGCGCCTGCCCAAAAGTGTCACCGCGCGCCTTTCCAGCGCCAAAAATGGGCCCGCGAGGAGCCCGCCGGGCGCGCTCGGAAGCGCCTACTCCCCTTCGTTGACGACGACGATTTCGGGTGTCCAGCTTGCCGCCACGATGTACGACGCGAGCCCGTCCGAGTCGAAATCGGAGCGCGCCTGGATCAGGTACCAGGGTTCGACGGGATTGGCCGTCGGCAGCGTGACGCCGCTGCCCGACTCGAGCAGGAGGCTCGGCGAAGGCGAGTTGGGCAATCCGGCGTTGCATTTGAACCCGGACGTCACCTGCCCCCGAATGTCCGGCATGAGCGCCCGCCACCGGTTCGTCTCCGTGCTGCCACCGGCGTCGGGCTCCGTGAGCCAGAACGTGCGGCGCGTCATCTGCGGGAACGTCTTCGCCGGGTACCAGCCTGGGTCGCCCGCCGACGAAACGTCCAAATAAACCTGATTTTCAGCCCGAAAATGCTCTTCGGCCACCGCGATCGCTTTGATCACGACCTTGGCGTTCGCGGCGTCCGACTGGTACGCGCGGCGGTGGAACGCGGCAATCGCGATGGCGCTGAGGACGCCCATGATGGCCACCACAGCCATCAGCTCCGCCAGGGTAAAGCCACGCGCCCGGCCGCGCACGCGACGCATCATGCACCGTCGAGCTTAGCACTAGGGGGGGCCATCAGCCAGACGAGGCGTGCGCTTTGTTAGCGGCTGTCGGGCGGTTCCGAGCCGTCGTCGTCGCTTTCGGGCGCGTCGTCCGCGCCATCCAGTGCACCGGTGCCGTCGCCGCCGAGGCCGTGCTTCCGCAAGCGGTAGCGCAAGGAGCGGAAGGTCACGCCGAGCAGCTTCGCCGCTGCCTTGCGCACGCCACCGCTTCGCTCGAGCGCCGCGACTAACAGGCGCCGTTCGGCTTCGTTCAGGACGGCGTCGAGATCGCAGCCGTCGGACCCGAGCGCCAAAAGACCTGGCTCCGGACGCCCGAGCTGGCCGCTCACCTCCTCCGGCAGATCGCCCGTGCCGAGCACGCGCGTGCCGGCGAGCGCCACGGCCCGCTCGATCAAGTTCTCGAGCTCGCGCACGTTACCAGGGTACGCGTAGCGCTCGATGGCGTGGAGAGCATCGGGCGTGAAGCCGGCGATCTCTTTGCCCATCTCGCGCGCGAAGCGCACGACGAAACGCTCGGCCAAGATGGGGATGTCCTCGCGACGCTCGCGCAACGGCGGCAGGTTCAGGCGGATCACGTTCAGGCGGTAATAGAGGTCCTGACGAAAGCGCCCTTGCGCGACATCGGACTCGACGTCGCGATTCGTCGCCGCGAGCACGCGCACGTCGACGGGCACCTCTTCGCTCGCGCCGACGGGCCGCACGCTGCGCTCCTGCAGCGCGCGGAGCAGCTTCACTTGCAGGCTTTGCGGGAGCTCACCGATCTCGTCGAGCAGGATCGTGCCGCCGTGCGCGTCGCGAAATAGGCCGTGGCGCTTGGTCTGCGCCCCGGTAAAGGCGCCTTTCTCGTGCCCGAAGAGCTCGCTCTCCATCAGGTTTTCCGGCAAGGCGCCGCAGTTGACGACCAGGAACGGTTGCTCGGCACGGTCGGAGCGCTGGTGAATGGCGCGAGCCACGCGCTCCTTGCCCGTGCCGCTCTCACCGGTGATGAGCACCGTCGACCGCGTGGCCGCCACGCGCTCGATCACGTCGGTGATGCGACGCATCGCCTCGCTCCTGCCGAGCAAGGCGCGACCTTCCTCCTCCGCGCTGACGCGCGCGCGCAAGCGAAGATTTTCGCTCACGAGCGCGCTCTTCTCGAGCGCCTTGGCGACGAGGGCGGCGAGCTCGGCGGGCTTGAACGGCTTGGCCACGAAGTCGTACGCCCCCGAGCGCATCGCGAGGATCGCGTTCTCCACGCTGGAATGCGCCGTGAGCAGGATGATCTCCGTCGCGAGGCTCCGGCCCTTCGCACACGAAATCACGTCGAGGCCCGAGCCGTCCGGCATCGAAAGATCAGTGAGGACGAGGGGGAACGGCTGAGGGTGCTGCGTGATCGCCTCGAGCGCCGCACGACAGCCGGGCGCGCTCACGACCGAGTACCCCTCCCGGTGAAACATGATCTCGAGCATCTGCCGGAGGCCCGGCTCGTCCTCCACGATCAGGATCTTCACGGAAGGCGGAACGATCGACGTCACGTGCGGGTCGAACGCTAACACGGCGCCCGAGGACCCGCTCCGCACCGCGCGTTGTCACTCTTCGCTTGCAGCGCGCCACTTTCGCTCTACTTTTCGAGGCGCATGCCTTTCTTCTCGCGCGCCGCCCGGGCCCCGTTCGGGCCACGGTGGAGAGCACGCCCGCTCGGCGCCCTTCGCCTCGGGGCGGTGCTCGCTGCCTGCGCGGCGCTCGCCTGCACGGCGGGTGGCGCCGCTCCCGCGGGGCCTGACGAGGGCGAGCGGGACGCGGGCGGTGGCGGCGAAGGCGGCGGCACCGATGCTCCCGCCGTGACGATCGCTCTGCGCGCCGTCTCGCTCGCCGACGGTCTCAACGTCGATCCACTCAAGCTTGCTCCGAGCGAGAGCGTCGGGCTCGTCGCCACCGTCAAGCCCGCGACGATGCGCGAGCTCAGGTTCGCGCTCGTGGGCGACCCGTTCGATGCCATCCTCAAGAGCTCCACGGCGACGACGAGCGGGCTCACGGGCATCGCGCAAAATACCCTCACGGCGCCGAGCGTCCCGAAAAGCTTCAGCGTGCGGGTCACGACCGCAGGCGCCGACCCGCTCTTCTTTCCCGTCGCCGTGCCGAGCACCGGCGTCACCGACCTCGGCGTGACGCCGTCGTACGACGGCCTCCGCACCATCACGCAGTACACCGCGACGGCGTGGGCCAACACGACCTGCGCCGATCTCATTGGCGCGCCCCCGGACGACGGCCTCGCCGTCACGACGGCCGACACGTTCCCGGTCGACCTCGAGGTCCCCGCGGGCGTCAAGCTTGCCGTCATCCTGCGCGTCGGCAAGTACATCTGGGGCTGCACGACCCAGGATGCGGCGGCGGAAGGCGCCGTCACGCCCGTGGTCGTCGAGCTCACCGACGTTCCCATCAAGCTCGAGCGCAGCCAGATCCGCTTCACGCTCGCGCTCGAGCGCGCGACCCCTTTCACGGACGCCCTCGCGCCCACGCGCGACGCGCTCGTGGCCGCGCTCGCCGGCGACGCGACCGACGACGTCGAGGCGCTGCTCGACGCGATGCAGGCGGCGCTCGAAGAGCCGAGCTCGTACGACTCGACGCGCCGCGCCGAAACCTGGGACAGCGAGCTCCGCGCGACGCTGCCGAACGCGGCCGAGCTCGTGCGCGGGCCGTTTCGCGACCTCCTCACGAACGGCATCGACGCGCTGAGCTTCGACCAGACCATCGTGGGTGCGCTCCAAGGCGCCGGAGTCGGCGTCGCGCCCGCGCTGACGCTCGAATCGGTGCTCGGCATGACGCCCGAGGTTTCGACCTTCTCCGGGACGGGCAACACGGTCTGGTCGACTCAAGCCGACGACACCGTGCTCGTCGGGATGAGCCTCGAGTTCGATGCCGGCGGGCTCCTGCTCGGCGCAGCGACGGATCCGGCCCTCGGCGATGCCCCCTTGGCGGCCGATCTCGGCGACGCGCTCGCGCTCGCCGTGCCGTGCAAGGCGCTCGCGGCGGCGCTCGTCGCGCACGGCGAGTCGGCGAACCACGCGTTCGACGGTTGCGACGAGGGATGCACCGAGCAGCTCTGCCGTGCGGGCGTTGCAACGCTCTATGCCCGAGCCGCGAAGCCCGCAGAAAGCCTGGCGACGCTCGATATCGCGCTCACGGGGGCCGGCGGCGTCGGTCTCGAAGCCAATCTGACGGCGTTGAGCGGCAACTGGCTCGGCAAGCTCGCGATCCCTCCCCCGATCTCGACGGAGAAGGATCCGCCGCTGGTCACGCCCATCACCCTGACGGGGCTCGCCAGCGCTCGAGATCCGTCGTTGCCGCAGACCCCGACGCGCTGAGCTGCGGCGCGCGACTAGCCGATGCCCGAGCGCGCGATGCGGATCTCGATAGCGAGCGCGTACGCCACGAGCGCCTCGGCCGCGGACACGCCACGCCCCGCGCGAGCGTCACGCGCCAGGGCTCGAAACTCGAGGTAGCGCCGACCATCGATCCCGAGCACGAGCGCCACCGTCGCGGGATCGCGCGGAGCGTCGGCGTTGCCGAGCGCGGCCGCGGCCCCGGCGAGGGAGCGCGCCACGAGCGTCTCGCACTCGACGAGCGCGCGGCTATGGTCCCCGGTCGCGATGGCGCGCTCGAGCTCACGCACCTGAGGTCGCTCGCCGGGAGGCCAGAGCAGCTCGAAGCTCGAGCCGGGCGCCGCGCTCGGCGCGGGACGCAGACTCGCGGCCGGTGCGGGAGCCGTCACGTCCTCGTGCGCGCTCGGCGGGTCGTGCGGGGTCGCGTCACCGACGGCGTAGCGCGCCGCCGCCTCTCCGGGATCTTGCTCCGGGAGCTGCGAAAGGCGTAGCTCCACGCTCGGCCGGAGCGGCTCGCGCG
>DATMCL010000185.1:0-38106 GCA_035558375.1 Polyangiaceae bacterium
CCAGCCCCGATCGCGGCGATCGCCGGGAGGCCGGCCACTTCGAGCGGCCGGGCCTCGCAGTAATCGGCACCGCAGACGGGCGAGGTGCGGGGCGGTGTGCCGACCGCACCGGACGTGTTTCTGCCCCAACAGCGCACTTTCGCATCGTTGCCGAGCGCGCACGCGTGCGTCACGCCGACCGCAATGGCGCTCGCGTCGCTCGTCGCGTTCAAGAGGCCGTCCTCCTGGATGACCATGCCGGTGCCGAGCTGGCCCACGCTGTCGTCGCCGAAGCAGCGCACGAGCTGGTCGGTTCCGAGCGTGCAGCCGAAGCCGCCCGGCACGGGTGAATCCCGAGTCAGAGCCATGGCAGCGAGAGGGCCCAAAGAGCTGGCCGCCGTGAACGTGAAGCTGCAGGAGGCGTCGCCGCTCGCGTTCGTCACGCACACGCCGCTCGCTCCCACCGCAAGGCTCCGCGCATCGGCGATGCCGCTGAGCCAATCGGCGAGCGCCTGGTCCACGCCGCCCCAGCAGCGCACGGTTCCGTCCTCGAGGAGCGCGCAGCTTCGGCCTCGCGCGACGCCGATGCGCACCGCGTTCGCGATGCCCTCGACGCGCTGGGGCTCCGGCTGGCACTCGTAGGAATCGCCTGCTTCTTCGGGCTTACGGCTCGGGCACGTGCCCGCGGGAGCGCTCGGGCTGCCGACTTGACCCGCGTCGTTGAAACCCCAGCAGTACACGTCGCCCGCGGCCGTGAGCGCGCACGAGTGCTCCTCGTTGACTGCCACGGCGACGGGGTCCGTGAGGTTTACGACGCGGCGCGGCGCGTCCACGGTCTCGTCCACGACGCCCGGCAAGAGAGCCGACGATTGTCCGAAGACGTTACTGCCCCAGCACTCGAGGTGGCTCTCGAACCCGTCGTTCCAGAGGTAGCAGGTGTGGCCGCCGGAGACGCCGAGTCGTTCCCCGTCCGGAACGAGCTCACCCCCGACCGGCGCCCCCCCGCCGGCGTTGCCGCCATTCGCCGCGCCGCCGACACCCGCGCCGCTGCCTCCCGCACCGCCGCCTCCCGACGTTTGTGTGCCCGACCCCTGCCCGCCGCTCCCTCGGCCGGCTACCGCGCCGCTGCCCCCGCCGCCGGCGCTGCCGCCCTCTGGCAAGCATGCGCCGTTCACGCAGTCGAGACCGTCGCCTTGCTCGAGGCAATCGGTGTTCGTCGTGCACTCCGCCGTGCACACGCTCGTGCCGCTCGGCGTGCCACACCCGAGCTCGTCGCTCGCGTGGCAGGTGCCGTTGCGACAAGCCTTCCCGTCTTCACAGGGCGTCGTGCAGGCGCCGCACCAGCACACGCTCTGCGCGCCGCAATCGCCGTCCCCGTCGCAGCGGGTGAGCCAGTTCGTGTTGCTGCCGGTCGACCCCGCGCTGTGCCCGCAGCCCGCGCCGAAGGCGACGAGGCTCCACGCGAGCACCCACCTCACCTTGTGCCTCATCACTCTTGCTCCCGTTCGTTCGAGTCGGCATCTTCCGCGTTCTGGCCGAAGTAAAATGTGACGAGCTCTTTTTCCCCTTCCGGCATGGGGTGCTCGTCGTTGTACGAGCCGACGCGCGTCCAGAGGTCGTTCAGGTCTTTTCGCACCTTGCGGAGGAGTCCGCGCACTTCCGCGCGCAGCGGATGCGAGGGAGAGATTTCGAACGTTAGCGTCGCGCCGCCCGTCACGTCATCGGCTTCGGATTGCGGCGAGCCGCGGCGCACCTTCGCCGCGATGGCTCGCGCCACCGCGCTGAAATGATCGAAGACCGCAATCTCCCAGCCCTTCGCCGCCCCGACCGCGAGCAGGAACGTATCCGCCCTGAATTTCCCGCGATCCTCGCGGATCCGCCCGTCGCGCACGAGCGCGTCGAGCGCGCGATCCACCACTTCCGCGTCGAGAGAGAGGCTCGCGTGGAGCTCGCGCCGCGACATCGCCTGGCGGTAGAGCGACAGCCACACGAAGGCCTGCGCCGACTCCTGCCGCGCGCCGCTCACCGCGCGCCGCCGATCCGCGTCGGACGACAGCCCGTACACCGTCGTCGGCCCGCGTCCGGTGGAGTACACGATGCCCTGCGCGACGAGATCGTTCAGCACCGCCGCGACGTCCTCCGCCGAGTCATGGCGGAAGCGCTCGAACAGGCGCTCGCGCGTCACGCTGCCCTGCTCGGACAGGAAGTCCATCACCGCCTCCCAGAGCGTGCGATCGCGGACCGTAGCGCTCTCCGTGAGGCGCTGGACCTTCTTCTGGTAACTGCGGAGCGCGAGGCCGAACATGTCGGCGGCGACCTTGCGCGTCACGCCTTGCGCTTCAATCTCTCCGGCCAGGTCCAGGAACACCTGGTCGGCGATGTGGCTCAGCGGCGCACGGATGCCCGCGCTCGTCGACAGCTGCGCGATCAGGACCGTGGTCTGTCGCACGATCGCGTCGATGAGGAGCTTCACGTCCATCGCGAAGCTCAAAATACCGGGAGTCCCCGAGCCGTGGGAGGCGCCCCAAAGTTCACGAGCCGGGACCGGCGTCCCGAGCGCGATCACGCGCTTTTTTGCTCAGTGCGCGGCGTGAGCGGCCGCGTAGGCCAGCCGCTCCTTCTCGGGCAAGCGCCACTCGAGGGTGACCGGGTCTTCCTCGAAGCAGGGCAGATTGGCCACGCACGGTGGCTCGAGAGGCGCGGAGCGGCAGCCTGCCTTGGTGCAGTGGACGCGGGTGTACATGAAGTTGCAGGCGACCGCGTACTCGCGCACGACAGGCGTCTCGCGGTTGAGCGCGACCTCGAGATCCTTGCGTGGGCAACTCAGGTTCATGCCGCCGGTTTCGAGGACGGCGTCGGGCGTGCTCGCACAGGAAGTGACGACGAGTGAGACGGCAACCAGGCAAGCACCGAGCAGCGCGCTCGGACGAAGGATTTTCGTCATGCGGGCGAAGAGACACCGAGCGCGGCGCGTGCCTTGGGTTCTGGCCCGATGTAACGCGAGTCCGGCCGAATCAGCTTTCCGCTGCGGCGCTGCTCGAGCACGTGGGCGTACCAGCCGACGACGCGGCCCACGGCGAAGGTCGGCGTGAACAGCCGGCGGTCGATGCCGAGCGCGTCGAGCAGAATAGCAGTGAAGAACTCGACGTTCGTGCGCAACGGGCGCGCGGGGTAGCGGCGCTCGAGCAGCGTGGTCGCGGCGCGCTCGACGGCTCTGGCGAGAGGTAGGCGTCCCTGCTGCGTCCCCGTGCGCTCGAGCTCCTCGACGGCGGCTTCGAGGACGGCGGCGCGCGGGTCCCGCACCCGGTAGATGCGGTGTCCCATGCCCATGATGCGCCGTCCTGCCGCGAGCTCGCCTTCGAGCCACGCCTCTGCACGTTCCCGTGAGCCGATGGCGTCGAGCATGTCGAGCACCGGCCCTGGAGCCCCGCCGTGGAGCGGCCCCTTGAGCGCGCCGACCCCGGCGACGATCGCGGACACGGCATCCGAGCCCGTCGAAGCGACCACGCGCGCCGCGTACGTCGACGCGTTCATGCCATGATCGGCGACCGTGACGAGATACGTCGCTAGCGCCCGCGCTGCGGTCGGATCGGGGGTGGCGCCGCGCAGCATGCGCAGGTAGTCCGTCGCGTGCGGCAGCCCGGGATCCGGTGCGATCGGCGGAAGGCCCTGGGAGCGCCGAGACCACGCCGCGGCAAAGACGGCTGTCGCGCCCGCGAGACGCGCGCCTTCGAGCGCGACGCGGGCAGCGCCGGCCGCCTCATCGGCGCCGCCGTCGCTGCCTGGGTCCGCCGAGAGCTGCGCGAGCGCCGCCCTGAGCCCGTCCATCGCGTCCGGCAGCGCGAGCGCAGCTCCGAGAGTCGGTAGCAGCGCGAACGCGCGAGCCCGCGCTTCGCTGAACGCCCGTTCCAAGGCTGTACGCTCGAATAGGTGAGTCGCGCGTGCAGGCGCGACGTCCGTCCAGAGGAGGCCGGCGATCGCCTCGAGCGACGGGTCCGCCGCGAGCTCCTCCAGCGTTTTTCCCCGCAAAAGCAAGAACCCTCGTTCACCGTCGACCAGGCTGAGCGCTGTTTCCATCGGGGGCGTCCTCCATGCGTTCCAACCTGCGTCCCAATCCTTTATGGATCAATGTAGATTCGACAATCCATGAAGGACCTGCTCAGTGCACGAGAGGCCGCCGCGCTGCTCGACGTGAAGCCGGCGACGCTCTACTCGTACGTGAGTCGCGGCTTGCTCACGAGTGCGCCGGGAGCCCACGGTCCGAGCCGCCTCTACGCGCGGCCCGACGTCGAGCGCTTGCGAGCGCGGCACGTCGCGCGCTCGGGTCACGGCGCGGTGGCGGCGGGCGCACTGCGCTTCGGCGAGCCGGTGCTCGAGTCGGCGCTCACGGCCATCGACGAGCACGGGCCGCGCTACCGAGGGCACGACGCCGTCGAGCTGGCCGACGGCGGCGCTTCGTTCGAGAGCGTCGCGGAGCTGCTCTGGTCCGGAGCTTTTCGCAAGAAGGTGGCGACCTTTCCGAGCGTCGCCCGCTTGCCTGAGCTCGGGCGCTTCGTGCCGCGTGGTGCGCCGCCCATCGCGGTGCTTTCGCTCGTCGTGCCGAGCGTCGCGCTCGGCGATCCCTGGCGTTTCAACGCGCCACTCGCGGAGGAGCTCGCGCGGGCGCGACGGCTGGTCCGGATTCTCGCGTCCGGCGTCGCGTTCGCGTTCGACGCGCGTCGTGCCCGGGCGTCGCTCGCGTCACCGACCGTCGCGGGCGCGCTCGCGCTGGCTCTCGGCGTTGCCGCCACGCCCAAGACGCGCGCGGCCCTCGACCGCGCGCTCGTGCTGTCCGCGGATCACGAGCTCAATCCGTCGAGCTTTGCCGCGCGCGTCGCGGCGTCCACGGGCGCCGATCTCTACGCTTGCGTCGAGGCAGCGCTCGGAGCGCTCTCGGGTCCGGAGCACGGCGGCGCCACCGAGCGCATCGAAGCGCTCGTGACCGAAATCGGCACGCCCGCGCGCGCCGCGACGGTGCTCGAGGAGCGCACGCGACGGGGCGACGCGCTTCCCGGCTTCGGACATCCGCTCTATCCCGCCGGCGATCCGCGCGCCGTGCCGCTCCTGCGCGCCGTGTCCGGTCGACGGCGCGCCGAGCGAACCCTCGCGGCGCTCGTCACGCGCATGAAGGCTGCTCGTCGCGCACCCCCGAACGTCGACCTCGGGCTCGTGGCGACCGCCCTCTCGCTCGGTCTCCCGCCGGGCTCCGCGAGCGCCATCTTCGCGGTCGGTCGCGCCGCCGGCTGGATCGCCCACGTGCTCGAGCAACGCGGTGCCGCGTTCGTCCTTCGGCCCCGCGCCCGCTACGTTGGGCCGTAGCGCGTCAGTTGCAGCTTTCGTTCTTGTCGCTCTGGATCGCGTCGCAGCCGAGACCGGCCGCGCAGGAGCCGGGCGCGTCGCAAAAAGCGCAGGCACTCGCTGCGCTCGAGCCCTCGCAGTCCGGATCGAGCGCGCCGCAGCCGCAGTCGCACCCGTCGTCGCGGCCGAACCTGGCCGGATCACAAGTCCACTGGGGCGGCGCGCAGGGCGAGATCCGCACCTGGATCGGTCCGGTGTCCGTCTTGAAGTAGCTGTCGACGACCACGGCGTAGGTGCTGCCCGCGGCCGCTTCGAATTCGAGCAGAGAGAATTGGTCGGCGCCGCTGTTGTCGTCGCACGCGAGCGCTTTGCCGCGATCGCAATCGTTGAACACGCCGAGGATCGTGTCGAGATCTTCGTCGGACGTGACCATGACCTGGTAGCAACCTTTTACGGATGCCGTCCAGGTGACCGACACGTCCGGCCCCGAGCCACCAGCTGAGCAGCTCCAGGTCGCGACGCTGCTCGTTTGCAGGGAAGTGTCGGCGCGCAGGATGACTCCCGTGCGGCTTCCGCCGTCGAAGTCACAGCTCGGTCCTTTGGTGCAGCCGCCCGTATCGAAGTGGCAGTCCTCACCGCAGGCGAGCACGCCGCCGCTGAACCCTTTCGCCGGGCACGAGCCGCCGCCGAGGTCGGTGCCGTCGCAGTCCTCGTCGCCGCCCCTCTGCGCGTCGCCACAGACGGCCTTCGCCTCGGAGGTGCACGCGCTCGTCACGAGCTCGCAGCTCGGCGAGCAGCTCAGCGTGCCGGCATCGAACCCCTTCGTCGAGCAGGTTTGCTGCTTGAGATCGGCGCCATCGCACGCCTCGCCGCCCTCCGCCTTACCGTCGCCGCACACCGGAGCTGGAACGCAGCTGCTCGTGTCGAACTGGCACGCCGCCGTGCACGCGAGGCGACCGGAGCCGGCTCCGAGCATCTCGCATGTCATGCCCTGGAAATCCGTCCCGTCGCATTGCTCGCCAGGGTCGGCGATGCGATCACCGCAGCCGGGAGGCGGCGGCATCATGCTGCAGCCCGACACGTCGAACAGGCACGTGGCCCCGCACTTCAAGGTTCCTGTGGCGAACCCTCGGGTGTCGCAGCGGGCACCGGCGAGGTCCTCGCCATCGCACTCCTCAGTGCCTTCGCGAGCCGCATTCCCGCAGGTGGAGAGCGGGTCCGTGCTGCCCGGCGGGGGCGCGGAGTGCTTCATGTAGTAGTCGTCGGTGAGCGGACAGCCCGGGAGCAGCAGCGCGAAGGCCAGCGCGGTCCAACGCGGCCCGTGGGCGGTCTTTCTGCGAGCTCGCTCGGAGCTCACTGAAATCGCCCCGTGAGGTGGATGCCGTTGGCCGAAAGCGCGAGCCCGGTCGTCGTTCCGTCCGGCTCGTGACGCAGGAGCAGGTACGTGCCGGTGCCGATACCGGCTGCTCCGAGCACGAAGCCGACGTAGGAGAGGGCGCGCTCGGTGCGGAAGGCGTGAAGCTCGTTGGCGTATTCCGCAGGACAGCCGTCCTTGCACGCGGCGTCGAGGTCCTGCTTGTGACCGAGAGCGAGCACGCCGAGGGCCGCGCCGGCTCCGGTGAAGGCGACGCCGGCGCCGAGCGTCGCCCAGCCGGCGACGCGCGACGAGGACGTTCGCTTTTCGTGGGGTGGCGCGGGTGGCGGAGCTGCCGCGGAGGTCGGGACGCGAACCGTCGGCACCAAGTTGAACACGACCTCTTCGCGTGCGCCCTCGACGAGCGTGACCGTCCGGCTCGCCGCGGCTCCGTCCGTCGTCTTGACCTCCACGCGGTGTGAGCCGGGATCGAGGAGCTTGTCGCTGGTCGCATCCTCCGGGTCGAGCGCGATCCCGTCGAGCGAGAGCCGCGCGTCGTTCGCCCCAGGACCCACGAGCTTGACGCGCAGCGAAGGGATTCGGGGCCGGAGAGCTGCGAGCTCGTTCGAGGCCTGCTCCGCGGCGTCGCGGAAGGCGGGGTTGCTCGCGTCGGCCGGGCCGGTGCGTTGCGCGCTCGTGTAGCGCTCTACCGCCGCGGTGAGACGGCCGAGCTCGACCAACGTTCGCGCCTGCATCAGCGCGACCGTCGGGGCTTCGACGATTTGCGCGGCTCGGTCGAAGAGCGTGAGAGCGCGCTCGAAGTCACCGGCCTCGAACGCGGTGGAGGCTTCGACGACGAGTGTACGCGCCGCCTGTCGCGCTTCCGTCGTGACATCGTGCTCGCGCGCCTGGGCAGCGCCCGCCCCGTGACTCGCAGCGAGGCACACGAGTGCCAAGCAGCCGAGTGCTCGGTGAGCCGTGCGCGCGAAGGAAGACGACAATTGCACCATCTTATCTTGGAATCGAACGGCCATCCGCCGCGTGCTGAAAATGCTCACGCTGTCGGGTGCGCTCCCGACAGTGGCGCCACGTCGCGCCCGACGTAGTGCGGTGTGCGCCAAGGGCGCCGCGCCGCCTTCATTTCGCGCGGTCGCGAAACACGGCGCCGAGCTGAAATGACTCGATGGCGTGGGTGTCGGGAAGGCGGGCGCCCGCGACGCGAAGCGTGCCGAGCACGCCGAGCGGCAGCGTGCGAGCGATGTCGAGCGGCTCGAACGAGGGAGCTTGGGGAGGGCGCGCGACGAGGGCCGGGTTCGTGGCCGCGAGCAGCGTGAGCAGGGTGGTGCGGCCGGGAGGCCCCGCCGTGCGTACGAAATCGAGCAGGAGAGCGTAGCGGCCGGCGCTCCGGCGCTCGCGGAGCTCGCTCGGCGAAAGGGGAAGCGGCGTCACTTTCTGGCCGGCGACCGAGAAGGTCGCGGCGACGCTCTTCGCGAGCTCGAGCATGCCGGGGGCTCGCGCATCGACGAGGAGCTCGGCGTTGCCACCGCCCCATGCGGCGCCCGCACGCGGGGTGCCGCCGGGCGCGACGAGTCCGAGGTGCCGGAGCGGCTCGCGCGGAACACGATCGAGGAGCTCTTGCTGTACGCCGGGTGCGCTCCACCGTCCCGCGTCCTTGCCCGCGCGCAGCACGACCCAGCCGTAGACCGGACCGTCGAAGGCGAGAGCACCGCGGCGCGGCTGGTAGAGGCCGGCGCCGAGCCAGCCGAGGTCCGCGCGATCGGACTCGAAGGCGCGGAGCGCTTCGGCGAGCTCGTTCACGAGCGAGACTTCGACGCGCGCAAGAAATGCAGGGCCGCGTGCGGCGTTCAGATTGCGCTCGAGGAGCAGCGTGCTCGCGCTCGGCGTGGCGCGGAAGGCGCCGGTGCCGTCGGGAGCGCTCGGCTTGAATCCACGCGGCACGAGCGCGGCAAGAGGGCTCGCGAGCGCCGCGGCGACCGCCCTCGGATCGGCGCCCGGGAAGACGACGGCGAGCGCGGAGCTCGCGTCCTTCTGCGGCGCGGGGAGCTCGGCGAGGACGGCGACTCCGGCTCGCTCGCGCGCGCGGAGCAGCGAGAAGAGCACGTCGCGCGCATCGAGCGCCTTGCCGCGCGCGCTCTTGAGTCCCGGGCGCAGGACGACGCGCGCGCCCGCCGGCGTCGCTTGGGGAAGCTCGGCGGCTAGCGTGGGGTACGGATTGCCCGCGGCATCGAGCGCGTAGAGCGGATCCGCGATGGCGGGCGCGAGGAGCGCCGCCAGCGGATCGTCGCCGAGGTGCGGATCGAGCTCGCCGCCCGCGAACGGCAGCGCGAGCCGTAGCGTGCCGCCGAGCGGCGTGCGGCCGAGCGCCGCCGCTTCATCGGGGCAGAGCGAGGAGCCCGTGATCGCCAGCGTTCCCGCGACGAAACGGCGTCGCGAAAGCACGTCCGGAGAGGGGTTCGGTCGCGACGTCATCGGATGACCCAGACGCCGTTCGACGTGGCGACGACGATGGGCGCCATGGAGCTCGGCCCCTGGGGACACACGGCGAGCGCGCGCACGCCGGTCGGCAGCGCGACGCGGAGCTTCTCTTCGAGCGCGTTGCCGCGCCACGCGTAGACGACCACGGCGTCCTGGCTCGGCTCGCTCGTGTCGACGCTCGTGATGAGCTCGGGCTCGCCGTCGCCGTCGAGGTCGCCGACGGCAAGTTGCGCGCCCGCATGCTCGAGCCGCACTTCGCGCTCGCCGTCCGTCAGCGTGACGGAGCCGTCGCTCGCCCGTCGCCCCGCGCGAATGAGCCGCACGCGCCCGGTGCGCGCCGTGACGTTCGCGCCGGCGATGGCATCGAGCGGGTCGCGCAGGGCGGGCTCGGCGAGCAACGGCTCGCTCTTCGTGCAGCGCTCGATGCTCGGCGAGATGGCGAGCTCGTCGAAGCGCGAGCACCCGCCGCCCGGCCACGGCAGTCGGACGTCGGGCAGCGGCTCGGCCTTGGCTAAACCCGCATCGAGCCGGAGTGCGCTCGCGCGATCGCTGATGCCGACGGCGAGCTCGCCGCGCGGCGTGAAGGCGACGCTCGCGAACGGCTCGCGCAGCGGCGCGGGGGCCACGGCTGCGAGCTCGGCGAGGCGCCGCGATTTCACGAGCTCGTAACGATTGCCCGTGAACGTTCCCACCGTCACGCGTGCGCGGCCGAGCGTCGCGAGCGTGAGGCCCCCGTCGTGGCTCGGATCGGCGCACGCGAGCGCGAGCACGTCGACGTCGCTGCCCGCGAGCGGCAAGAGCGTGTTCCCGGCGAGCCGCACCGGAGCCCAAAAGCTTCGCACTTCTGCGTCGGCGAAGCGTTGCGCGCTGAAACGTCCGAGCGCCGCGCCGGGCCCGCCGCTCCCCGGCTCGGGTCCGATGATCTCGGCGTCTGCGGCCAGGCGCTCGCCGGCGATCCGCGTCCGCACGAGCACGAGCGGGCGCGAGCCGTGCCGAAGCGCGCGGGCATGCGCGTCGTTCTCCGTGTACGGCCATGCGACGGCGCCCCCACCGAGCGCGAGGGCGACGCGCACCGCGAGACGCACGGCGATACCCGGTGGTCCGAGCTGCGCTGGCGCCGTCGCGTCGACTCCCATCACCACCGCGCCGGGCGCGAGGCCGGCTGCGTGTGTGCGGATGTCACACGCCATCTCCGTGAGCGTCGCGGCCGGTCCCGCGCCGCACGCCGGCCGTTCGGCACCTGCGCGCGCCGCGCGTTCCGCGCACGGAACCATCACTATTGAAGCGGCGAGGGCGAGGGCTTGGAAAAACCAGCGCCGGTCCTTGGCAAGAAGCCACGCCACCGTCGCCCGCCTGGGACGGGCGAGAACGCGCCGAGCGGCTCTCCGCATGTTCCTCGAGATTACTCGCATCCCCCGCGGCAGGTGTGATAATCCCCTGAACCGTTGCGGCTTCTCCGAGCTCTCGTCGGCGCTTCCGCGGTGGTTTGCGCCTTACTCTTGCCGCGCGGGGCCTCCGCGCAGTGCGTCGACGAGGCGTTGAAGCAGCAGCTCGTCGGGGAGCGCGCGTACCGCGGTGTCGTCCCCCGACTCATCAAGAAGTCGCTTCGTCACGAGCTCTCGGGCTTGGGCGGTTGGTACGCGGGTGACGTGTCCGACGGCGCGCCGACGTTCGGCGGCGCGTACACGTTTCACTTCACCGAGGATCTCGGCCTCGAGGCGTCCTACCTCTACACGCGCCAGCGCTACCGGCTACTCGACGCGCTGATTCAGCGCCAGCAGGGCCTGGTCGGCATCGTCCAGTCCGAGAACAACCCGCAGCACTTCTTTCTCGGCAATCTCGTGTGGTCGCTCGCCTACGGCAAGGTGCGCTGGATGGGCGGTGCGATCGGGCGCTTCGACTTCAACGTGCTGCTCGGCGGCGGCGCGACGCTCGAGCCCGGCAACCTCGGCATCACCGGTACGGGCGGCTTCGGCCTCAAGTTCTATTTCAACGAGTGGCTCGCGCTGCGGCTCGAGACGCGCGACATCGTCCACGCCCAGCAGCGCGTTCAGCTCGGCGTCGATACGGTCGTGAACGACATCGTCGTGCTCGGCGGCCTGAGCCTATTCATCCCGTTCTCGAGCTGAGCCGCCCGCGGGTCCACCGGCACCCCGCTGTGTTGCCTGGCTGAAACATTGCGCGCGTTGCGTCGGGCGGTGGAGCGCACTAAAGCGACGCCATGCACAAGCTCGTCCTGCTCCGCCACGGCCAAAGCCAATGGAACCTCGACAACCGTTTCACGGGTTGGGTCGACGTTCCGCTGAGCGAGCTTGGCATGAAGGAAGCGCAGGCGGCCGGTCAGCTCCTGAAGAAGGAAGGCTACACCTTCGACCTCGCGTACACGTCCGTGCTCAAGCGCGCGATCAAAACGCTGTGGATCGTGCTCGAAGAGCTCGATCGCATGTGGATCCCCGTGACGCGCACCTGGCGCGTCAACGAGCGCATGTACGGCGCGCTCCAGGGCCTGAACAAGTCGGAGACGGTCGCGCTTCACGGCGAGGAGCAGGTGAAGATCTGGCGCCGCAGCTACGACGTGCCGCCGCCGGCTCTCGACGAGAAGCACGAATTTTATCCGGGCAACGATCCCCGCTACGCCGGCCTCGACCCGAAGGACGTGCCGCGCACCGAATGTCTCAAGGACACGGTCAATCGCTTCTTGCCGTTCTGGGAGAGCGACATCGCGCCCGCGGTGAAGAGCGGCAAGCGCGTGGTCATCGCCGCGCACGGCAATAGCCTCCGCGCGCTCGTGAAGCACCTCGACAACGTGAGCGACTCCGACATCGTCGAGCTCAACATTCCGACCGGCATCCCGCTCGTCTACGAGCTCGACGACAAGCTCCGCCCCATCAAGCCGAGCTACTACTTGGGCGATCCCGAAGCCGCGGCGAAGGCGGCGGCAGCCGTCGCGAACCAGATCAAAGCCTGATCCTGCGACGCGCCGCACCTGTGTGTGGAGGTGCGCGTCGAGTCACGAAAACGCGCAGGCCGCGCGGCCTGTCGCGCTTTTTCGCGCTCGGCAGGCGTGATAGCGTCCCAGGTCGTCATGCGAGCGCGGAGCGTCGCGGGTTGGCTGATGATCGTGGGTGCGCTCGGGCTCTCGTCGAGCGCCGCCGCGCAGAGCAAGGGCAAGTGGAAGCCGAAGGCGGCCGCGCCGAAGCCGGCCACGTCGGCTGCGCCCGCCGAAACGGCCAAGCCGGAGCCAGCGAAGCCCGAAGCGCCCGCCGCCTCACCCGAAGGCGCGCCCACCGCGGGCGGCTCGTCCTCGTCCGTCACGTCGGGTGACGATTTGGGCGCGCCGCCGCCCAAGCCGGGTACCGAGGCCGCCGCGCAGAAGCGCTCGCCGCTCACGCCGGAGCCGAACGAGTTCCCGCAAGGCGCGCCCAAGCCGCCACCCGTCGCGTACGACAAGCTGCTCGCCGACATCGCGGCGCTGCGCGGTCGCGTGGCGGCGGTCACGACGACGCTCTTTTCGAGCAAGCTGCGCGTGCTGGTCGGTGTCGAGGGCGACGACGCGCGTATCGCGACCTTCCGCGTGACCCTCGACGACGCCGTCGCCTATTCCGCGCCCGAGCGGCTCGGCGGAGGGGAGCCGCAGGTCGTGTACGAGCACGCGGTGGCGCCCGGACACCACATGCTCGGCGTCGAGATCGAGCGCTACGACGCGCGCAATCGCGAGTACCGCACCTACCAGGCCTCCAAATTCGCGATCGTCGTTCCGGAAAGCAAACACCTCGAGACGAGCTTCCGGATCAAAGACGACTCCGATATGGCCGACGACTTCCCGGACGATCAGGACGGCGAATACGATCTGCGCATTCGCCTCCGCGCACGGGTGGTGGAGTGACGCGCGGTCTCCGTGTGGGGGCGTTCGTCGCTGCCGCGCTCGCGGCCGCGCCTGCGCTCGCCCAGGGACCGAAGGCCGCTCTGTCCGCGGCGCCGAGCGGCACGCCAGCGAGCCCTTCGAGCGCGCCGGCTCCGTCCACTGCGCCGGCTCTCGGGGGTGGCAGCATGCCACCCGGCGCGAGCAGCCCTAACGGTGCCGGAACGCAGAGCACGGACGCCGCCAAGCCGGCTGCCGCCGCCGAGCCCGGTCCGCTCGACACGCGTGGCTCGGTGTTCGCCGCCTACGAGAAGGCGCTCGCCGCGAAGCGCCTCGCCCCGACCGAGCCGCTCAGCGCGCAGCGCCTGCGCGACGAGCTCCAGAACGTGGAGGAGGAGCTCGCGATGGGGCGCCGCGACGAGGCGATCAGCGATCTCGTCTACATCGTCGAATCGGAGCGCTTCAAGCCGTTCGCGAAGTCGCCGGAAGGCCGCTCGGCCCGCTACAAGCTCGGCGATGCGCTCGGGCGCGGCGGCGCGCACGACGTCGCGCGCGCGTACCTGGTCGGCCTGCTCGAGGGCGATCCGGAGGAGCCGTCGTACCGGCTCGCCGTGCACTCGCTCGTCGATTTCGGGCTCGAGAGCGAGCGGCCGCGCGTGTTCCTCGACGATTTGAAAGCCGTGCCGCCCAGCGCGAGCGACGAGATCCGGGGCGACATCTCGTACCTCGCGGGTCGCGCGGCGGAGGCCGAGGGCAAGCCGGACGAGGCGCTCGCGCAGTACTCGATGGTGCGTGACCGCTCGCGCTTCTGGGCGCAGGCGACCTACCTCTCGGGCGTGATCGAGGTCGAGCGCAAGCACTACAAGCAGGGCGAGCAAGCCTTCTGCAAGGTCGCCGACCCCAAGCTCACGCCGAGGAAGGCGGCTTTCTTCGGTGGTAGCGACTTCTTCCGCGTGCGCGATCTGGCGCGCCTCGGGCTCGGACGCGTCGCGTACGAGCAGTACCGCTTCAACGACGCGCGCTACTACTACTACCTGGTTCCGAACGATTCGGAGCGGCTGCCCGAAGCGCTCTACGAGACCGCGACGACCCGCTACGAAGCGAAGGACTACCAGGCGGCGCGGACCTCGATGGACGAGCTCCAGCGCCTCAAGATCAACCACGTGTACGAGGACGAGGCGTGGATCCTCGACTCGTACATCGATCTGGCGATGTGCCGCTTTCCCGAGGCCGATCACAAGCTCGGCGAGTTCTTGAAGCGCTACGAGCCGGTGCGCGACGCCGCGCGCAAGCTCGCCGCGGATCCGGCGGCGATGAAGTCGCTCACGGAGGCGCTGCGCACGGGCGCCGACCCCGCGGGAGCCGGTCTCGGCGTGCCCGAGGACACGGCGCGCGCGCTCGGCTCGCTGCTTCGTGTCGACTCGGGATACGGGCGCGCCACGACGCGCCTCGCCGAGCTCGATTACCAGATGAGCGGCTTGCTCGGCTCGATCGCCGAGCTCGAGGCGGCGAACAAGCGCCTCACCACGCCGGCGGAGCTGCGCGGCCAAGCCGCGGGGCCGCTCGGGATGAGCGCGGCGGATCAACAATCGCGCGTCGAGTCGCAGCTCGCCGAGGTGCGGCGCCTGATCCGCGAGACCGAGCGCAGCAATCGCAGCGCCGATCTCGCGGCGCTGAAGACCGAGCTCGCGAGCCTCGAAACGCAAGCGCGCGCGGCGCGCGACGCGCAGACGGCCAATGCCGTCGCCGCGCACGGCGAGGTCAAACAGGGCGCGGAGCTCGGTGATTTGCTGATCCAGGACGAGGCGCGCGCCGCGGACCTCTACACGGCGGCAGCCGAGACGCGCAAAGCCGTCGAAGCCGATCAGGTCGCGCTCGCCAAGGACGCGTTCGAGCGGCTCGACCGGCGGCTCACGCGCCTGCTCCGGCGTGCGCGGCTCGGTCGCGTCGAGACGGTGCTCGGCAAGAAGCGCGCGCTCGAGATCGAGATCAGCGCGCTTTCGCAGGGGCTCTTGCCGCAGACGATCGTCGATTCGCTCGATGCGGCGCGCTACCTCGGCGACGACGAGGAGTATTGGCCGTTCGAGGGCGAGGATTGGGCCGACGAGTACGTCGGGGGCGAGGGCTTGCGTTGATGCGCCGTTCGTTCGGGCTCGTCGTACTGATCGGCGCGCTTTCGGCATCCGCCGTGGGGAGCGCCGCGCAAGACCCCACCGCGACGCCCGCGCTAGCGGGCGAATCCTCTAGAATCAAGCCGGCCGCGGAGCGACAGCTCGGCGCTCAGTCGCGCCCGACCATCAAAAAGAAAGAGGAGAAGAAGGCGCAGCAGTCGCGCGAAATTCGCGTGAGCTTGCAGATCCCGGAGGCGCTGCGCCCCCTGCTCGCGAAGAAGATCGATCAGCGCATTCAGCGAAACCTCGCGGCGACCGCGAAGCTCCGCATCGAGGCGCACGACCTGCTTCAGAAGTTCATCGTCGAGTCGCCGACGGACTCCCCGGAGCTGCCGGAGGCGCTCGTGCGCATCGGCGAGCTCGAGTGGGAGGAGTCGCGCGAGAAGTTCCTGAAGGAGTTCCAGGCGTGGGAGAAGCAGCCCGCCGACACGCGCGGCGACCCGCCACTGCAGGACTACGCGCGGCCGCGTGCCCGCTTCCTGCGCGTGCTCAAAAACTACAAGACGTTTCGCGAGTACGATCTCGCGCTCTACATCGACGGCTTCCTCGCGAACGAGGAGAACAAGCCCGACGAGGCGCTCGGTCGCTTCAACAAGATCCTCGAGTGGTTCCCGAAGAGCCGCTTCGTGCCGGACGCGCACATGATGCGCGCCGAGTTCGAGTTCACCAAGGACGTTCCGAACTACCAGACCGCGTACAACGAGTACGAAGAAGTCCTCAAATTCAAGGACACCGAGCTCTACGACATCGCTCTTTTCAAGAGCGCGTGGACGCTCTGGCGCCTCGGTCGCACGGAAGAGGCGGCGCGGCGCTTCCTGAAGGTATTTCAGTCGACGGAGGAGGGGACGACCTCGAAGAAGCGGACGCGCGGCGAGCTTGCCGAGCTTCAGAGCGAGGCCCTCAAGAACCTCGTCGCCGTGTTCGTCGAGGACGAGAAGAACAGCGCCGAGGACATGTACAAGTTCCTCGTGCAGGCGGGCGGCGACAAGTTCGCCGGGCGCATCGTGCGGGCGCTCGCCGAGACGCTCTACGACCAGGCGCAGTACGAGCGCGGCGTCGAGGCGTACCGGCTGCTCCTGAAGCTCGAGCCGACGAACCCCGAGGCGTACAAGTTCTCGCTCCAGATCGCCGCGGCCGATTCGACGATGGAGCGTTGGAAGCTGCTCGACGAGGACTACAAGAAGACGATCGCGACCTACGTCGAGCCGCCGCCCGCGAAGCCCGGAGCACCGCCGCCGCAGCGCTCGGCGTGGCTCGCCGTGCAGACGCCCGAAACGCGCGCCGCAGCCAAAAAAGCCATCGAAAAGCAGCTGCGCGAGGACGCCGTGGGCCTGCACGCCAAGGCGCAGGCCGACAAGGTGAGCCGTGCGGAGTTCGAGGCGGCGGCGTCGCTCTACCGCATCTACCTCACGCGCTTCGGCGCTGAGCCGCAGGCGTACGACGTGAGCTATAACCTCGCCGACATCTGCTTCTACCGGCTCGAAGACGCGATGTGCGCCGCGGACGCGTACCTCGGCGCGGTGCGGCTCAAGCCGAACGGCCCGCTCTCGCGCACGGCGCTCTACAACGCGCTCGCCTCGCTCGAGGTTGCGCGCGCGGCGGAGTTCGAGGCGGCGAAGAAGGCGGGCAAGAAGAACGAGGAGACGCCGACCGACAAGAAGCTCACCGAGGCGATGGAGCTTTACGTTCGAACGTACCCGACCGACAAGCAGATCCCCGAGCTGCTCTTCCGTCAGGGCAAGTTGTATTACGACTACGGCGTCTACGACCCCGCCGTGCGGCAGTGGGGCCTCTTGCTCGAGAAGTACCCGACGCATCAGCTCGCGGCGGGCGCCGGCGAGCTCATTCTCGACTGCTTCAACAAGAGCCGTGACTACGTGAACATCGAGACCTGGGCGCGCCGCCTGAAGAAGGCGCCCGCGTTCCAGACGCCGCAGCAGCAGGCGCGCCTCGACGGCTTGATCGTCGGCGCGATGTTCAAGCAAGGCGAGCAGCTCGCCGAGCAGGGCGATCACCAGAAGGCCGGGCAGGCGTACCTGCGTGCGGCGCAGGAATTCCCGCGCGAACCGCGCTCGGCGCAGGCCGCCGTCAACGCCGAGGTCGAGGCGCGGCGCGGCGCGGATCTCGCGTCGCTCGGCGCTGCTGCGTCGTTGCTCGTGAAGTACCACAAGGAGCGGCCCGAGGCGGCGCAGGGTCTTTGGATCGCTGCGACGACGTACCAGGAGGTCGGGCTCTACAGTGAATCGGCGAATTACCACGCGACCATCGCCGACAACTTCCCGAAGTCCGAGCATCACAAGGATGCTGCGTTCAACGCCGTGCTGCTCCGCACGACCGTCGGCGAGCACGACAAGGCGATTCAGAGCGGCGAGACCTTCCGGCGCCAGTACCCGAAGGACGAGTCGGCCGACGAGGTCATGTTCTTGATGGGCAAGGCCCACGAGAAGGCCGGCAAGAACAAAGAGGCGGAGGCGCTCTACGACCGTTACTCGCGCAACGCACGCACGGTCGATAGCCAGATCGAAGCGCTCGTGCGGCTCGCGACGGTGCAGAAGGGCGACGAGCGCAACGTCGCGAGCGCGCTCGACCGCGCCGTGAAGCTCGGGTCGGCGAACAAGGGCCGCCTGGGCGAACGCGGCAAGTACTACGCCGCGAAAGCCCGCTACATGCAGGGTGAAGCCGTGCTGCGCCAGTACGAGGCCGTCACCATCGAGGGTGACGTGAAGCAGCTCAAGACCCGCCTGAAGAAGAAGAGCGAGCTCTTGAAGAAGGCCGCCGAAACGTTCCTCGGTACGGCCGAAATGGGCGTTGCCGAGTGGACGACGGCGTCGCTCTACCAGATCGGCTTCACGTACGAGTCGTTCTCGAAGGCGCTCCTGAACTCGCCCCCGCCTCCGAGCCTCAAGCCCGAGGAGAAAGAGCTCTACGCGCAGTCGCTCGACGAGTTCGTCGTGCCGATCGAGGAGCGTGCGCTCGAAGCGTACGAGAGCGGCTGGCAGAAGGCTATTGAGCTCCAGATCTTCAACTCCTGGACGGCGAAGATGCGCGAAGCGCTCGGGCGCTTGAACGCCGAGCTCTACCCGCCGCTCAAGGAGATCGGCTTCGAGCTGCGCTCGCGCGGCCCGCTGCCGCTGCCGCCGCTCATCTCCGGTCCGCGCCGCACGCCGAGCGGGCACAGCGAGACGTACCTCGTCCCCGCGCCCGACGCCGACAAGGACAAAGACCGTGACTCGAAGAAGGGAGGCAAGCCGTGACGCGCGCTTGGGTCCGCTTCGTCGCGGTGCCGTGCCTCGCCTTCGCGCTCGCCGCGTGCGGCAAGAGCGCCGTGCAAGAGGGGCCGAAGGCGCTCCCCGCCGCCAATCCGGTCGCCGTCACGAAGCTCGCGCAGGGCGTGGATGCTTCCAAGGACAAGGACGGTCGCCGTCGCGCGATCGAGCTCCTCGAGCAAGCGGTGAGCGCGGATTCGCAGCTCTGGGAAGGCCGCTACAACCTGGGCGTCTTGCTCGCGGAAACGGGCGATCTCGTCGCCGCGGAGAAGCAGCTCGACGAAGCGCACAAGCTCGCCCCGAATGCGGAGGACGTCGTGGTCGCGCTCGGCGAGGTGCGGCGGCGCCTCGGCGACTACGCCGGCGCGGCGGAGGTGCTGCGCGATTTCGTGAAGCAGAATCCCGCCGCCGGCCTCGCCCGGACAGCGCTCGTTTCCGCCCTGCGCGAGGACGGCAAGATCGACGAGGCCATCGGTCAGGCGCAAGCGGCGCTCGTGCGGCGCGCCAACGACCCGTACGCGCTGAGCGAGCTCGCGTTGGCCGAGCTCGAAAAAGGCGAGGCCGACACGGCGGACCTCCTCAGCAAGGAGGCGCTGAAGACCGTGCCGCCGAGCGCCGTCGCCGAGCGCACCGCCGGTATGATCGCCCTCGAGCGTGGCGACGACGCCGTCGCGTTCCGTCACTTCCAGAAGGCGAGCGAGCTCGATCCGAACGACACGACCGCGCGCCTCAACATCGGCATCGTGCTCCTGCAGGCGGGCGTTTACGACAAATCCGCGAGCGAGCTCAAAGCCGTGCTCGACATCGAGCCTGACAGCAACATGGCCGCGATTGCGCTCGCCGCCGCCATCCGCGGCCGCGCGAAGAAGGACGATCAGGGCGCGTACGCCGAGTCCGAGCGCCTGCTGCAGAGCGTGCTCGAGCGCGAGCCGAAGAACCTCGCGGCGACCTTCAATCTCGCCGTGCTGTACGCGGACTATCTGAAGCGACCCGCGGATGCGGAGAAGCTCTTCCGGCGGTTTCTTGCGGACGCCCCGGAGAAGCATCCGGCGCGCGCGGATGCGGAGAAGTTCCTCTCCGCGGCGACGAACCCGCCGGCGCCTGGCGCGGCGAAGAAGTAGCGGCCCAGAGCCCGCCATGCGAGCTGGGGTAGACCCCACTTGACGGTCGTCCGCGTGCGAATACATTTATATTCATGGCCACCACCGTGCACATTCCAGGCGCGCTCCTGCGTCGCGTCGACGAGCGTGCGAAAGCGCTCGGCATCAGCCGAAATCGGCTGATTGTCGAGGCAGTCGAGGCCAAACTCGTGACCCGGCACCGTTGGCCGCCCGAGCTCCGTGCCATGCTGGCGCAACCGCTCGACGCGGCCTCAGCACGTGCATTCGAGGCGAGCCTCGCTATCGTCCGCAAGCGGCGTCAGAGTCGCAAGCGAGCGCCGAAGCTCTGATCATGGCCTGGCTGCTCGATACGACGGCCCTATCGGCCATCATGCGTGGCGAACGGGCGGCATCCAAGCGCTTGCTCGAGATGGACCCGAACGAGGTGAGGGTGCCACAACCCGTCGTAGCGGAGATTCGTTACGGGCTTGCCCGACTTCCCCGCTCACGGCGCCGCGAGTTGCTCGCGGCGCGTATCGACGTCCTGTTGAGAAGTATCGCGCGTGCCGCTTGGACGGACGGGGTCAGCGCTCGCTTCGGCGATCTAAAGGCCGAGCTCGAGCGCGCGGGCGTGCGGGTGGACGACTTCGACGTTGCGATCGCTGCGCATGCACTCGAGCTCGAGGCAACCGTCGTCACGGACAACGTGAAACACTTCGTGCGCGTCCCGGGTCTCGCGGTCGAGAGCTGGTCTTCCGGCTAGCGTTTTAGCAACTACTTCGCGTGCCGCTTGAAGAACGCCCACGCTTCGTCGGCAAAATCGAGGTCTTGATTGGTCTTGCCGAAGCGTGACCAAGCATCGCTCGGTAGCTGCGTGGGGCTCGGCCAGGCGTGGCCCGCGCCGGCGACTTTGTAGAACCAGAGCTCGCTGCCGCCGGCGGAGCCGTAGCGCTGGCGCTCGACGCTGCTGCTGGTGAGGCCCGTGTCGGGCTCGTACGAGTCGCCCGTCACGGTGTCGGGAAGCGGGTCCGTCGCCGGCGGCCCCGAGAGCCCCATCGCGGCGAGCCAGGCGTCGCGCGTCGCCTCCATGCCGGGATAGCGAGCGTCCGGGTACATGCGCGAGCTGCCGGGCTTGTAGCTGATGAAGGGGTCGTTCGTCGCGGCCAGCATGGCGATCGACACGCGATCGTGGCCCGGGCGCGGGTGGCACGAGAAGCGCCATTGCCCCGCCGGTTGGAACGGGAGCGGCGCGACGGGCGCGATGGCAGCGACGAGATCGGGGGCCTCGAGCGCGAGCTCGAGCGCCATGCCGCCGCCGGCGGAGAGGCCCGTCGCGTAGATGCGCGAGCGATCGATGGGAAGCTCGCGCGCGAGGTCAGCGATGATGCGCCGGACGTACGTGACGTCTATTCCCTCGGCGTCGTGGGCAAGCAGGCATCCTTGGAGGAATCCTCCTTTGGCATTGGGCACGGCCTCCCGCTCGTTCGGAGGGTCGGGCAGCCCGTTGCCGTAGACGACGACGAAGCCGTCGCGATCGGCCAGGGTCTCGAAGCGCGTGTGCATGTAGTAGTGCGCCGCGGTTTCGGCGTTCGCCGTGTAGCCGGGGAACACGAGCACGACGGGCACGGGCCCCGCAGGCAACGCTGCCGGGGCATAGACCAGATACCGCCGCTCCCGATCCATGGCGCCGATGCGCTGCCGGAAGGTGGCGACGCAACCTCGCGTCGGAGCCTCGCCCGCGAACTCCGGCATTCGAATCGGGGCTTCGGAGCAGACGTGCAAACGGAACGCGGGTGACGCCGGCTGGGTCACCTTCGCTGCGTCGGGCGCTGACGGCGCGGACGCTGAAGGCACCTGGCTGCAGCCCGCGAGGAGGAGACAGAGTGCGGTCCGCAGCATGCTGTGCACGCTGCTCTTCGCACGAGCCGCACCTTCGGACAAAGAAAATAGTCCGCGGCGAGCCGTCAGCTCGCGGCTCCGCCTTCACCCCCCGGGGTGTTACCCGTCGTGCCGCTCGTTCCTCCCGCCCCGGCGCGCCCGCTCATGCCGCCGCCCGCTGAGCCACACTGCTGGAAGCACCCGTCGCTCGAGCCGAGAAACACGAGCTTGCCGTCGCGGCACGCGAGCGTGCTCGAGCAGCACCCGCACGCGGTACAGGTCATCTGGTAGTCGCAGAGGAACGACCCGCTGCACGGGGCATTCTGAGACATGCTGGGCGGACACGACGTGTAGGCCCCCGCGGCGCCGCTCGCTCCCGCATTGCCGGTCGCGCCGGCCGCACCGCCCGCTCCCGCATTGCCGGTCGCACCGGCACTCGCGCCGGCCCCGCTCGCTCCCGCTCCGCCACTCGCTCCCGCTCCGCCATCCGGGCCGGCACGCCCGCTCGTTGCCGCGGCGCCCCCTCGTGCTGCCTGCCCGCCGCCCTGGCCCGCTCCTCCGCCGGCCTTGGCCGCGGCCGCGTCGTCCTTCGAGTCCTTCGAGTCGCCTCCGCACGCCGGGAAAACGCTCAGCGCGATGAGGGCGAGCCCGGCGAGCCGCCTTCGAGCAGCTTGGCACACTGCGGCACACGTAAGCATGTTGCTCATGGGTTGGAGCAATGCGCGTGCCATGCGAGGATGGCGTCGGCACTGC
This sequence comes from Polyangiaceae bacterium, assembly GCA_035558375.1. Classification (GTDB taxonomy): domain Bacteria; phylum Myxococcota_A; class Polyangia; order Polyangiales; family Polyangiaceae; genus PMG-095. The sequence goes on from DATMCL010000185.1 coordinate 22,197, forward strand.
CGAGGGCGCGCCAATGTCGGGCAATAGACAGGATCTGCCCCCCGAGCTCGCTCGCTTGCTGTTCGAAGAGGCAAGCGACGGGATCTTCTTCGCGAGCACGGACGGCGTGTATCTCGCGGTGAACAAGTGCGGGCACCGAATGCTCGGGTACGAGGAGGGCGAGCTCGTGGGCAGGCGGGTGGCGGACGTGACGCCAGCGCACGATGCCGGGCGCGTGAAGACGGCCGTCGAGTCCGTCGCGCGCGGCGCCCCGCACCTCGAGATCTGGTCCATGTTGCGCAAGGACGGCACGCTGACGCAGCTCGAGGTGCTCGCGCATCTGCTCAGCAACGGTACCATCCTGGCCATCGTCCGCGACCTCACCGGTCGCGGTGTCTTCGAGCGCCAGATCCAGGCTTCCGAAGCCAAGTTGCGCTCGATCCTGTTCACCGCGCCCGACATCATCATGTCCGTCGACCGGGGCGGACAGATCCTGTTCATCAACCGCGTGCTGTCGCCGCTCACCATGGAGCAAGTCGTCGGCACGAGCTGCTTCGACTACGTGCCGCCCGACGCACGGGGTCGCGTCGCCCGCGCGATCGAGCACGTCTTCGAGACGCGGGGCATCGACGAATACGAGGTCGAGGGACCGAGGGGTCCGGATGGCGTGCGTTTCTTTGCTTCGGTGCGGGCCGGGCCGCTCATCGAGCACGACACGGTCGTGGCGGCGACCCTGTGCGCCACCGACGTGACGTATCGCAAGGAAGCCGAGCGAACGCGTGCGCGACTCGAGGAGCAGCTCGCGCATGCTCAGAAGATGGAGAGCGTGGGGCAGCTCGCGGGCGGCGTGGCCCACGACTTCAACAACCTGCTCACGGCCGTCGGATCTTTGGTCGAGCTCTCGCGCTACGAAGGGCCGAGCCCGCAAATCTCCGAGTACCTCGACGGGATTCAGGGCGCCACGGCGCGCGGCGCGGCGCTCACGCAGCAGCTCTTGGCGTTCGCGCGCAAGCGCATCGTGAAGCCGGAGGACGTCGAGATCGGCGGCGTTCTGACGCGCCTCGCGCCGATGGTGCGCAGCCTGGTCGGCGAGCACATCCGGGTCTCGCTCGGGCTCGACCCGGAGCTTCCGCCGGTGCGCGTCGACGTGGGCAGCCTCGAGCGCGTGATCATGAATCTCGTCGTCAACGCTCGCGATGCGATGTCGAACGGCGGGAGCCTGGCGCTCGCCACGCGTGCCGAGCGGCTCGATGCACAGGCGGTCGAGCAACACCCGGAGCTAACCCCAGGGGGTTACGCCCTGCTCGAGGTCACCGACACGGGCACGGGGATCGCGCCCGAAGTCGCAGCGCGACTCTTCGAGCCGTTTTTTACGACGAAAGCGCCCGGGTCCGGCACCGGTCTCGGGCTCGCCATGTGCCACGGCATCGTGACGCAGGCCGGCGGAAAGATCGCCGTGCGGAGCGAGGCCGGCCGGGGGGCGACCTTCCAGGTTTACCTGCCGTTCGCTCCGTCGGGGTCGACGCCCGCGGTCGCTCCCGCTTTGGAGCGCAAGCCCGACCAGCGCCGGGGTCGCGAAACCTTGCTGCTCGTCGAGGACGAGCAAGTCATCCTCCAGGTTGCGCGCTCCTGGCTCACGAAGCTCGGCTACCGGGTCCTCGGCGCCGGCGACGGCGTCGAGGCGCTCGAGGTCGCGGCCCAGACAGCGGACCCCATCGATCTGCTCGTCACCGACGTGGTCATGCCGCGGCTCGGCGGGCGAGAGCTCGCGCGGCGGCTCACGGAGCTACGCCCGCAGACGAAGGTGCTCTACATGTCGGGCTACGCGGAGAATGCACTCGCTTTCGGCGGCGTCCTTAGCGAGGGCATCGACTTCATCCAGAAGCCGTATTCGCTCGACGCGCTCGCGGCCCGGATCCGTCAGGTGCTCGATCGGGGGTAGCGGGGCTTTTCGCCCGCCGCGTTCCCGACTACGCTCGACGATCGAGATGAGGGCATTCACGATCCTGCTCGTCGCGTTGGGGCTCGCGCTCCCGACCGCTCCCTGTCACGACGCCTACGCCAAGTCCGACAAGAAGGAAGACAAGAAGACCGACAAAGACAAGGACAAGGCCGAAAAGGAGAAGGCCAAGGACAAGGACAAGGCCGAAAAGGAGAAGGCCAAGGACAAGGAGAAGGCCGAAAAGGAGAAGGCCGAAAAGGAGAAGGCCGAAAAGGAAAAGGCCAAAGAGAAAGAAAAGAAGGACAAGGAGAAGAAGGACAAAGAGAAGGACAAGTCCTGCTCCCCCACGTGCACGGCGACGTGCGACTGCGAGGGCAAGCCGATCAAGCAGCCCAAGTGCTCGCCGACCTGCACGGCGACCTGCGATTGCTCCGGCAACCCCATCAAGTGCGCGCCGACCTGCACGGCGACCTGCGATTGCGAGGGCAAGCCGATCGTGCCGCCGAAATGCTCGCCCACGTGCACTCCGACCTGCGACTGCGAAGGCAAGCCGATCGCGCCGCCGAAATGCCAGCCGACGTGCACGGCGACCTGCGACTGTGACGGCAAGCCGATCGCGCCCCCGAAGTGCTCGCCGACGTGTACGGCGACCTGCGACTGCTCGGGCAACCCGATCAAATGCTCTCCGACGTGCACGGCGACCTGCGACTGCTCGGGCAATCCGATCGACAAGAACCTCGCCCTTGACGCGAAGGCCGCCGAGGAGGCCAAGAAGAAAGCCGAAGAGGCGAAGAAGGCCGCCGAGGAAGCCAAGAAGAAGGCCGAAGAAGAGGCGAAGAAGAAGGCAGAGGACGCCAAGAAGGCCGCCGAGGAGCAGAAAGCAGCTGAAGCGAAAGCCGTCGGCCCGATCGATGCGCTGCGCAAGGATCGACCCGATCGGCGCAAGCAGAGCGCCGATCGCCTGCGTCGCCGCTGGGGCTCGGCCCTCGCCCAGGAGAAGGCCGTCGCGGAGCTCAAGCTTCACGCTCGGCGCGTGGCGCTGCTTCAGCGCATCCGCGCCACGGCCGCGGCCAGGAAGGACAAGCAAACCGTGGAGCTCGTCGACGAGCTCTTGACCAAGGAAGACGAGCGGGACTCCGCCGTCATGAACTCGCTGCGCGAAGGTGCGCTGCCCCCGGTGACCCCATGAGAACGCCGCGTTCGAGCCTGTTCATTCTGCTCGCTCTCCTCGCGCCGCTGCTCGCGTGCGGCATGCTCAAGAAGAAGCCGCCGCCCGAGCCGAGCGCAACGGCCTCCGCGCCGCCCGTCCCGCCGCCTCCGACCACCGTCGCGGTACCGGTTCCCGTTGCACCCCCGGAGGTGAAGGTCGCAGACGAGGCGATCCCGACCTCCGAAGACTTCGAGGACGAAGCGGTCGAGAAGGTGACCGACAAGAGCTACAAAGCCGAGCTTGCGACGCTGAAGAAAGATATCGAGGCCGCGAAGTAGGCCGCCCCGGCCACTTTCACGCTTGACCCAGGCCCGGCCGATTGCAACGCTCGGCCCGATGCTCGGACCGAGCTCCCGTTTTCCGGCCACCTTGTCCCTGGTTGGCTGCCTGCTCGGCCTGCTGTTCGCGTCGTACTCCACGATGGACTACGCCGAGCACCTCGACCGGGGTCTGCACGACGTCCACTGCAGCTTCATCCCGGGCGCACCCCCGACTTCGGAGGCCGAGGCCTGCCGCGCCGCGATGTACAGCCCGTACTCGGCGCTGTTTCGCGAGACGATGTGGGGCGGCGTGCCGATCTCGCTATTCGCGCTCGGCGCCTTCGCGTTTTTGGGAGGTTTCGCGCTGTATCTGTGGCTCGCGCGCGAGCGGGCGCCGCGCATCGCGCTCGGTTTCTTCGCGGGGGTAGGGATCACGCCCCTGCTCGTGTCGCTCGTGATGCTCACGATCAGCGTCACGAAGCTCGGTCACCTCTGCAAGACGTGTGTCGGCATCTACATCTCGTCGTTCGTGCTCGCTATCGGCGCCGTGTCGGGCCTCTTCACGCTGAAGGGGCCCGGACGACCGGCCCTGAGCTTCTTGTTCGTCATCGCCTGGCTGATGGCGCTCGGCCTCACGACGCTCGTGCCCGCCGCTGTCTATGCCGCGAGCGTTCCGGACGAGCGTCCGTACCTGAACAAGTGCGGCGCGCTCAAGCAGCCGAAGATGAGCGCCGGCGCGCCGGTGAAGATCCACGGCAGCCGTGCGATCCAGCCGGTGATGTTCTTCGAGGACCCGCTGTGTCCGACCTGTCGCGCTTTCCACGAGCGCTTGCTCGACGAGGGCGTGTTCGAGCGCTTGGACGTGGATCTGTTGCTTTTTCCGCTCGATAGCGAGTGCAACTGGATGCTCGAATCGCCCATTCACCCGGGCGCCTGCATCGTGTCGAAGGCCGTGATCTGCGGCGGCGACCGCACGCGTCAGGTCCTAGAGTGGGCGTACGACGAGCAGGTTTACCTCACGCGCGCGGGCAAGGCGGGCGCGAACGTGCTGCGCGCCGCCATCAAGCAGCGCTGGGGCGACGACCTCCTCCGCTGCGTGGACGATCGCAAAACGGACGTCATCCTGAACCAGCACCTCCACTTCGCGTCCGACAACAGCATCCCCGTCTCGACCCCGCAGATGTACCTCGGGACCAAGCGCGTCTGCGACGAGGACACGGACATGGGCCTCCGCTTCGCGCTCAAGGAGCTCGCGCCCGAGGTGCTCAAATGAGCGCGACGGGCGCCGAGCCGACGCCGCCCGTCACGGGCGCGAGCGCAGGCCTCGGCGGAATGGCCGGCGTCATCGGCGCGGGCGGCGGCGTCGTGCTCCTGCTCGCCGCGACGCTCGGCGTGAAAGCGTGGGTGAGCTCGGCCACCGACCGGCTCGAGCATCCCGCCGAAACCAAAGCCAAAGTCGCGATCGCCGACCAGGCGGAGGTGGCCTACTGCACGCCGCGCTTCAAGGAAGTGCTCGAGCGCGTGCTTCACTCCTGCGGCCTCGCGCAGGACGAGACGCGGCGCGGCTGCAAGCCCGCCGACGTGAAGACGTTCGCGTCGATCAGCGACTCGGACTTCAACGAGCTCTTCACCCCGCTCAAGGATCGCGGCGCCGTCATCCTGTTCGACGAGGGCATGCAGGACCTCGACGACGGCGCGAAGAAGCTGCTCGAGGACAAGTGGTTCCAGAGGAAGGGCGCGCGCTATTTCTTCGTCGTCGCGCGCGCCTCCAAATCGGGAAATCAGGCCAAAAATAGGGCACTTTCGCACCGTCGCGCCAACTCGGTCATGTTCGATCTCACGAGCGTCGCGAACGATCCCGAGATCGACAAGAAGGTCGGTCTCCTGTGGCTCGGCAACGAGTTCGCTCAGCTTTCGAAGGACTACTGCAGCTGGCCCACGTCGCGCCCGAACGAGAAATGCGACGAAGAGGCCATCAACCGGAGCGCGTTCGTCTCCTGGGTGGATTGTCGACTGTGAGGCACGCTGTTTCGACCCTGCTCGCGTGCTCGGTAGCGCTCGGCTGCGAGGAGAAGCCCAAGCACGAGACGCTCGTGACGGCGGAGCGCAGCCAAGCCGTCCAGGGTGCAGCGACCCAGGCCGCCGTCGTCGCTCCCGTCACGGCATCAGCGGCGCCACCGTCGGCCCCCAAGCCGCGCCGCGCGATTTGCGGCGGCAAGCTCGAGGCCGACGGCAAGCCCGTCCCGGTGAAGAAGCCCATCGGCAGGCGCGCTGCTCCCGGCGCTCCCGAGCTGCCCGCCGACCTCGCCTTTTCGGGCTTCACTTGGGTCAACTTCTGGGCGGCCTGGTGCGTCCCCTGCAAGGAAGAGATCCCGCGCCTGCTCTCCTTTCAGGAAAAGCTCAGGGCCCAAGGCAAGACGTTCAAGGTCACGTTCGTCTCGCTCGACGACGACGAGCGCCAGCTCGAGAATTTCCTCGCGTCGCAGCCGCAAAATGGCCTGCGATCCACCTACTGGCTCCACGAGGGGAAGGAGCGGGAGGATTGGCTCACGGCCGCCGGCGTCGATCCCGATCCCGACCTGCCCCAGCACTTGCTGGTCGACTCGAAGGGCAAAGTGCGCTGTCGTGTGAAGGGTGCCGTGGAAGATGCCGACTTCGAGGGCCTCAAAGCGCTCTTGGGGGGCGGGTAAGGACCGAGACTAGATGACCCGCCGAGCCGACATTGCGGAAGTCGCGCGCCATGCGCGCGTGTCGAAGAGCACCGTTTCACGCGTGATCAACGGCGGCTACGCGAGCCCCGAAGTTCGGGCCCGCGTGAGCAAGGTGATCCAGAAGCTTGCTTACACGCCGTGGACCACGGCGCGGAACTTCTCGCTCGGGCGCGCCGGCTGCGTCGGCTTCGTGATCGAGGACACGCAGGGCCAATGGATCGCGCAGATCCTCTCCGGCATCGAGGCCGAGCTCACGAGCAAGCACATCTCGCTCCTCGTCGGCAGCCTCGTGATTCGCGAGCACTACGACGCGGCGACCGTCACGGGCTGGGTGCGCGAGCGGCGCGTGGATGGCTTGGTGTTCGCGCGCTGCGGCAAGCACGAGCGCGCGCTCATCGAATCGGCGCGGCGCGCGGGCATCGCCGTGGCGCTCATTTCGCCGGACGACGACTTCACGGGCGTCGACGTGCTGCGCAGCGACAACGTCGCGGCCGGTCGCGCCGTGGGCCAATACTTGTTCGATCTCGGTCATCGCCGCATCGCGTTCGTGGGCGGACAGGCTCGCATCAACGCGACCACGTTCCGCGACTCCGTCGATAGCCGGCACCGCCTCGAAGGCCTGAGCCAGGCGCTCGGCGAGCACGGCGTGAAGATACCGGACGCGAACGTCACCTTCCTCCGCTACCACGTCGATTCCGGCGTGGACTACGCGCGAAAATGGCTCAAGATCGCGCGCGGCCGCGCTCCGACGGCGATCGTCTTCGGCAACGACGCCATGGCGATCGGCTGCCTGCGCACGCTGCTCTCGCAAGGCGTGAAGATCCCGGAAGAGGTCTCCGTCGTCGGCTTCGACGACATTCCCTCCGCGAGTCTCGTCTGGCCGGGTCTCACGACCGTGCGCCAAGAGATGAGCAAAATGGGCGAGACGGCGTGCCAGCTCGTTCGCCGCGCGCTCGAGCTCAAGACTCCGGGCGGCGGGATCCACCAATTCCCGGTCTCCCTCGTCGTGCGCGAGAGCACCGGGCGCGTGCCGAGCGGCGAATAGCCGATCCGCAGATTCGCTACGTTCGCGGAGAGAAGCGCGGTATTCGCGCTCAGCTCGCGGTCGTGCAGTTGATTCGGAAATTGGCGGTGAGGCAGTCCTCACCGTGTATCGACGGTGCAACACTCGTCGTGCGACGTGAGAATCCTCGCATCCTCCGTCGTCCGTGAATGAGGCTAGACTAGACGCATGAACGCGTTGGTTCGCGGGGTTCGGGGAACGCGCTGGTCCATGGTCTTTCTCGTGGCCTGCTCGTCGAGCAGTAAGAACTTCTTCCCTCCAGGTCAGGAGCAGGGGGGCGCAGCGGGGACGCCAGCCGCGAGCGGCGGGATTTCGGGCAAGTCCGGCGGCGGCGCCAAAGGCGGGTCGAGCGGTGCGTCTGCCGCCGCGCCCGGCGCGGGGAATGGCGGCAGCGGGAGCGGGGTTGGCGGCGCCGGCGCTTCGGGCGGTACTGGCGGCTCGGCCGTCGCAGGGCGCCCGCCGGAAGCGGGGACCGGTGGCGGGGACGAAACGGGCGGCTCCGGGAACACGAATAATCAAGGAGGAACGGGCGCGACGGGCGGCGCTTGTGACGACTCCTCCGGCAATTGTGCGCCCGCGGTGTGTGCCTCCGTGAACCACGTGGAGGTGCCGCTGGATCTGTTCGGCGACGTGCGGGATCAGCACACCGTCGTGCGCATGGGCGACCGCTTCGCGCTCTACGCCACCGACCGGGCGCTCCGGCGCGGCGGCGCGGACATCGCTTTCGTCTCGTGGGACGGCATCGATGCGCACGAGCACTTCGAGCTCGACAATCCTTGCCCGGACGACATTTGCGCCACGAGCCTCGGGCTCTCCGCCGTCGAGACGTCAGCGGGGGATCCCGAGCTTCTCATGGTCGATCGCGGCTCGGGCGCGGCCATGTCGACATACCCGATACGCGCCGTGGCATGGGACTCCACCCAAGCTTCCCCCGGGCTCGAAAAGCTATTCGAAGCGCCCGCCGATTTCCAGACGACCTCGGAGCTCGCGAGCTCCAAGAACGGGGAACGCGCCGTGTTCGCTGCGGGCAGTGGTGGCGGAGTCATCGACATTGCCGAGCTCGGGACGGGCGCGGAGCTCGTCGTTCAGGTCTCGACCCTGACGCCGCCGTCGGGCACGGGCTGGGACTGTCTCGACGTGGTGCCCACGAAGGAAGGCGCAGCCGTCAGCGTCGTCTCCGGAGGCGTCTCGGATACCGAAGCTCGCTGGATCTTGCGTGAGCTCGACGCGGACGGAAACACCGTGTTCGAGGTCAACTCGACCGTCCCGGCAGGTGCTGCGCTCGGGTACACGGGTTGCCCGATGGTCGCGGAAAGCCCCGTCGGGTTTCATGCGGTCTGGTACGCCACCGACAAGGAGTCGGTCATGGCGACGGCGTTGCGCGCGAGCGGGACCGACGCGCCGCTCACCATCACGAGCTTTCCCAACATCCCGGGCACGCTCGTCGGTGGACGGAGCGACATGCTCGTGTTCCTCGTCGTGCTCGACGACGGGCGTGTCGGCTTTCGGGGCATCGACGAGAACGGCAACGACGTCGCGAAGCTCTACGTGCTGCCGCCGCTGCCAGCGCGCACCGCCGAGCATGCGCGCACCTTTCCGATGCTGCTCAGCGTGGAGGGAAGCTCACTCTACGTTTCGTACGAGCTTGAGACGACGCGCGTCATCGAGCAAGTCGTGTGCGACTGAGCCTCGGAACCGGGGTCGCCCGGCTCCGAGACCCGTCGCGCTGGGGACAAGCTAGTACGCGTGGACGTTGCCGACGCTCGCGGTGGTCGCGCTGCCGGTGTTGTGCGACGTGACCGCGACACCCTCGAGCATCGTCGTCGGGAACGAAGCGATCGTGACGCTGCCGACCGAGCTCCAGTTGATGTTGTCGGTCGAGTAGGAGCCGGTGAACAGGTTTCCCACGCGCTCTAGCGAAAGCCAGATGGGCGCCGCCTTCCCGGAGATGGGCGTGGTGGAGACCGCGGTTGCGCCGGCGCTCGTGCGGTACTGGAACTGCACACCCGAGGTCGGTGTCACGTGCACCATCACGTGGGCGGCGTTCGCGTCGATGCTGGCGCGCATCATGACGCCCGCTTTGGCGAAGGCGTTCGTGTTCGTGATGCTGTTCACCTTCGTCTCCACGTACGAGCCATTGGGGACCGACTTGAACGTGAAGAAGAACTGGTCGGAGGTGCCGAAGATGTCGGAGCCCGCGACCGTGATCAGGCGATTGCCGGCGCTCAGCGTGCGCGTGCCGGTGAGGAGGCCGATGTTGGCGTCAGCCAGCGCATCCACCGACGTCACCCACGAATAGCGGTCGAACACCGCGGTCGTCTGTGCCGTCGTACTGTGCGAGGTCGCGGCCATGCCGATGTAGGGGGAAAGCCCGGGCACGTTGATCGCTGGTGCGACCTGGTTCCAGGTGACGTAGTCGTTCGACACCCAGCCGCTGACGACCGTGCCGGTCTTGTACATGCGCAGCCACACGGGGGCGGTGCGCGGAGTGAGCGGCGTGCTCGCCGTGACGGAGGCACCATCGGTCAAGCGATATTGGAACTGGGCGCCCGAGGTCGGCGTGATGTCGACCATGACGTGCGCGGAGTTCGCCGCGATGTTGTTGCGGAACATGAGGCCCGCCTTGGCGAAGGCGTTGCTGTTCGAGATACTGTTGACCTTGACGGTCGCCATGCCGTCTTCGGCGAACTGGTTCAGCGCATAGAAGAACTGGTCTGAAGTGCCGAAGATGTCCGAGCCAATCACCTTGATCGTGTGCTGCGTCCCGCTCGGCATGCGGGTGCCGTTGGTGATCCCGATCTGGAGGTCGTTGTAGACCGGGTCGACCCACGGGCTACCGATGGGGTTCGTGGAGAAGGTGCAGCCAGCGACGTTCGCATCGGTCCGGTTGCCGTCGAGAAAGCCCGGCGAGCGGAACGAGAGGGTGTTTTCGATGAACCAAAAGCTCGTGGCGCAGTTCTGATACTTGTACGCCGTGTCGGCGGCTCCCTGATCGTAGATGATCTGACCTTTGCGCATCCAAATCGGCGAGAGCACGTCGTGCGGATTCTTGTGGGACTGCTCGGGCGACGTAGCGATGATGCTGAAGTCGGCGCCGGTCCCGAACCCGGGATTTTCCCGGTTGTTGACGTTCAGTCGATGGCAGCTCGTGCAATTGCTTCCGAGGTCGCCGTCGGCGTTGGACGTGTAGATGGACCAGTTGCGGTCCTGGGACATGTAGTAACCCGGGAAGGCGACGTTCGTGCTGTCGTTGTCGTAGCCGTCATCCCAGTTCGGTAGCAGCCCCGTTTGGACGAGGTACGGCGAGCGAATGAAGCCGCCGCTGTCGTGGCACTTGGGGCAGCCGATGTCGTTCGTTTCTGCGGGGTTGTACCAACGGAAGTTGGTCGCCGTGCTCGACGTGGCGGGAGCGGGGATGTTCGTGCCGTCGAGGCCCTGGCCGTCGCCGACCGGTTGCCCGTCGCGGTCGGTGTTGAGGGCCTGATAGAAGCAGAGCCCGCCGGTCGACTTGTTGTACTGAATGACGGCGATATCGCCGTATCTGCCGGTGCCCAGGCCCATCTTACGGCAGTGCGCGACCGCCGCGGCGTCGCCCGTCTGCGCGAGAACCTGAAACTTGCTTCCCGGATCGCAGACGCCGTTGAGAACGTTCGGGCGATCGCAGGTGTTCATCACCTTCGGCATCCAGCGCAAGGTCTGGAACGTCGCGGTAGCCGTGACGCTCGCGTTGTGCGAGGTGAGGGCCATGCCCGCGAGCGGCTCCGCGGGGAAGCCGCTGATCGTGACCGCCGGTCCCACCTGCGTCCAGGTAACGCGATCGACGGATGCGAAGCCGGTGAAGGTGCTGCCCGCTCGCGTGAGCCTCAGCCACTGCGGTGCCGTCCGCCCGGCAAGCTCCGTCGTCGTGGTGGAGCCGCCGGTGGTCGTGCGGCGCTGGAAGGAGATGCCGTGCCCGGGCGTCACGAAGATCGAGACGTTGGTGGCGTTGGCGGCCGAGCCCGACCGGAACATGATGCCCGCTTTGGTGTACGGGTCGGTGTTCGTAACCGAGAGGACGTTGACCTCGATTGAACCGTCACCGCTGACGAGCGCCGGTGGAGGCACGGTGGGGATAGGGGAAAGCAGGAACTGGTCGGAGGTTCCGTAGATGTCGGTACCCCGAGCCGTCATCGTCGTCGTGTACGTGTTGGTATCGAGGGAACGCGACCAAACGGAGATGCCGATGGCGTAATCCGCCAGGTTGACCTTCTCCGTTCCTTCGCCGACCTCGACGCCGTTCTCGCAGTTGAAAGCCGGGATCCGGATCCCGGTCGCGTCTTCGCACTTGGTTGCGTATTGCTGGAGCGTCTCCGCCGTGGCCCAGATAGCGCTGGTTCCCGGTGCCGGTTCCGCCGTCGCCGCTTGCTCGCGCAGGCGCAAGCTGGCCATGATGTAGGCCTTCTCTTTCGGGTGCGAGAGCAGCGACCGTTCGTGCGCAGTCAGGCCGGCCGTCGAGGGTGTGCCCGGAAGTGGTTTTGGTGCGCGTTCCTTGCTCGAAGACAACGCGCCTTGCTCCGTTCCCAGGGCCACGTCGTTGCCTTGAGTGTCGATCCCCGCGCAGCTTGCGGCCGAGAGCGACAGCACGAGGAGACCGAAATTGGACGCTTTCCTGAGGAATATTGTCACTTGTCTGGCTCCTTTTTTGGCGGATCACTGCCCCGGTCAAAGCGCAGCACCCCGTGAGCCGTGGGACACATGAGTCCCGACGCCTCCGAGCGAAATTCCGCGCGCAGCCGCGAACGCCTACCGCCTATTGACGACCCGAACCCAACCCGAAAAAGACTCGTCCTCAGTACCCTGAAACAACCCTAGAGGACACACTGCCGCGCGCTCCCGTGCGCCGGCCGACGGCATAAAACATTTTCTGGCGCGATGTGTCAAGCGTCTCGCGTCGATACTCGTCACGTCCAACGCGTTGTGATCGGATCGCACGCGTTCATCTCATTCGTGCGCGCGCGAAGTGCTAGCGCGGCGACATGCCGGAGCGAGCTTGCAGCCGCGAGCCCACGCGGGGCGTGGCGATCTGCATACCCTCATCGCGCTTCTGTCCTCCAGCGTGTTTTCGAGAGGAAGAAGTGCGCTCGCGAGCGCTGGTGCCGCGTCCTTTCAGCGGGTCTTTCGTGCTCTAGAACGCGCGGACGTTGCCGATGCTTGCCGTGGTCGCCGTGCTCGTGTTGTGCGACGTGACGGCTACGCCTTCGAGGATGGTGCTCGGGAACGACGCAATCGTCACGGTACCGGCCGTGAACCAGTCGATGCCGTTGGTCGAGTAGGAACCCGTGAACGTGTTGGCGCCGTCGCGGCTCAACGACAGCCAAATGGGCGCTGCTTTTCCGGCGATTGGCGTGTTCGCGACGGCGCTTGCCCCGGCACTCGTGCGGTACTGGAACTGCACGCCCGAGCTCGGCGTCACCTCGAGCATCACGTGCGCGGCGTTGGGATCGACGCTCGCCCGCATCATCACCCCGGCTTTGGCGAAGGCGTTGGTGTTCGTGATGCTATTCACCTTCGTGTACACGTACGAGCCGTTCGGCACCTGCTTGAACGAGAAGAAGAACTGGTCGGAGGTGCCATAGATGTCGGAGCCGGCGACCGTGATCAGGCGGTTCCCCGCGCTCAGCGTGCGCGTGCCGGTGAGGAGGCCGATGTTCGCATCGGCGAGCGCATCCTCGGCCGACACCCACGAGTAGCGGTCGAAGACGGCCGTCGTGGACGAAGTCGTGCTGTGCGAGGTCGCGGCCATGCCGATGTACGGCGAGAGGTTCGGAACGTTGATGGCCGGCGCGACCTGGTTGTAGGTGAGGCCGTCGTTCGACACCCAGCCGCTGACCACGGTGCCCGTCTTGTACATGCGGAGCCAGACGGGTGCCGCGCGCGGCGTGAGCGGCGTGCTCGCGGTCGTGGTTGCGCCGTCGGTCAACCGATACTGAAACTGCGCGCCCGAGGTGGGCGTGATCTCGACCATCACGTTCGCCGAGTTCGCAGCGATGCCGTTGCGGAACATCAGGCCCGCTTTCGCGAAAGCGTTGCTGTTCGAGATGCTGTTGACCTTGACCGTCGCCATGCCGTCCCCGGCGAACTGGTTCAACGCATAGAAGAACTGGTCGGAGGTGCCGTAGATGTCCGAGCCACGAACCGTGATCGTGTGCTGCGTCCCGTTTTGCGTCCGCGTGCCGTTGGTGATTCCGATCGGGAAGTCTTCGAAGAACGGATCGAGATAGGGGAGGCCGACCGGTGCCGGGGAATAGCTGCAGCTCGTATCGCTTCGGTTCCCGTCCGTGAAAAAGGGAGAGAAAGTGGTGCCGGGGCTTGCGTTCGGGTCGTACCAGAAATTCTGCGCGCAGACTCGGTACTTGTTAGCGGTGTTGGATGCGTACTGATCGAACACGATTTGACCCCGGCGCATCCAGATTGGAGAGGTGATGCTGTGCGGGTTCTTCGTCGGCGACTGATTCACGCTCGTCGCGACGTCGTCGAAGTCGCCTCCCGTGCCCGCGTTGAATTCCCGGTTGTTGACGTTCAATCGATGGCAGCTGTTGCACTTTTCACCGTAATCGTACGGGTCGTTGTCGGTGTCGATGGACCAGTTTCGGTCTTGTGCGAAGTAGTAACCGGGGTACGCAAGGTTCGTGGTCTTGTTGTCGTACCCGTCCTCCCAGCTTGGCAGGAGGCCGGTCTGTACGAGGTACGGCGAGCGGATGAAGCCGCCGCTGTCGTGGCACTTCGGACAGCCGACGTCGTTCACTTCCGCGGGGTTGTACCAGCGGAAGTTAGATTGCGAGGTCCCGGCGATCGGCGCGGGGATGTTCGTCCCGTCGAGGCCCTGGCCGTCGCCGATGGGCTGTTGATCGCGATCGAGGTTGAGCGCCTGATAGAAGCAAACCGCCCCCGTGGACTTGTTGTATTGAATGACCGCGATGTCGCCGTACCTACCGGTCCCCTTGCCCTGTTTCCGGCAGTGAGCCACCGCGGCGGCGTCGCCGGTCTGCGCGAGAACCTGAAACTTGCTTCCCGGGTCGCAGACCCGGTTGAGCACGTTCGGGCGATCGCAAACATTCATCGGATTCGCCATCCAGCGGAGAACCTCGAAGGTCGCCGTGGCCGTGGCGCTCGTGCTGTGCGAGGTGAGGGCGACGCCTGCGAACGGCGACGTCGTGAAGCCGTTGATGGTGACGGCCGACCCGACTTGGGTCCAGGTGACGCGATCGACGCTGGCGAAGCCGGTGAAGCTGTTTCCCGAGCGCGTGAGCCTCAGCCATTGCGGTGCGGTCCTGCCGGCGAGCTCGGTCGTGGTGGTGGTTCCGCCCGTCGTCGTCCGGCGTTGGAACGAGATGCCGTGGCCGGGCGTCACGAAGATGGACACGTTGGTCGCGTTGGCGGTCGTGTCCGAGCGGAACATGATGCCGGCCTTCGTGTACGGATCGGTGTTCGTAACGGACGTGACTTTGACTTCGAGCGAGCCGTTGCCGGTGGCGACCCCGGGCACGGGAATCGGGGAAAACCAGAATTGATCGGACGTTCCGTAGATGTCCGCGCCGCGTGCCGTCAACGTCGTGATGAGCCCGTCGAGCGAGTGTGAGCCGACGGTGGTGCCGATCAGGAAGTCGGACAGCGCCACCTGCTCCGTCCCTTCGCCGACCTCGACGCCGTTCTCGCAGCTGAAGCCGGGGATGCGAATGCCCGTCGCGTCTTCGCACTTGCTCGCGTACTGCACCAAGGTCTCGTTCGTGGGGCGGATGGCGTTGGTAACCGGTCCGAGCTCCTCCTGCTCCCTCAGGCGGGCCTCGATGTAGGCTCTCTCCTTGGGCTGATTCATCAGCGACTGAGCGTGGGCGGTGAGCGCCCTCGTGCCGGATGCCCCCTTCAGCGGCGCGGCGGCGCCTGCTTTGGCGGACGACAAGGCACCTTGCTCGCTTCCGAGTGCGGAATCGCTCCCCGGGGCGTCGAGCCCTCCGCAACTCGTCAGAGAGAGCGACAGAACGAAGAGACCGAGATAGGACGCGTTCCTGGGCAATACAGTCATCGTGTCGCTCCTTGGACGGTGGCCCGCAGCCGAAACGCCGCGCTCCGCGAGAAAGACGGGCGCACGAGCCCCGTCGTCGCCGAGCGACTCACGCGCCGCCGCGAACGCCTGCCGTCTGTTTACGAACCCAAACCCGACCCGAAAAAAATGAGCCTGAAATCCCTACGAGAGGCTCCGTCCCAAACACACACGACCGCGCGCTCCCTGGGCGCCGACGGCGGGGATGACAACACTTTCCAATATCGCCTGTCAAGCCCGTCGCGGGAGCCACGGCGCGGCGCCTGACCCCACCGCCTCCGTCATGGTCATGTCCGTCAGCGCAACGGCAGCAAGCGTCGCAGAATGCCGCGCCGCGCGAGCTTGCTCGTTCGTCGCCGCTCGTCCGACCGCGCTTGCGAATCACACGGAGACTGGAAGCTCACGCCCCCGTGGTGTGGTGATCGCCACCCCCTCATGTCGCTTCTGCTCAGGCGACCCACTGCTTGCGCGTGTCGCTGAACGTCGCCGCGAGGTCTTTCTCGCCGAGCCGCTGCGCGAGCTCGATCGCCTGGTCGATGTAGCCGACCGCTTCTTTCGAGCGCTGGCGGCCGTGCGCCACGAGCGCGAGCGAGCTCAAGACCCGAGCGCGATCGGCGCCGCTCGGACCGGCGAGATCCAGTGCCTCGCGCAGCACGCCTTCGGCG
>DATMCL010000186.1:0-16353 GCA_035558375.1 Polyangiaceae bacterium
GTTTCTTCCGCAACGAGGAAGCCTTCGACGTGCTCGAGCGCGAGGTACTGCCGGAGCTGCTCCAGACCGGGTCCCCCGACACGCCGTTTCGCGTTTGGGTGGCCGGCTGCGCCACGGGGGAGGAGGTCTACTCACTGGCGATCATCCTCAGCGAGCTCACCGCCAAGAGCGGGCGCCGGTTCAAAATCTTCGCGACGGACGTACACCGCGGCTCGCTCGAGCAGGCAACGCGCGCGCTCTACGACGAGCATGCCGTGGCCAACGTCTCCCCGGAGCGGCTCGAGCGCTACTTCTTGCCGCGCGGGAAATGCTACCAGGTCGTGCCGGACCTCAGGGAGACGGTGGTCTTCGCCCACCACAACGTCGTGCGCGACGCGCCGTTCACGCGCGTCGATCTCGTGAGCTGCCGCAACATGCTGATCTACCTGCAACCGCCGGCGCAGGAGAAGGTGCTGAGCCTGTTCCACTTCGCGTTGAATCGCGGGGGCATGATGTTCCTCGGCCCGAGCGAGAGCCTCGGGCACCTCGATCACGATTTCGAGACCATCCACAAAACCTGGCGCATCTATCGCAAATTCAGCGATTCGCGCATGCCCGTCGAACGCTCCACGCGCGCGACGAAGCCGCCTTCCGGGGTGGCGCGGCCGGGAATCGGGGCGCCGGCGCTCGGTCCCGCGCGTTACTCGGTCACGCAGCTCCTCGGCACGTACGACGCGCTGCTCGAGGAGCTCATGCCGCCGAGTCTGCTCCTCGACGATCGCGGAGAGCTCGTGCATGCGTTCGGGGGCGCGTCACGCTTTCTCACGCTGCGTGACGGCCGGCAAGGTCTCGACGTTTTCGAGATGGTCGAGTCCGACTTGAAGGTGGTGCTGGCGAGCGGCGTTCACCGCGTGCTCAAGGAGTCGGCGGCCGTCGTGTTCAAGGGCGTGAACCTCGCGGACGGAACCTACAAGGTGACGGTACGCAGCGTGCAGGGAAAAAAGGCTACGGTTCCGCACGTCCTCGTCTCGTTCGAGGCCTTGGAGAACCCAGTGCAGCCGTCGCCCCCGCGCGAGGACGAGATCGACATCCGCCAGATCTCGCGCGAGCAGCTCGGCGCCCTCGAGGGCGAGCTCAGCCGTACCAAAGAGAACCTGCAGGCGGCCACCGAAGAGCTCGAGTCGAGCAACGAGGAGCTGCAGGCGGCGAACGAGGAGCTGCTCGCCTCGAACGAAGAGCTGCAGAGCACGAACGAGGAGCTCCAGAGCGTCAACGAGGAGCTCTATTCCGTCAACGCCGAGTACCAGCGCAAGATCTCCGATCTGACCGAGCTCGCGAACGACATGGATAACCTGCTCTCGAGCACGGACATCGGGACGATCTTTCTCGACCGCGAGCTGCGAATCCGAAAATTCACGCCGCAGATCACCGACAATTTCAATCTCCTTCCGCCCGACATCGGACGGCCCATCGAAACGTTCACGTACGCCGTCGACCACCCCGAGCTCACCGCCGACTTGAAGCGGGTGCTCGCCACGGGCGAGCGCGTGGAGCGCGAGCTGCGCGATCGCCACAATCGCGCGTTCTTCCTGCGCATTCTCCCGTACCGGGCGAAAGGCAGCGTGGACGGCGTCGTGCTCACGCTGATCGACGTGAGCGGGTTGAAGGCCGCCGAGGATGCGCTCTTTCACGAGCGGTACCTCCTGAACAGCCTGCTTTCGAGCATCCCCGACGCCATCTACTTCAAGGACGCGCGCGGACGCTTCATTCGGACCAACCAGCCGATGGCCGAACGACTCGGCCTCTCCGATCCACGCGACGCCGTGGGCAAGACCGGGCTCGAGCTCGGCAACGATCACGCGAAACCGGCGCTCCACGAGCAGGACGAATCGGTGATTCGAACCGGAGTCCCCCAGCTCTCCAAGCTCGAAAAGCGGGAGCATCCGGACGGCGCCGTCGATTGGGACGTCGTGTCGCGCCTGCCGCTCACCGACACTGCGTCGCGCATCGTCGGCATCATCGGCATCTTCAGAAGCGTGACGCAGGAGAAGCTCGCCGAGCAGAAGATCCAGGACGGCGTGCGGCGCCGCGACGAGTTCTTGGCGATGCTCTCGCACGAGCTCAGAAATCCGCTCGGCGCCATCGTTTCAGCGACCGCCCTGCTCAAGTCGCGCGCGCTGGACGGCAAGGACGACGCCACCAAGCTGCTCTCGGTCCTCGAGCGGCAATCCCAGCAGATGGCCCGGCTCCTCGACGATTTGCTCGAGGTGAGCCGCGTCACGCAAGACAAGATCGAGCTCAGACGCTCGGTGCTCGACCTCCGGCCCGTCGTCAAAGACGCCGTCGACGCCACACGCACCCTCATGGAATCGCGCGGCCTGAACCTCTCGGTCGTCGTGGACCCGGACCCCTTGTACGTCGACGGCGACGCCGCGCGGCTCCAGCAGATCCAGGTCAACCTGCTCCACAACGCGGCGAAGTACACGCCTCACGGCGGCAACGTTCTCCTGAAGGCAGGGCTCGAAGACACCCACGTCACGATCCGCGTCCGCGACGACGGCGTCGGCATCCCCAAGGAGATGCTCGACAGCGCGTTCGATCTCTTCGTGCAGGCTCGCCGCACGCTGGACCGCGCGCGCGGCGGCCTCGGCGTCGGGCTCACCCTGGTGCGCGGGCTCGTGACGAAGCACGGTGGCACCGTCAGCGCGCGGAGCGACGGCGAGGGCAAGGGGAGCGAGTTCATCGTGCGGCTCCCGCACGCAGACCCGCCGGCTACGCTCGCCCCCAAGCCCACTCCGGCGCCGCTCAAGCTCGCCAGTGGCGCCAAGATCGTGGTCATCGAGGACAACGCCGACAGCCGCGAGATGCTGTGCGCGGTGCTCGACCATGCGGGCTACGACTGCCGGTCCTCCGACAACGGCGCCGCGGGCCTGGCTCTGATCGAGGAATTCGGGCCGGCGGTCGCCATCGTCGACATCGGACTGCCGGGCATCGACGGTCTCGAGCTGGCGCGGCGCCTGCGCCAGAGCTCGAAGCGCCCGAACCTCTACCTCATCGCGCTCACCGGCTACGGCCAGCGTTCCGATCGCGATTCGGCGCTCGAGGCCGGCTTCGACGAGCACATCGTGAAGCCCGTCGACCTCGCGAACCTCGAGCGCGTGCTCGGCGGCCGCGTCCTCGGGACCAGCGTCCACTGACCGGCACCAACGAAATACTCATAGACGAACACTCCCGCGGGTAGCGCGCAGGAAAAGTTACCAAAGACGATTTCGATTCCATCGTGTTTGAGTGAACGAACGTGCTCGAGCGCCGGCGCGCTCGCGAAACGGGGCGTTCACTCATGCAACAATCACTGGCCTCGCCGTCCCGCCCGGTCGTCTCCTCGCCCCGCTTGGCCTTGCTCGAGGCGATAGCCGCGGCCGACCAAGACATCGTCGAGCGCAGGATGGGTGGCCGGCGCACCGTGTTCGTGAACGACCCGTCCTTGATCGGTGAAATCCTGTCGCGCCAGAGCGAATGCTTCGAGAAATCGGACACGCAGCGCTTCATCCTCGGCAAGGCAGAGGGGATGACGACGGGCTTCGGCAACGGGCTTTTGACGAGCTCGAACGCCATGCACAAGCAGCAGCACAAGCTGATCGGCAGGCTATTTTCCCGCGACTCGCTGGCTCGGTACACGGCCCGCATCGTCGAGCTCACGGAGCGCATGCAGGCAGAGTGGCAAGACGGGCAGGTCATCGACATCGGCTCGGAGCTGACGCGGCTGAGCATCGAAGTGATCGGTCACACGCTGTTCTCGACGGACTTCGGCGAGCGCTTGCCCTCCATCGTGGAGAGCGTCACGACCCTCACGGGCGCGTTCGGTCGTTTTGGACGACGCCGCGTGTCCACGACGCCTGACGCGGATCGCCACCGGCTGGGAGTCGAGTGGCTCTCGGACCAGCTCTTTGCGCTCGTCGAAGAGCGGCGGCGCCACCCGCGCGCCGGCGAGCCCGACTTGATCGACATCTTGCTGGACGCGCAGGCCGCGCAGAGCCGCCCCGGCGCAAGCGCCGACGCGTACGTCGTCACCGACCGGCAGATCCGTGACGACCTGATCACGATGTTCGTGACCGGGACGGAGAACCCGCGGAACGCCCTGAGCTGGACGCTGTACCTCCTCGGGCGGCACGCCGACGTGCACACGACCCTGGTGCGCGAGCTGCGCGCGCCCCACAGGTCCGACGCTGGCTCGTTTCATGGGATGCCGGAAACGCCCTCGCTCCTGCTCGCCGTCTTCAACGAGGCGTTGCGCTTGTACCCGCCGGGCTACGCTTTCGGCCGGAGGCCGGCGACGGAGCTAGAGATTGGCCCGCTCCGCTTGACGCCCGAGACGGAAGTGGTGATCAGCCCTTACGTGCTTCACCGGCGGACTCGGCTCTTCGCCCAGCCGAACCAGTTCGACCCTGGGCGCTTCAGCGCCGAGGCGGAGCGCGCCCTGCCCCCCTACGCGTTTCTTCCGTTCGGCGCGGGACCTCGGGGCTGCATCGGCGGCGCCTATTCGCTCCTCGAGGGGCAAGCGGTGCTCAACGTTCTGCTTCGCCGCTGGAACCTTTACCGGGTGCACGCCGAGCCGATCCGTCCGGAGCTTCTCATGACGATGCGACCGAGCGCGCCAATCTGGATGAAGGTTGGCAGAGCGTGAATACGACGCCAGGTGAAGACGGCGCCGCGCTGCGTCCGAGCTTGGCTGACGATGCGAACCTCGTCGCGGAGATCGAGCCCTGCGCTCCGGCGCCGGCCGTGCGACAGGCGAAGCGCGTGCTCGTGAGCGGGCTCACCGGGTTTCTCGGTGGCTACCTCGGTGCAGCGCTCCTCGCCGATCCGGCGCGGACGGTGCGCGGCCTCGTTCGACGGCGCGGCGCGCGGCGCACGGCTCTGCGACTGGCAGCCAACATTCGCGATTCGGGTGGCTCCGGAGAGCACCCCGGGCTCTCCGCCGTCGAGGGTGAGCTCACCGAGCCACGTTTTGGGCTCGACCAGCGTGCCTACGACGAGCTCGCGGAGAGCGTGGACGCCGTCATTCATTGTGCGGCCACCGTCAACCTGCTCGCACCGTATGCCACGGTCCGCCGGTCGAACGTCCTCGGGACGCTCGAGCTCTTGCGCTTTGCCGCGCATCGGAAAGCGAAAGACGTTCACGTGGTGTCGACGGTCGGCATCTTCCTGTCCCCGACTTATCGGGGTAGGGCCATCGCGGAAGACGATCCCGTCACCGGCTGGGAAGGGCTCAGAAACGGCTACTCGCAATCGAAGTGGGTGACGGACACCATGGCGCGGACCGTTCGCGACTCTGGGCTCAACGTGAACGTCTACCGTCCCGCTTTCGTGGGGTGGCACTCGGAGAACGGCCGCACGGGTCAAAAGGACCTGATCGCCAACTTGCTTCAGCTCTCGACGCTCGTCGGCTCGGCGCCCCGTCTCGACATTCAGATCAACTCCGTACCCGTCGACGTGGTGGCGAACGACATCACGCGCCTGGTCGAGTTCGGCGCTTCGAACAGCACGTTTCACGTCGTGAACTCCCGCACGACGAACTTCGTGGACGTGGCCAAACTGCTCGAGCTCCCCGTCGTCGACAGTGCCGAGTGGTTGAGCCGAATCGCCGCGGCCCGGCCCGCATTCGTCGACTTCGCGCGGGGCGTGTGCCTGGCGCACGACGACGACGGCTCCGGCGGCGCCGAGCTCCGGCGGCTCAACCATCGTGACTATCGCGACGACAACTTGCGGGGCTTCCTCGGTGGAGCAACCCGCCGCCTCTCGCCGATGGACCCGGAGTATCTGCGGCTGCTGCGCCCCACGCCCTCCATCTAGACGACGCCTTCGGCTTGGAAGAGACGAGCGCGCCGGACTCCTGGCCCGACATTGAAGGCCGGCGGGGCATAAGACCCCGGGGTTCCCTCAGCAGAATCGGGCGGCGGCTTGATAGGTCGGCCATTGCGGCTTATGACCGGCCTGATGTTCATTTCGAGCGACTCGAGTGCCTCGGTTGAACCCAGCACGGAGGCAGCCGGCTCCCGGTTACCCTCTGGAGGGAGAAGCACGCCTCGCGTCACGCCGCGGCGCGACCCCCGCAGCGTCGCTGTACGGAGCGGCATCCTCGCCGCCCTGATCGTCACGTACGGGTTCGCGTTCACCGCGCTCTACGCTCGGATCGGCTCCCCGGCCTTCCTGCCCGGCCTCGCGCTCTGCCTCGTGGCGGCCGTTTTGCTCGGCCTCCGCGGCGCGATGGCGGTGATCGTCGCGGTCATCATCATCGATCGCATCCACGCCCTGGAGCTCCCGCAGACGCTCGAGAATGGCCCCATCGCGGGCGTCATCGCGCTGCTCGTCAAGCTCGTGCTGGCCGGCGGCCTCGGGCTGATTTTGGATTCGCGCCGGCGCACGCTCGCCTTGAATGCCGAGCTCGAGCGCGAGATCGAAGCGCGAGAACGCAGCGAGCAGTCGCTGCGCGACAGCGAGAGCGTGCAGCGCGCGCTCGTGGAGAGCCTCGGCGAAGGAGTCGGCCTCTTCGACGCGCAGGATCGTGTCGTCTTCGGGAACCAGGCGCTCGCCTCCACGCTGGGAGTCGCGCGCGACGAGCTCTCGACCAAGACGTTCGCCGAGTTCTTGACGGAGGAGAGCCGCGCCACGCTCACGGCAACGTCGCCCGACACGGGAGAACGTCGCTCCTACGAGGTCGTGCTCGAGCAGAACACGAGCACCCTCTTGCTCGTCACCGAGTCGCGCTTCGCGCCGAATGGCTCGCACGACGCGCTGACGCTGCGCGTCGTGCGCGATCTCACCGATCGGGTCGTGACCGAGCGCCGGCAGCGCGATTTGGAGCGCGAGCTGCAGCGCAGCCAGGCTCTCCAAAGCCTCGCCGTGATGGCCGGCGGGGTGGCTCACGACTTCAACAACCTGCTCTGCGGCGTGGTGGGCAACGCCGACGTCGGTCTGCGCAAGCTTCCGAGCGACGCGCCGCCGGTCTTGACCCGCTGTCTCACCGAGATCATGGCCTTCGCCAAGGAAGCGGCCCAGCTGAGCAAGCAGATGCTCGCGTACGCGGGGCGTCGGAGCCTCGCGATGCAGGCGTTGGACTTCAACGGAGAGCTCTCCGCGGCGCTGCGCCTTCTGCATGCCACGGTCGAATCCAAGGCTCACCTGGTCCTAGAGCTCGGCGACGCATTGCCGCCCGTGGGCGCGGATCGGTTCCAGCTGCGCCAGGTCGTGACCAACCTGATCCTGAACGCGCTCGACGCGATGGAAGGAAAGCGGGGGACGTTGACGCTGCGTACCGAATACCTGCGCGTCGACGCTTCGGACGGCGAGGCGTACGGCGTCGGTGCGGGTCGCTACGTCAAAGTCACGGTCACCGATACGGGCTCCGGTATTCGACCCGAAGCGCGCGAGCACCTGTTCGAGCCATTTTTCTCGACCAAAGGCACGGGGCGCGGCATGGGCCTCGCCGCCGCGGCCGGCATCGTTCGCGCGCACCGCGGGTGGCTCGGCGTCGCAGGAACGTCGTCGCAAGGGACGAGCTTCAGCGTCCTTTTGCCGGTGGCGCACGAGGCCATGGCGAGCCGCACCACCACTCCGCTGGCGTTCAACGCAGCATCGCCGCCTCGCAGCATTCTGCTCATCGACGATGAGCCCGCGGTGCGATTGGTCACGGGCAGAATGCTGAGCGAGCTCGGCCATCGCGTGGTCACCGCCGACAGCGGCCGGCGCGGCATCGAGCTCCTCAAGCGCGAGCCGACCATCGACCTCGTCGTGCTCGACCTGACGATGCCCGAGCAATCCGGCGAGAGCACGCTCGACGAGCTCCGCCGCGTGCGAAGCAACATCCCCGTGCTCATCACGAGCGGGTTCCAGGCGGAAGACGCCTCGACGTTGCTCCAGAGACCGAACGTGGTCGGCTTCTTGGACAAGCCCCACACGATGACGAGCCTCGAGATGTTGCTCGCCTCGGTCGAGCCGCCCCTGTCGCAGGTCCGGCCGAAAGTGGCTGCAACGGCTCGCACGGCCACGGGCTGATCCGCCCATGGGCGCTACCGCGCGGGCGTTCCAGTGGTCCGACTCCGCCGAGCCGCATGCGGCGCGTCGCCGGGCCATGCTCGCGAAGCACCCCGAGATCGACCGTCTCTACGGCCCCTGCCCGCGCACGAAGTACGTGTGCACGGCGCTCGTGCTGCTCCAGTTCGGGACCGCGTACGCGCTCCGCGGTGCGCCGTGGTGGGTCGTGCTGCTCGTCGCGTACCTGTTCGGGGGCGTCGTCAATCAGTCGCTGCTGCTCGCGATCCACGAGCTTTCCCACAACCTCGGCTTTCGGAAGCCCCTCTCCAATCGGCTGTTCGCGGTCTTCGTGAACCTTCCGGTCGGGGTCCCGGTTGCGGAGACGTTCCGCTACTACCACCTCTTGCACCACACCCATCAGGGTGACGAGCGCCTCGATACCGATCTGCCGACGGCGCTCGAGGCGCGACTCGTGCAGGGACCGCTCCGCAAGCTGCTCTGGCTCGCGCTCCAGGGCTTCGCGTACGCGCTCCGGCCGCTCGTGGTTCACCCGAAGCGCCCGACACTGGCCGAGCTCGGCAATGTGGTCGCCGTGCTGCTCGTCGACGCCCTCGTCTATCACTACTGGGGCGCGAAGGCGCTCGCGTACGGCCCCATCGGTACGCTCGCCGTCATGGGCCTTCACCCGATCGCGGGTCACTACATCTCGGAGCACTACGTGTTTCGCGAGGGGCAGGAGACCTACTCGTACTACGGGCCGTTGAACCACCTCGCGTTCAACGTGGGCTACCACAACGAGCATCACGATTTCCCCTACGTCGCCGGCTCACGCTTACCCGCGCTCCGGCGCCTGGCCCCCGAGTTCTATGCGGATCTGATGCACCACGATTCGTGGACGATGACACTCGTCCGCTACGTGACCCAATCGACGCTCGGCGGGCACCGTCGCGTCAAGCGGCGCGCTCCGTCCCGAAGGGTGCCTCCGGTCGAGTGACGCGCTCGCCGCACGTAGGTCGTGCGTCCTTACGGACTCGACACCGTCACATGCCGACGAACGTCGTGACGCTCGTCCCGGGAAGCGTGGCCATGAATGTACCGCCCGTGACGGCGACTGCACCCTTGGCACCGAGGTTATCCATCGCTGACGTCACGCTCGGCGTCATCATCGCGGGCATCTTCGTCCCGCCAGCGATGGTGATGGGCACCGTTGCGTCCGCGGTGCCCTTGTTGATGGCGACGACGACTGCGGTACCATCCTCCGGGCTCACGTAAGCCGAGACGAGGACGTTCATGGGCATCGCGCCCGTCACGTCCACGCGCTTGTAGCCCGGCTTCACGAACTTGCTGTAGTTGCCGAGCGTGTAGCAGCGCTTGGTGAGCGACGACGAGCCCTGAAGCACCAGGCCTTCGTTGTCGTTGCTGCCGGACGCCTGATACCACCAATAGAGCCACGCCGACGCTTGGCCGACGGTGAGCGCGCTGTGGATCCAGCCGGCGACCGCGACGCCGTTCTTGATGTCGCTGCTCGGTCCCTCTTCCGGCCAATAGCGGACGCCGGATACCTCGGTCTCCCAGATTTCTTTGGTGGGTTTTCCGCCGTCGACGTCGGCGGGCCATGGTTCGGCCTTCTGCGTGTCGTACTCGTGCACGCCGAGGATATCGACGCCTGCCCAGGCCTCCGCGTCCTTGGCCAGGAAGTGGCCGTAGTCGTAGCCGTTACCCATGCTGCAGGTGGCGGCGCAACCGGTCGTGGCGGGCGTGTTCCCGAAGCATCCGCACTTGAGCGGATCGGAGCTATTGGGATGGCCGGAGACCGTGGATCCCGTTGCCGACGTGTTGGACCAGAGGTGGATCCATTCCGACGGCTCCGGCGCGATGAGCTTGACGCCCGCCGCCTTGAGCTTCGGTGCCAGCGCCTTGACGAAAGTCACCATCTCGTTGGCCGTGTAGACCGCCGAATCGTAGTCGCCATTGCACGGCGGGCCGATGGTGGAGCCGCACGACGCAAAGTCGGGCTCATTGGCCGCCGACATCGCATAGAGCCCCTGGGCTTTCGCGAAATTGGCAATAGTCGTCGACCACGAGTCGACGCAGGTCGACTTGAGGTGCCCGCCCTTCTGCGTGTTGTTGTTGTCCTTGCAATTGGCCGGCGGCGTCCAGGCCGACCCGATGACCTTGGCGTTGTAGCTCTTCGACGGGACACTGCCCGAGATGCTGCCGCCCGAAGTCATCCCGACTCGCACGATGGAGAGCCCAAGGCCGTTGGCACCGTAGAAAGTGTCCCAAGGCACGGACCCGCCACCTAGCGCGGTGTTGAGTCCGAAACCCTGAATGAGCTGCTCGAGCTGATCGAGGTGGACCGTGACTGGACCAGTGTTCGGGTCGCCGCCCGCTCCTCCCCCTGCTGCGCCCGCGCTGGCGCCACCCGCACCCGCGCTGGCGCCACCCGCGCCCGCGCTAGCGCCACCCGCGCCGGCGCCGCTCGCACCGCCGAGTGCGCCGCCTTCGCCACCACTTCCCGCGGCCGGCGTACCGCCCGTGCCGCCCATCGGAGCTGCACCCATGCCACCAGTCGGGACACCGCTCATGCCGCCCGCCGGGGTACCACTGGACCCGCCCGCGCCGGCACCCGCGATGGCGCTCCCGCCGCTTCCAGCGTTGGGCAAGGCACCGCCTGTGCCCGCTGTCGTACCACCGCTCTTTCCGGCACTCACACCACCGCCGCTTCCGGCGACCGCGGTGGTGCCGCCCATACCGCCGGAACCCCCGGTCGAATGCTCGTCCGGCGTCGATGAGCTGCAGGCGCCAAGAATGAGAACGAGGCCAGTAACAGCGAAAGATTTGTTTCTCATTGGGATTTGACCCCTAAGAGCGCGATTGGGGAACGGCCGAGGGACTAGCTTTAAGTATTCCCGCTTCGAACCGAGCGGCCCACGAGCACCAGATTTTGTGGCAGAGCAGCCGCCGGCGCAGAAATGCGCGAGGCGGTGGTACAAGTCCTCGAGGCATAGTGCGTCATGACGATCACCATTACGGCGTTCGAGCGTTCACCCGATGGCGGCAAAGGCCTGGCGCGGGATACGCGCGTTCGCTGGGCGCTCGAAGAAGTAGGCCAACCGTACGAGGTGCGGCAGGTCTCGTTTGGCGCGATGAAGGAGCCCGCTCATCTCGCGCTGAACCCCTTCGGCCAGATCCCGACCTACGAGGAGGGCGCTCTCGCCCTGTTCGAGACGGGGTCGATCGTATTCCACGTCGCCGAACGCCATGCGGGCTTGTTGCCAGTCGATCCGAATGCGCGGGCGCGCGCCATCACGTGGATGTTCGCTGCGCTCAGCACGATCGAGCCGCCCATACTCGAGTTCGCGAATGCCAAGCTGCTCGAGAGCACCAAGCCGTGGAGCAAGGAACGCCTGCCGCTCGTCGAGGATCGTGTCCGCAGCCGGCTGCAACAACTGTCCACGCGACTCGGCACCACCGATTGGCTCGACGGCGCGTTCAGCGCGGGTGATCTGCTGATGGTGTCGGTGCTGCTCCGGATCCGACCGTCGGGGATCTTGAATGAATTTTCCAATCTTTCCGACTACGTAGCCCGGGGGGAGGCCCGACCCGCCTACCGGCGCGCCTTCGAGGCTCAAGCCGCGGCCAACGCCGGCAAGCCTAGGCCCAACTCACCCTGACGCCACTCGCCTCGGCTCGTTGAATGCACGAGCCCTCGCGCGCACCAGACCGAGCCAGACAGCCACGTTCAGAGTGGTCGCGTCCCGGCGATCCACTCCGTGGTTCGAGGAGCGTCACTCTGCATGGACGGTGGGAATGACTACGCCCTGGTGTCACAGGGCAAGGCGGACGTCCGCCTTCGAGACGACCGTGCGCTCGAGCTGGAGCTTCGGCGCGATGTCCCCCGCGAGCGGCGGGAGACGACGACGAAGCGCGCCCGCGAAAGGGAGCTGCCGCGCTGGCTTCCCGCCCTGACAGCGGGCCTCGGGCTGCTCGGAGCAGCGTACCTCGTCGAGGGCTTCGTTCATCTCGTCCACGGGCCGATGCCGCAGGATCTCGCGCGCCGCTGGGTTCAGAACATGTACCTCTTGCGCCACATTGCGGCGGCTGACGTTGCCGCGGGCGTGATCCCGCCCGCGGCCGACCTCGGTCCGAGCGACCCGGGCGGCTACCCGCCCTGGAGCGTGGCCGTCGGATTCTTGATGGCGCCGCCCGTCGCACCTCACTGGGTCCAAGCCTATTTCTCGGTTCAAAACCTGCTCGCTCTGCTCGCGATCGGGCGCTTTGCGTACGTCGCGGGAGCGCGCTTCGGGCGAACGGGAGCGCGTTTCCTGTGCGCCTCCGCCTTGGCCATCTCGACCCATGCCGTCGTGCTCCGCAACGGCCAATACGGGCTCATCGTGAACGGCGGCCTCGTCGCCCTAGTCGCGGCCGAATACGCGCAGCGCTCGCGCACGTCCGGGCTCGCCCTCGCGATCGCGGCGCTCAAGCCCCAGAGCGCAGCCCCCTTCGCGCTGCTGCTCTTCCGGCGCGCGTCGTGGCGCGGGCTGGTCGTTGCCGCACTCACGCTCGGGCTCGGCACGGCGTGTGTCGCACTGTGGCTCGAGCGCAATCCGATCGCGTTGCTCGTGCTGGCGTTTCGCGAATCGGCAGGCTGGGTGCCCTGCGACAGCGGCCTCCTGCGGTTGCTGCTCGAGCTCGGAGCGCCCCAGCGCTGGGCCGTTCCGCTGCTCGCGGTGACTGCCGTCGCGATCGGGAGCGCGGTGCTCTGGCGCCACCGCGCGCAATCAATCCTGATCAAGGGGGCGATCCTTGCCGTGGTCGCGCGACTCTGGACCTACCACCGGCGCTACGACGACGTGCTCTTGGTCTTCTTCCTCGTGCCACTCGGCGTCCACGCCCTCAAGCGGCGCACCGCGAGCGCTTGGCTCGGCTTCTTCGCGGTCGGTCTGACCTTGTGGCTGCCGCTGCGCCAAGAGGACACTGGCTCCGGGCTCATCGCCTTGAAGATCGCCGTCTGGCTCGCGGCGCTGTGGCAGCTCCTCGCTCAGCGCGACGAGCCGGCGCTTACGGCAGGCAATTCAGCGCGTTAGGCTGGCTTCCTCTCGAGCGGCTTCAGCGCAGGCCCGTCGAGGCCGAGAGCGCGTGCACGACGCCGCCTTCGTCGCGATAGACGGCAAGCTTTTGGCCTTCGTGCTTGATGACGCGACCCTCGCCGACTGCTTGTCTCGCCTCGATCGAGGCAGTTCGCCGTCGTTCAAAAGATACAATCGAGCTGTGTGGGCGTGACGCCGAACGCGACGTCGCGTCTTACACCGATGCGGGATGGCAATTTCGTCGCTCCCCGAGCCCACCGATCGAAGTCACCTTTAGGAGTGGACATTCCACTTCAATGACGCGTTTGGCAAAATCCCTGAAGGCTCTTCACGCTCCCTTGGCTTGCGGAGCGCTCGCGCTCCTCGTTGCTTGTTCGACCGACGACGGCGCGCCCGATACGGCGAACGGTGGCGCAGGCAACGGTGGTTCGTCGGGTTCGACGGCTGGCTCGAGCGCCGGCGGCAAAGCGGGTACCGCGAGCGGCACGGGCGGCCAAAGCGGAACGTTGAGCAGCGGCGGCAGTGGCGGGACCGGTGGCTCTTCGGCGGGAACCGGAGGAACGAGCGCCGGTGGGGCGGGACGCGGTGGCAGCAGCGGCGCGGGCACCAGCGCCGGCGGTGCCGGAAGCGGCGCGGGCGGCGCGGGCAGTAGTGCAGGCGGTGCCGGCAGCAGCGCCGGCGGTGCTGGAAGCGGGGCAGGTGGCGCGGGCAGCAGCGCCGGCGGTGCTGGAAGCGGGGCAGGTGGTGCAGGCGCGGCGGGCGCAGGCGCGGCGGGCGCGGGCGGCGGCGGAGGCGGCTTCGATCCGTGTCCGGCGAGCGACCCGTGCAAGGTCTTGCCGCTCGGCGACTCCATCACGTGGGGCATCAGCTACGGCGGCGGCTACCGCATCAAGCTCTTCGCGCACGCGGCGAAGGACACGAAGAAGATGACGTTCGTCGGCTACGACGTCGCGAATCCCCCGTCGTCGTCGGTCGTGAGCGCGCTCGGCGCGGCAATGTCGATGTGGGCGCCGAATCACGAAGGCCACAGCGGGTGGACCATCCAGCAGGACGACGAGCTCGTGCTCGGCACGTCGAAGCAAAACAACGACAGCGTGAACTACACGGGCAAGAAGGTCGTCGCGGACCTCAAGCCGAACATCGTCCTCGTTCATCTCGGAACCAACGATTTTCGCGGGGACATCGCGGGCGCCCCCAACCGCCTCGGCTTGCTGATCGATCACGTCGTCGCGGACGCCCCCGATGCCCTCGTCGTCGTCGCGAACGTCATCCCGTATCCGGGCGGCGGAGGCGCCGTCAAAACCTTCAACGACGCAGTGCCCGGCGTCGTCAAGCCGCGCGCCGACGCAGGCAAGCACGTGATCTTCCTGGACATGTTTTCCGCGCTCACGAGCTCCGACCTCAGCGACGGCGTTCACCCGAACGAGGGCGGCTACGAGAAGATGGCGGTCGCCTGGTACGGAGCGATCAAACAGTACCTGCACTGACACTCCGTCTCGCAGTTCGGCGCCCCCGCCGCGATTTCGAGGACCGACGCCCAGGGCGCGCTCAGTATTCTTTCTTGATGACGAAGAACGAGCCGCGAATCGTTCCGGCGAGCTTCGATTTCTGTTTGGCGAACTTGAAGCGCGAGGCGAGCTCCTCCGGTACCTCCATGCCGTCGGAGAGCTTGAAGCCGACGGCGCGTTTCTTGGGATCGTCGACGGTGTAGAGCACGTTGATCGAAAGCCCGCTCTCGTAGAAGACGTAGGACCACCGGATGTTCTCGACCTGAAACTCGGTGGCCTCGAGCGGAGGCGATTCGATGACGATGTCGCGCTCTTCCTTCAGGATGCGATGCACTCGAGCCACCACCTTCTTGGCCTTCGCGGCGGGCTCCACGGTGAAGGTGTGGTCGTACTTGTTCTTGAAGTAGCGGGCCTCGTTGGCCCGTAACCCCGCAAGCGCTTCGGCCACCGGAGACGATTCGAGCCCGGTGGTGGACACGGTTTTGAAATCGACGACGTAGCTCATGGCGCCTCTCGGCCCGTCATGGCGGGCTGGGCGGATTCTGGCCGAAAACTGCCGCGAAGGCCCCCATTTCGAGGATTTCTCGCCCCTTTCATAAGAACGGGGGGGCCCACCCACTTACTGCGCATGGCTACCACCATCACCGCTTCGGCAGCGTTTCGCCTCGCCCTGGCCCCCCTCCTGCTCGCCGCGTGCGGCGGCACGACGGTCACGCTCGAGCTGACCGATGCGCCCCCGGCAACGGAGAGCTTGGCTCACGTCTACGTCACGCTCGGCCACGTCGATGTACACGTGGCGGATTCCGACGACGACGACGATGACGGCGATGACGAGGAGAGTGCCGAGGCGAACGAGAGCAAAGACAAATCGTCCGAGGACGGCGCTGGTTGGCGCACCGTCACGACGCACGGCGGAACCTTCGACCTTTTGGCTTTGCGAAACGACGTGCGGGCGGCGCTCGGAGAGCTCGAGCTTCCGAGCGGCAAGATCACGCAGATCCGCTTGTTCATCGACCCAGACGGCAAGAACGAGGTCGATCTCACGAGCGGGACGATCTGCGCGCTCGACCTGTCCAAGGTTCCGCCCACGGGCGTGAAGATCAACCACCCCTTCAAGGCGCTCGACGTCGAGGACAGCTCGAAGCTCAACCTGGTCGTGGATTTCGACCTGACGGAATCGCTCGACCAGACGGCGGAGTGCTCCTTCACGTTGAAGCCCGTGATCAAGCTGAAGCACGTCGAAAAAGACTAGCGAGGGGCACAACCGGGCGTGGGACGGCGCGGCAAGGGCGGACGAGGCGTCTCCCGCTGGAGAACCGGCCCAAATCAGCCCAAAAAGCCGCGTGTTCTTGCTCCCCTGCGGGGATTGCCGTAACAAGAAGGCCCTTCGGTAATCGTCTGCCTGCTCCTCGCCCTCAAAGCGGCCGCGGAAGGTCGTTTTCTGGGGCGGCGACGTGCAGTGCGCCGGTTTGGACAATCAAAAAGGAACGCCGGGCGCCGAGCTCGTTGCAAGCTCAATAGGTAGGCGGCCAGCGAAGGAATAGCGAATCATGAACAACAGACTCTACGTAGGAAACCTCGCCTTCCACACCACGGAAGACACCCTCCAGCAGACGTTCTCGGCCGTCGGCACCGTCTCCGAAGCGAAGCTCGTGATCGATCGTGAGACCGGGCGCTCGCGCGGCTTCGCGTTCGTGTCCATGTCGACGGACGAAGAGGCTCAGGCCGCGATCGACCAG
>DATMCL010000187.1:0-3352 GCA_035558375.1 Polyangiaceae bacterium
CGGCCAGACGTTCGTGAGCCCGACGACGTACACGGACTACCCGTACGCCTTCAACGCCACGGCCGGCTCGCAGGAGATCCGCGTCACGTTCGACAACGACTTCTTCCAGCCCCCGCAAGATCGCAACCTCTTCGTGGACAACATCCAAGTCACCTGCCTCGACGAGCTGCCGGCGACGCCCTGCGCCGGGCTCTGCGACAACCCGCAGATCATCAACTGGTCCGGCAGCTACCAGAGCGGAAATCTCGGCACGGGCGCGATCTGCCGCGAGACGACGCAGCCGGTCGCCGGCGGCAACTGCGGTAACTTCAGCGGCGGCCGCACGCTCTCGGTCAACGGCGTCGTCAAGACGTGCAACAACCAGCCTTGGACGCCGGTGCCCACGCCGCGCAACGGCGGCTACTGCATCCAGGCCACGCCCGGGCAGTTCTCGTACGCGTACATGACGCTCTGGTGAGCGGCGCCGGGGCTTCGTGCCCCTCGAGTCTGCGGGTCCGCGCGCAAGCCGGACCCGCAGCGCTTTCTTGCGACGGCTCTAGCGTGGCGCGTACAGCTCCTCGGCTCGCCGGTAGAGGAGCCACGACGCGAGCACGTACTTGTCGCCCGAGAGCGGGACGTTGCCGCGGTGCGTGTGCGTGAACCCGGCGGGCGCGATCACGAGTGAGCCGCGCT
This sequence comes from Polyangiaceae bacterium, assembly GCA_035558375.1. Lineage (GTDB taxonomy): Bacteria > Myxococcota_A > Polyangia > Polyangiales > Polyangiaceae > PMG-095. The sequence goes on from DATMCL010000187.1 coordinate 673, forward strand.
TCGCCTTTACCTGACGCGACTGAAAGTAAAACTCCGTCTCGCCGCCTTCTTCGACGTCGTTCAGGTAGTAGATGGTGAAGAGGACGCGGTGCAGCGGGTCGCAACGCGCGTCTTGCGGGTAAACCTCCGAGTGCCAGTGCGGGTAGCCGCCGACCTTGGCCTCGTACTTCTGGAGGTTCACGGTCCCACAGCGGAAAATGGCTTTGATCAGCGCGCGAAGCTGCGTGTCCGGCAGCTTTTCGAACGTCGCGAGATCGACGTTCATGGCACGCCCGGTCTCGGGATCGCGGACGGTTGGCGTGATAGCGCCGATGAGCGCGAACGGGTAGCGGCGGAGGTACGCGGTGAGGCGGTCGAGGGTCGTGCGCTGGAGCTCGACCAGGTGCGCTCGTAGCTCCGGACACGCGTCGAGCAGCAGGTCCTTGCTGCGCTTCTTTTCCGGATCGAGGCCCGCGCCCGTGTGGCCGTCGCCGACGCGGGGGTGTCGCTCGAAAATGTCGATCAGCTCGCTGCAGAACCTTTCCGGCAGCGTGTCCTCGAACACCTCCACGAAGTCCATGGCGTCGCCCCTTCGTCCGAGTCACGACATTGCCACGGATCGATGCGCTATCGGTAACCATCTTTCGTCGAAACGCGGCAACGACGCGTCGGCGTCGTTGTATTACGATGACGAGTACGCTTCGTCCCCGCCCGATGCCGATGCTGCGCTAGGTTCGGCCGGTGCTCCCGGCCGGCGTCCGCACATGAAGCTCGCGCGCGTCGTCGTCGCGCTGCTGTTCGTGGCGTGCGGTGGCGGTGAGGGCGAGTCGTCCCCCGCTCTGGACTCTTGCGCCTCCGCCGAGCCGCTCTTCCACATCGACACCGTGACGAGCTCCGAGATGCCGACCGTCGCCACGGTCACGTGGTCGCTGGACGAGCCGGTTACGAGCGCCCACGTCGATTTCGGACCGACCCCCGACGAGCTTTCCGAGCGCGCGCCCGTGGACCTCCGCAGCGCGCCCTTCCACACCCAGCTCGTCGGGCTGAAGTCCGCCAGCAGCTACTTCGTCCGCATCACCACGGAAGGTCGTTGCGGCACGCGCACGAGCCTCACGACGGGCTTCACGACGGGCTCGCTGCCGATCCGTCTCCCGCCGGGCAGCATCGCCAACCTCGATCCCGAGCGGCTTTTTGCCGGCGGTGGCTTTACCCTCACGTGCACCGGGCTCGCGGCGGGCTCGCAGGCGCACGAGGTCGACGACGGTTGGCCCACCTGGGCATTCATTCTCGATCGAAAAGGAGAGGTCGTTTGGGCGTACGAGCTCACGGGCTCACCCGTGGCCGGCTGCTCGCGCGCGCGCCTCTCGCTGGACGGCAAATTCGTGTGGATCGGCAATCTCAACGACCGCGGCGGCACGGGTGCCTTGCGACGCGTGTCACTCGACGGAGTGCACGTGCGCGACTACGCGACGCCGGCGCGGCACCACGACTTCGCCATCTTGCCGAACGATCACCTCGTCTACGCGGAGCAGAAGGGGAGCGACGGTGCCGACGTGCTCCGCGAGCTCGACCCCGCAACGGGCGGGGTGACGGAGCTCTACGACCAGACGAAGGACTTCGCGCGCGACATCCTGGCTTCGCACGGCGCGCGGACGAGCCAGGTCAACTACGTGCCGGAGCTCGGCGCGCTCTCGTTCTCGATGCTCGGCACCAAGCAGATTGGCGTCGTCGGGTACCCCGGAGGAGACCTCCGCACCGTATTCGGCGGTCTTGGCACGACGTTCAAGAACCTCGAGTGGGAAGGTCAGTACGGTCACGACGTGCGCGCCGGGCATGCGTGGGTCTTGGTCGACGGCGGTAAAGCGGCGGGCTCGGACGTCGTCGGCTTCCTCTACGACGTTCCGACGCGTCTCACGCGCTCGATTCTCGACTACTCGAGCGGCATGGACTCGCTCGCGTTCGGCGACCTGAAGGAGCTGCCGAACGGGAACTTGTTCGTGACCTACTCGATGCAGGGCGTCTTCCAGGAGCTGACCGCGGACGGCGTGCTCCTGCGCGAGCAGCACGTGGACACCGTGCTCGGCTATTCGGAGCACCGGGCGTCGCTGTACGGCGCGCCACCGCCCTACGACCGCGACTAGGGTTGGAAGCTCGACCGCGGCGACCCTCGCCGTGGCACCCTGCCGAAAGCTTTCGCGCCGTGCTCGAACCCCAGCCTGGAGCGCGCCAGTTTCGCTATGACGGTTCCTCGCGCGTGGAGCATAGTTGGAGGCATGAGACAGCTGCGCGGGGTTGCTTGGGCCGTCGGGCTTTCGCTTTGGGTCGCGGCGTGCGGATCGTCCGACACGCCTGACGAGAAAGGGACGGGAGGTTCCGGCGGTGCGACGTCGAATCCCGTCGGCGGAAGCAGCGGCAAGAGTGGCGCAGGGACTTCGGGCGGCAACGGTGGCACGACGGGCGGCAGCGCGGGCACGGGCGCGAGTGGTGGTGCGGCCGGCTCCGGACAAGCGACGGGCGGGAACTCTGCAGGCGGCTCCTCCGGCGCAACGGGCGCGGTAAGCGGTGCGGGAGCGACTGCTGGCTCGGGGATGAGCGCCGGTGGCGCGGCAGGAACCGGGGCCGGCGGTACGCCGAGCACCGGCGGCGCATCGGTCGGCGGCGCCGCGGGTGGTGGGCCAGTGGGCGGCTCGGCCGGCATGGC
>DATMCL010000188.1:0-14546 GCA_035558375.1 Polyangiaceae bacterium
CGCTCGTCGAGCCGCCGTTCCCGCTCGTCGAGCCGCCGTTGCCGCTCGTCGAGCCTCCGTTGCCCGGGCCCGAGCCACCAGTGGTCACGCTGTTACTGACTTTGGATGTCTCGAACGCGTCCTCGAATCGCTTCGAATGGCCGCACGCGACTGCGAGCGTGGCAATCAAACCCGAGGTGAGCGCGAGTGAGGGGCGACGAAACGGCTGGCTCATTTGGACCGGGACTCCTTCGAACAATTTTTGTCGGGGCGCAAAGAAAAAGGCATGGGGCGGGTTCTAGCGTGGCTACGCCAGATCCCTCCTCTCTTTTATGCGCGGGATTTGCGCACAAAAACGGCAGCTTGGCTAAAGCAACAAAGGATAATCTACGGCAAAAGCTTAGCTAAGCGACCTGACTCTGCAACCCCTGCGGGGCGGGTCTGCCCAAGGATTCCCGGAATTGTCTCCAAGGATCCTTCAGGTCGAAAACTTTACGGCGAGGCGCTCGGTGCGTCCTCCGGCGTCGCCTCCGTGCTCTCGGGGATGGGGCAGCGGTCGCCCGTATAGCCCTTCTCGCCCTCGGGGATGCGACACGGATGCAGCTCGATCCGACGCGGGCGCGCCTTATACGTGACGCGCCGCTTCTCTTCCTTCTTCGTGCCGTCGGCGAACGTGACAATGCGCGAGACGATCACCGACCAGCCGATGCTGCCGGGCTCCTTCACCTTCTCCTTGTCGGGCGGCACGCTCGGGTTCGGCAAAATTTCGAGGGGCGCTGGCACGATGTTCAGGCGACCTGACACTTCTCCGCGCGTTTTTCTGCCGCCGTTGTCACCGTAGAGCCTCACGGTGATGGTCGTGTCCGTGTAGGCGGTCTTGATGAGCAGGCCCGCCGGCGTGTCGTTCTTGAAAATGATGTCGGGCTTCGGCCACGACAGCGTCGCCTCGTGACCCATCGGATAGCGAGGAAACCAGTAGGTGTGCGGCTGGCGCTCGATGATGTCGTAGCCGCCATGGAAGAGCGCGTTGAAGAACGTGGTGGCAAACTGGCTGATCCCCCCGCCGATGCTGTCGACCATCTCGCCTTCCTCGATGGTCGGCGCCGGAACGAAGCCGCGCTTCAGCGTGCGCGGCCCCACGAGCGCGTTGACCGACACGGTTTGACCCGGCAAGACCACCTGCCCATCGAGCAAGTCCGCGATGCGATGGATGTTCGCGACGCGCTTCTCGCAGCACGGGTGCCGCGTCGTGAACGAGCTCACGAGCCCCTTCACGCCGAGCGCTTCGGCTTGCGCCGTGCTGAGCGCGGGCTCCGGCTGCTGGACGAGCGGTAGCTCCGCCGTTCGCGTCGGGCTCTTGGCCGCGGCGAGCAGCGCCGCCGGCACGCGCTCGAGCTCGATGCGCAAGCCGGGGCGGCTCGGAACGACGCTGATCGCCCCGAGCGGAGACACCTCGAATTTCGCGTCCACGGGCTCCTTCTCGATGCGCGCCCGGGCGACCTCGAAGAGCTTGGCGAGCTTGTCCGGGGCGAAAGCCAGCTTGAGGTGCGCACCATCGCGCTCGGTCGTGAGCACCGGACCGAGCTCGGCAGGGGCAAGCGTCACGCCTTGCGCAGGCTCGGCAGCAGCGAGCGTGACGGGACCCTGCACGAGGGCGCGCGCCTCCGCCGCAGCGCCCGCCGCCGCATCAGCGGGTAACGGCGCCGGAACGTTCACGAGCGTGAGCTCCACCTCGCGCGGCTCCGCAGCGAGCGCCTGAGCGAGCAAGCGCGCCGAAGCCGTGGCCGTTTCGATGCGGCGCCCGCCTTTCGGGGGCATTTCCCTTACCGAGCTCCCAGCGACCTCGAGCCCGCCCGCGAACGGACGATCCGCGAGCGCCGCCGCTTCCCACGTCTCGAGCGCCGCGCCGAGCGCCGCCGGCTCGAGCGTCCCCACGACGGAAACCTCGCGCGGCGTGCTCCCGCGCCGAAAGTGATCGACCGCACGCGCAAAGAGCCCGCCTTCACGCCCCACGGCGAGCGCCGCACGCGCCGTACGCTCGACGTCGACGTGAACGCCGAGCTTCGCGGGCTCGAGCTCGAAGCGCTTGCCCGCGACGCGCACGGCGAGGCGATGGGCCATCAACACCTTTTCGTGTCCGCTCACCGTCGCGACGAGCGCTTCGTGCGCGAGATGCGCGATCGACGCGTGCCCGAGCGTCACCCCCGACAGCGTGCGGCTCGGCCCCGCTTCGCCCGCGTCGAGCCACGGTGGCGTCACGAAAATCACGACCGCGACGAGCGGCACGATCGCGAGCATCCATCTGCGCACACGCCGCGGCTTTTCACGCGAAACGTCGTTCGCGGCCGGAGCGTCGGTCGGCGCGTCGGGGGCGGTTTCCTGAGGCATTTCAGCCAATTCGGGGCGGAGCCTACGCCGATAGCCGAAGTCTTTGGGAAAAAGGACGGCGCCGTCTCAGCCGGGGGCATTTTGAGGCCGGGTGGGCGTGCTAGGTTCAGATCATCTTGTGGGTTCGACGCACGGCCATTCGTCCCGTCCCCGCGTACGCGAGCGTTCCCGCTCACGCCCTCACGAGCGTGAGAGAGAGCCTGGCCGAGGACGACGAGGAAGCCCGCGCACAGCTCGACGAGGCGTTCGAACGCTTCGAGCGCTCCCAGCCGGCCCTCGCCGCCCACCTCGCCGAGGTGCTCGGTGAGCCGCTCGATGAGACCGCGCTAGCGCTCGGCTACTTCCTCGCCCTCACGGTGTGGCTCGCGTTCGAGCGCGCCCAGGGCCAGCACCTCGACGCCGTGACGGAAGAGCAGATCCGCGCGACCGGCGAGCTCCTGAGCCTCGATGAAGAGCTGCGCCGCACCGATCCTGCCGAATCGCTCGACACCGACGACGTCGTCGCGATGGAGCAGCCGCACGTCCTTTCGTTCGTGCACGAGCACATCGACGCCACGCTCGAGGCCCACGCCGAGCAGATCGACGTGGACGACGTGCACAGCGTCTACCGCGTCGTTCTCGTGGAAATCCTTGCCCTTTCGTACGCCGTGCGGCGCCCGGAGGGCTACCCCGTCGCCAAGACCGAGCTCCTCGCCTGACGGCCGGCGGACGCGCCGTCGAGACCTCGCGCGATCGTTTTTTTGCCACCTCTCCGCACGGTGCGGCAGAGGCTGAAAAGCATTGCCTGACGGCGGGGCGACTACGCCTGGTTGCGACGCGCTTCGGCCGCCGCGAGGCGCTCGCCGATGATCGTGCGCAGCGCGTGGAGATCGTATCCCGCGGGACGATTGTCGCCGGACATTTGCGCGACGTCCTCGACGATGCGGTCGACGATCTCGCGCGGGCGGTCGGGGATCTTGAGCGCCTCGCCGAGCTTCGCGAGCGCCGCTTTTTCGGCGTCGGTGATGACGCCGTCCATGCGCGCAATCCAGCCGGCAACCCCGTAAACGTACAGGCGATCTTCCTTCGAGAGATTCTTGCGATCGATGACGCCGAGATCGATTGGATTCTTCGTGGCCTCCTCGATCTCCTTGATCTCCTCGAGCTCGAGCCCCTCTTCGAGCGCGGCACGCACGATGGCGTCGGCCTCATCAGCTTCCATCTTGCCGTCGGCCCACCCCACCGCCGCCAGCGCCACGTACACGTCACGTCCCAAATGGGTTTTTTCGGCCATACACGTTAGTCCATACACCAGATCGGCGACCGACGTAAGACGCACGGATCTTGATAGAATCGGCGCCGCTCGTGGCCACACCTTTTCGCATCGGCGTTGACGAGAACGGCCTCGGGTCGCGGCTCGGGCCGCTCGTCGTGACGGCAGTGCTCGCGCGCACCGACGGTGACGGCGAGCGAGCGCTCTCGCGACGGTTGCCGCGCTCGCTCCGAAGCTCGCTCGACGATTCGAAGCGCCTCGTGTCGCACGCGGACGTACGCCTCGGCGAGGCGTGGGCGCGCGAGCTCGTGATGCCGGAAGCGACGACGCCCGGCGAGCTCTTCGAGCGGCTGTCGCTCGAAGGCGTGACGGCGCTCAAGAAGCCGTGCCCCGAGCACGCCTCGGCGCAATGCTGGAACGCCGAGCGCGAGGCGTTCGAGGCGCCGGCCGTGCTGCTCCGTCGCGTGGCCCGCCATCGCGGCCTCCTGCGCGCGAAGGGCGTCGAAATCATCGCGGTGAAGAGCAGCGTCGTGTGCACCGACGCGCTGAATCGCGCGCGCCGCGCCGGGCGCAATCGCTTCGTCTCCGATCTGCACGCGATGGAGTCGCTCGTGCTCGCGCTCCGCAAGACGGCCGGCGCCGACGTGCGCGCCGTGTGCGGCAAGGTCGGCGGCATGGCGGAGTACTCGCGCTTCTTCGGCCCGCTCGGCGGCTGGCTCCACAACATCCTCGAGGAAGGCCAGGCGAAGAGCAGCTATCGCTTTCCGGGCGTGGGCGAGCTCAGCTTCGTGCGCGACGCGGACGCGAGCGATCCGCTCGTGATGCTGGCGTCCTTGGTCGGCAAATACGTGCGTGAGCTCTTCATGGCTCGCATCGCCTCCCATTACCCTGCGCGCGACGACGAGCCGCGCCCGAGCGGCTACCACGACCCCGTGACGGCGCGCTTCGTCGCGCGCACCGCGCTCGTCCGCAAGCGCAGCAAGATGCCGCACGGCTGCTTCGAGCGCGCGCGCGACGAAATCGGGCCGCTCCGAACGGCCACGCCGGCGGAAGACTAGCGGGGGCGCCTCCTCTCCATGCCGAGCGAACGCCCGACCAGCAGCGAGAAGGCCGACCAGCGCTTGATCCAAGGGCCGCTCGGGCTCGAGGTTCTGCGCTTCGGCACGCCCATCGCGCTCGGCATGGGCCTGCAGACGGTGTTCAACCTGGTGGACGCGTACGTCATCGGGCGCCTCGAGCCGAGCGTCGCGGGCCCCGCGCTCGGCGCGATCGGCATCTGCGACCAGCTGACGGCACTCGGCACGATCGTGAGTTACGGGCTCACCGTCGCGACGACGGCGCTCTTGAGCCGGCGCCACGGCGCGGGCGATCGGCAGGGCGTCGAGCAGGTGGCCTGGCAATCGCTCTTCATCGTGCTCGGCCTGTCGATCGTGTTCGGCGTCGCCGGGCTCCTCGGCGCCGGGACGCTCGTCCACGACGTGATCGGCGCGAAGGGCAAGGTCGCCACGCTCGGCACGAGCTACCTGCGCGTGATGATGGGCGGGAGCTTCAGCATCTACCTGTTGCTCCACCTGACGAGCGTCGCGCGTGCCCTCGGCAGCAGCAAGACGCCGGTCGCGCTGCTCATCGGCGCGAACGTGCTGAACCTCGTGCTCGCCGTCTTGATGGTGTACGGGCCCGGTGACGCGCCCGCCGTCTTCGCCTGGGGCCCGCCCCTCGCGCGCGCGCTCGGGATCCCGCGGCTCGAGCTGCTCGGTGCGGCCTGGGCGACGCTGATCGCGCGCCTCGTCACGCTCGGGCCTACCGTGTGGCTCCTCGTCGCGCGCTTCGGGCTCTTTCGCTGGAGCGCACGGCCCGCTCCCGATCGCGCCATGTTGCGGCGCATCGCGGAGCTCGGGTGGCCGTCGAGCACGCAGCTCGTCGTACGCATCTCGGCGATGCTGCTCGTGCACTCGCTCGTGGCGCGCACCTTCACGACGGAGACGGACCAATCGGCGACGACCGCCCTCGGCATCGTGTTCCGGCTCGAGACGATGGCGTTCTTCGTGGGCCTCGGCTGGGGCAGCGCCGCGCAGACGTTCGTGGGCGTGAACCTCGGCGCGAACAACCCCGGGCGAGCGAAGCGCGCCGGGTACTTCGCCGCGACTTACAACGCCGTGATGATGGGCTTGCTCGCGCTCTTCTACCTGCGCCACGGGGCGGAGCTCGTCGGCTGGTTCGATCACGAGCCGGGCGTCGTGCGCACGGCGCTCACCTATTTCCGCTGGGTGGGCCTTTCGTACCTCGGGCTCGGCATCGGCATCGTGCTCGGCGCCGCGATGCAGGGCGCGGGGGCGACGCGCCGCGTGCTCATCCTCGACACGTCGGTGGTGCTCCTGATCCAGCTTCCGGCGAGCCTACTCGTGACGCTCCAGCCGGGAGCCCGCTTCGAAAGCCTGTGCGTCGTGGTCGCGTGCACCTACGTCGCCTTCGCGCTCGTTCACGCCGCGAGCTACCGCCGCGGCAAGTTCCTCGAGACGGTCGTTCGCTAGCGCCCGCGCGGCGTCACATGATCTCGACGCTCTTCAAGAGCTCGGGCACGAAATGCAGGCGCGGGCGGGCGAGCTGCCCGAAGCCTTTCACCGGATGCACGCGGATGCGCGGGATCGTTCCGTCGTTGAGCGTCGCGTCGATCGCTTCCTTCTCGAATTCGACGGCATAGTTTCCGTTCTGCTCGTTCGTCACCCGGAAATCCGGCGCCGGCGCGGAATTCTGCTGCGTCTTCGTCCCCTTCTCCTGCGTGATCTGCGCCGACGCGCTGGCTTCCGCGAAAACGAGCAGCGAAAGCGCGGCGAGCGACACGACGAATCTCTTCATGACTGACCTCCGCATGCTTCGACCCGGCTCCCGCGGCGCGCCTTGGCTCTTCGTGCCGGCGCCCGCAACCCTCACGCAGAAGCGAGCCGAGATCGGCCACTTGCCTCGCTATTTTCGCGCCCTCGACCCGCTTTCCCGAACCGGATAACGTCCCCGGGGCATGGCGGACGCGTCCTCTTTCGATCTCGTGGTCATCGGGGCAGGCCCCGCGGGCGAGAAGGCGGCGGCCCAAGCCGCCTTCTTCCGCAAGAAGGTGCTCGTCATCGAAAGCGCGCCCGATCCCGGCGGCGCCGCCGTCCACACGGGCACGCTGCCGAGCAAGACACTGCGCGAGACGGCGCTCTATCTCTCGGGTTACCGCACGCGCGCGCTCTACGGCGTCGCGGTCGAGCTCGATCCGACGGCGACGCTCCAGCACTTGATGTCGCGCAAGAACGAGATCGCTGCCGCCGAATCCCGCGCATTTCGCAACAACTTCGACCGCCACCACATCGAGTACGCGCGCGGCCGCGGCCGGCTGGTCGACGAGCACCACGTGTCGATCACGACCGCCGACGGGGAGCGCAAGGTGCGCGGCGAGTTCATCCTGATCGCGACGGGCTCGAAGCCGTTCCGCCCCACGGACATGGACTTCTCCGACCCGTGCATCCACGACAGCGACGAGATCCTCACCATCGACTCGCTGCCGAAATCGATGATCATCCTCGGTGCCGGCGTGATCGGCTGCGAGTACGCCTGCATGTTCGCGGCGCTCGGCTCCAAGATCACGCTCGTCGACGCGCGCCCGGAGATCCTGCCGTTTCTCGACCTCGAGATCATCGGTCGGCTCAAGGAAGCAATGACCCAAATGGGCATCGAGCTCGTGCAGAACGAGAAATGGACGGGAGCACGCCGCGCCGGCGACCACATCGAGGCGACGCTCGACGGCGGCCGCACGCTCGCGGCCGAGCAGCTGCTCTACGCCGCGGGTCGCTCGGGTTGCTCGGCCGATCTCGGCCTCGAGCACGCGGGCGTGAACGTCGACAAGCGCGGGTACCTGCCGGTCGACGAGCATTTCCGCACGAACGTTCCGCACGTGCTCGCCGCCGGCGACATCATCGGCTTTCCGGCGCTCGCCTCGGTCTCGATGGAACAGGGGCGCGTCGCCGTCTGCAACGCCTTCGGCTTCACCTACAAGCAGCAGGTCGCGCCGCTGATGCCGTACGGCATCTACACGATCCCGGAAGTCTCCTCCTACGGGGAGACCGAGGAGTCGTGCAAGGAGAAGGGCATCGACTACGCGATCGGCCGCGCCCTCTTCCGCGACAATCCGCGCGGGAAAATCACGGGCGATCTCCAAGGCGTCACCAAGCTCATCGTCGATGCCACGAGCCGCAAGCTCATCGGCGTCCACGTGATCGGCGAGCGCGCTAGCGAGCTCGTGCACATCGGTCAGGTCGCGGTCGCGCTCGGGGGCACGGTCGATCTCTTCATCGACATGGTGTTCAACTACCCGACGCTCGCCGACAGCTACAAATACGCCGCCTATCAGTGCCTGATCGCGCTCGCGGCGCGCGCACACTGAATCCTCGCCGCCGAGGCCGCGCGGGAACCTTTCTCACGGGGGGATGAGACACATGCACGCACCGGCGATACAGGTGCCGCTGCAGGTCGCCGCCCCCGTGCAGGTCGAGGAGACGTTGAGCACGAAGCCCTCCAGCGTTCCCTTGTCGCCGTGGCAGCCATCGGACACGGTGAGCGTCCAATCGCCCGCCGACGGATGGCCCGCAAACGGCGTGAGGGGGTTCAGCGACTGGTAGGTCCCCACTGGAATGGTCGTATCGGTGTCGAGCTTCGTGAAAACGTCGCCCGAACCAGCGAACACGTACGTACCGCTGAAATTCGCCGCCAGGCTTCCGTCGCCGGGAAACTGATCGAACAGAGTCACGCTGACGCCGTCGTGCGCGAGGACGAGCGTGAGGTCTCCGCCCCAGCTGTGCTCGAGCGTGACCGCCACGGTCAGGCTCGAAACGTTGCCTTCGTCTTCGAGCGTCACGGTGGAGGCGGCGGATCGCGAAGGCGGACCGCAGTCCATCTCGCTATCGGGGATCTTGCGCTCCGTCGCGTCGCTCCCCGTGCCCGCCTGCTGGTGCATGCAGCCACCCTTCGGATCGCAGTTGTCGAGCGTGCAGTCGTTGCCATCCTCGCAACTGATGGTCATGCCCGGACTGCAGGTGCCGGCCAAGCAAAAGTCCCCCGATGTGCACGCGTTGCCGTCGTCGCATGCCGCGGAGTTGTAGCGATAGACGCAGTTGCCGAGGTCGAGGCAGATGTCGTCCGTGCACGGATTACCGTCGTTACACCCACAAGGGTTACCGGAGAAGCCGGCTACGGGCGCCCCCGCCAAACCAGCGAAGCCTCCGAAGCCGCCAATCGGCGCACCGGCGTCGCCGCCGCCACCACTTCCCGCGCCCGCGCGTCCACCGATCGGGATCGCTCCCACGCCCGCGACGCTTCCGCCCACGCCGCCGACGCCGCCGCGTCCCGCGCTGCCACCCGTCGTACCGCCCGAGCCGCCGGAGCCGCCCCTGCTGCCGCCCGTACCGCCTCTGCTACCGCCCGAGCCGCCGGACCCGCCCGTCGAGATCGCGTCGCCACCGGTCCCGCCCTTGCTGCTCTTGCCCGACGAGCCGCCCTTTTGCGAGCTGCCGCCCTTCCCGCTGCTCGAGTCGCCCGCTTGAGCGTCGTCCTCGACCACGATCGATTGCCCGCCGCACGCACCGGCGATCGCCACCGAAAACGCCAGTGCGGCAAACGGCGTCGCGTCCACGCGCTTCCGTCGCCGAATTCTTGTCGCTTGTGCCACCACGAGCCTCCCGAGAAAATCACTCTAGCTTCGATCACACGGGAAAGCACAAAGATCCGTCGTCAACCACTCGCTCGGTCTCGGGCACTCGTGCGAAACCTCGTCAACGCTTGCGCTCGTGCCCCTTACCGACGATCACGGGCCACGCCAGATCGACGCTCCAGTCGGCGTGCACGTGCGGCACGTGGTGGCATTTGGCGGCGCAGAGCGAGCGCTCGGGCACGCTGATGAGCTTCGCGTCCGCCGGATTACCGATGTGGCGCGAGCCCGGGCCGTGGCACACCTCGCACTGAACCGACTTGAGCCCATCGACGTGCGCCACCGTGCTCCCGCCAGGCGCTTCGTAGCCGGTGACGTGACAACCCACACACTCTAGGTTGAATTCTTTACTCTGCTTGGCGAGCGTCTCGTACGCGCCGCGGTGTGGGGTCTTGTCCCAGAACGCGCGCTCGGACTGATGGCAGCTGGTGCAAGCGTCGGCACCGACGTAGCTGCTCTGGCCGGCGGGCACGGGCGGCGGCAGCACGTCCTTGAACGCCTCGCGATTGTGGGCGTTCACCGCCTGGTAGTACGCGGCAAGCCGCGCTTGGCTCTGCGGCTCGCTGCCGAGCTTGTCGCGCACCTCGACGAGCTCGTAGCGGAAAGCGCTCGCCGCCGGCAGAGACTCGGGCCGCTTCAGTCCGGCGATCTCGGCGTCGAGTGCCTCGAGATCGCGCCGGCGCGCCGCGCGATCGTCCTCCGAGATGCCCGAACGCGCGAGCGCCGTCTCGAGATCGCGACGCCGTCCGGCGAGCCTCGCGCGGCGCTCCTCGATCTCGATGCCCGACCCGTCGGCGAACGAGTAGCTCCCCCCCTTCACGAACAGATCGACGACGGCCACCGACTGCAAGTGGTTCGGCGCCTCGACCACCAGCGTCTGCCCGACGCGCAACGGTGGCGTCGGCGGATCGTTGACCTCACCCTTGTCGATCGATTTCCCGATCAGCATCACGTGGAAGCTCGGGACCGCTTCCGCCAGCCGGAGCGCCTCGCCACGCGGCATGGCAACGAGCGCGACGCGAATGCGAGCTCCTTGTGAGGTGAGCCAGTCCGCGCCCGCGGCGAGCGCTGCGCGCGGGTCGGTGACCGACGCCACGACGCCACCAGCCGGCGTGCTGACGCCGACGATGCCCACCCGCTCTCCGCCGACATCGAGCACGCGCCCCTTGGAGTAGGCATCCCCCAGGTTCGACGCGAAGAGCTCGAGGTGATCCTTCGTCACCTCGCTGAGCAGCTCCGCGCCGCCGGCCCAGTCGTTCGCCGCCGGCGCCCAGCCCACGAGCCCGAGCCCGCCCATCACCTCGCCGAGCGCGCGCGCCTTGAGCACGTTCTGGTCGCGCTCTTTCGGCTCGAGCGTCGGGTCGCGGAACAGCAGCGGCCCCGCGCCGAGCACCACCCGCGCCTTCGTCGGGTCGCGAGCGAGCAGCGCCGCAAAATGGTCGACGCCCCCGAGCATGTCCTTCACGCAGCCGCACGGCTCGAGCGCCCCTGCGACGCTCGAGAAGAGGTACAGCCTCACTGAAGGGGCCGGGCCGGTCGCCGAGGTAGGTTGAGGTGTGCGCGAGCAGCGGCACCCCCCGCCGAGCAGGAGCACGATCAGGGAGAACCCGGCGAGCGTGAGGGCCCAGGATTTGCGGGGCATTCGCTCGGGACGCATAGCACGTTCGTACCGCCGCTCGGCCGGCCGCGGGGCGCACCCGGCCGCGAGATTGTGCCCGCCGCACGACTCAGCCCATAATCATCGAAGTGGCACTCGACCCACGGGAGCCGAGGCTCAAGGGGCCCACCGCATTCGGCCCATTCGTGCTCGAACGGCGGCTCGCCGTTGGCGGTACGGCCGAGGTGTTCCTCGCGCACCCCAAGATGGGCATCGCGCCTGCGCCGCATCTCGTGGTGAAGCGACTGCTCCCGACGGCGGGCGAAAGCACCCGCTACGAGCTGCTCGAGCGTGAGGCGGATCTGCATCGCCGCGTCCGGCACCCCAACGTGGTGGCGGTGTACGGCGCCGGAATCGTCAAAGGCGAGCCCTACCTCGCGATGGAATACGTCGAGGGGCTCGACCTCTACCGCATGCTGCGCCGGCTCGACGCGGACGACCGCGACTTGCCGATCCAGATCAGCATCTACGTCGCGCGCCAGATCGCCTCGGCCCTCGAAGCCGTGCACGCGGCCGTCGACGACAACGGGCGCCCGCTGCGCATCGTGCACCGCGACGTGACGCCATCGAACGTGTACTTGTCCGTGAAGGGCGACGCCAAGCTCGGCGATTTCGGCATCGCCCGCGTGGAGGAGGAAGCGCGCTCCACGCTCGGCGGCCTCAAAGGCAAATTCGGCTACCTCGCGCCCGAGCAGGTCTCGGGCGAGGAGTTCGACCATCGCGCGGATCTCTTCGCATTGGTCGCGATTTTGGGCGAGCTCCTGATCGGCGAGCGCGTGTTCCCGGGCGGCGGCCAGCTCGCCGTCTTGCTCGCGATCCGCGACGGGAACATCGATCCCCTGCGCCGCGAAGCGCACCGGCTGCCGCCGGGGCTGTTCGAGCTCTGCGAGCACGGGCTGCACCAGGATCCGAACCAGCGCTTTCAGTCGGCGGCCGAGCTCGGCGCCGCGCTCGAGCCGTTCCAGACGGCGCCGCTCGCGGACGTCATCAAGGATCTCGCGGAGTGGGTGCGTTGGGCGCAGGACCAACGCGAGCTCGCCCGCAAGCTCGAGCACAAGATCCGCTCGTCGTCGCAGAACATCCAAGCGGTGCGCGCGTCGAGCTCGGTACCGGAGCTCAAGGCGACCAAGCCCGCGCGGCGTCCTTCGCCCGCGCCGCCCACGATCGAGGTCCTGCCGCGCGTTCGCCGCGGCGGCGGCATCCCGGAGGAGATGACCTTCGCCCACCTGGTCGAGCTCATAGCCACGGGCGAGCTCCACGGCCAAGACGAGGTCTCGCTCATGGGCGGCGACTTCCGGCGCATCGCCGACGTGGAGGAGCTCGCGCGGCACGTGCTGCCGTCCACCACCGCGGTCACGGGGCGAGTGTCGGGTCCCGGCGCTCCCGACTACCAATTCGTGCTCTCCGATCAGTCGATGCTCGAGGCGCTGGCGCTACTCCGCAGCAGGGCGGAATCCGGCGCGCTCTTCGTGCTGCGCGGCGGCAACGGCCGCGGTACGCGCAAGGAAATGTACCTCGACAACGGCAAGCTGCACCACGTCGCCTCGTCGGAGCGCAACGAGCTCCTCGGCGAGTACCTGGTCCGGCGCGGCAGCCTCTCGCGCGAGGATCTCGAGAAGGCGCTGAGCGCGCTCGGCCAGCACGGCGGGCGCCTCGGCGACACGCTGGTGGCGCTCGGTCTCGTGGACGCCGTCGACGTCTTCCGCGCGATCCGCGATCAGGGACGCGACCGCGTCGCCGCGCTCTGCACGTGGAAGGACGGCCTCGCGTCGTTCTATCGCGGCACGCAGCCGACGCACGTCGAGTTCCCGCTCGAGCTCGACCTCTCGAGCGCGATCATGGCGGGCCTCATTCTCGCGAACGACGGCGATCCCAAGCGCTCCCTGCCCATGGACAGCACGCGCGTCGTGCCGGGCCCGCGCCACGACGCGACGAACCAGCCCAAAGAGATCGGACGCGCTCCCGCCTCGCTCATCGCCGTCGCGCGCTTCGCGCCGGAGCGCATGTCGATGCCCGTCATTCTCGAGCGCCTCTCGCGCTCGGGCGAAGGCCCAGGGCCGAGCCCGCGTGAGGCGGCAGCGGCAGTCGCGACGGCGAAGTTGCTCGGGTGGATCGACTACGCCACGCAGTGAGCCTGGAAACCCTAACTCGAGGCGAGCCACGCCGCGAGCGCGTCATGACGACGGATGAGCTGGTCGAGCGGCGCGGTGCTCGGCATCGGGGCTATGCGCTCGTGAAAGACGACAACGTCGCGCACCGTCAATAACCGCCCCGCTGCCCGAGCGGTAGTGCCTAGCATTACTGGGGACCGAGCTTGCGGAGCGCTTGTCGAATGACCTGCTCGATGGAGGAGACGGCATTCGGGATCTTTGCAAGAGCGCGCTTGGCGTCGCCCTCGCGGAAGCCCAGGCCCCGGAGCGCCTGAAAGGCTTTCGCTCGGACATCAGCGGCGGCCGGGGTGACGACGCCGCCGTAGGGCGTGCCGTCCGCGTGGGCGAAACGCGCCGAGGAAGCCGTGCCCGTGATGATGAGCCTGCCTTGATGAACGGCGCGGTGATGGGCTGCGCAAAGCGTGAGGAGATTTTCGGAATTGTGAGCGCCACCTTCGGACCGAAGCCCGATGTGATGCGGCTCGACAAAGACCGCGTGCCGGCAGCCGGGGACGCGACATTTCCCGCCGTCCCGGCGCAGGACCGCGCGCCGGGTTGCCGGCGGGATGGTCTGGGTTGCTCGGACGGACTCTGCATTCACGTGGTCGCGAACATTGCCGTGGCCGCGGACGCCCACGTGTGCGTCAACGTGTCCGATGTGCTGCCCGTCGCACTCCGCCAGCTCGACGACTTCGGGACCGACCTCGATGGCTTCGCCGCGACCTTGTTGCGTTGCCCGGCGGCAGCTCTCGCAAACCGTGAGCGCGATTTGATAGCTCGAGCGCCCCGGTTCCCGGTTCCCGTCGAGCGCCTGACGGCAGAGGAGCAGGATGGCTGCCTCCTCGTCGATAGACTCCCCCGCGTCCCGGCGGATTTTCGCCATCGCTTCGCGAAACGTCGCGAAGACCTCGCCCGACAGCTCGAGGCGGAGCACATGCTTCTTGAGCCGCGAATCCGGAACGTCGTCGGGCAGGCTTCCTGGGCGATGGCCGGAGACTAGCTGCTCGACTTCACGCACGGTCCGCCCTCGGGCCGCGTAGAGCCATTCCCTTTCGGTGGAAGGCGTCGCGACGCGCGTGAGCTCGCGTGTATGCGAAAAGCTGATAGCACCCGTTTGGAGACCACGGGCGGTTTCGGGCAGCCCTTCGAGCGCTTCAGCAACACGGAGCTTCTCCTGAGTGAGACGTGGCCCGTAGCCGAAGATGCGCTCGGTGTATTCGTTGAACGACGCGTAGCCAAACCGCACGTGCACTCCCGCGCGGTGGGCTCGGAGCAGCGCGACCCCTTCCTCGAAGTCCAACCCCGCCCGCTCGGTGGCGAGACGGACGAGTTCGTCGTGACCCTGCTGCCACGACACGCCCTCGCGCTTCAAAACGATTG
>DATMCL010000189.1:0-3360 GCA_035558375.1 Polyangiaceae bacterium
TGCCGACGGTGCCACCGGTGCCGCCACCGCCGCCGATGTTGCTGCAGCTGTTGATCGTGGAACAGGTGAAGTCGGGGCAGCAGTACGGGTAGCCGCTCGGACAGCAATAGCCGTTACCGCAGTCATAGGCGCAATCGGTGCCACCCGTTCCGCCGCTGCCGCTCACGCCGAGACACGCGCCGTTCGACGAGCAGGTCGTGTCGGCGGGACAGCAGTACGGATACGTGATCGGACAGCAAAACGTGTCGCAATCAACGTCGCAGCTCGATACGCCGCCCGTTCCGCCGGTGCCACCCGTTCCCCCGGTGCCGCCCGTTCCCCCGGCGCATTCGCCGTTCGACGAGCACTGCTGATCGGGGCAGCAGTACGGAAAGCCGTCGGGACAGCAGAAGTCGCCGCAGTCGTAGACACAATCGACGCTCCCGCACGAGCTATCCGTCGAGCACAGGTTGTCCGGGCAGCAGTAGGGGTATTCGGTCGGGCAGCAGTAGCCGTTATTGCAGTCGATGTCGCAGCCGTCGGCCTGGGCGCGCGCCGTTCGGCTTTGAACGGCCGGTAGCGCGAGCGCAAGGCCGAGCGCGACGGCCCAGCGTCGCGTGCGCACTTTGGTAACCCCAGGGACGGAGCGATACGGCAAAGCACGGAGAGAATACACGACGGTTCGCCCTCGGGCTATCGTGCGCCTCGTGTCCGAGCCGAAGACTCGACCTTTGCGCCTCACCCGCGGCCGATTAGTCACGGTGATCGCCGGTGCGATCGTGCTCACGGTGGGCACGATGGCATGGTGGCTGTGGGGCGATCACACCACCTTCCGCCTTCTCACCGAGTCGCCCTTTTCCGGCCGTTGCAACAAGGAGCTCACGCGCGCCGCAATCGAGCGCTCCCTCGAGCTTGGTACGCGCTTCATGCTCGTGCACCAGAAGCCGGCAGGGAATTTCGACTACGAATACGACTGGCGCGAGAAAGAGTACACGGACGACGACAACGAAGTTCGGCAGGCTGGCGCGCTCTGGGGACTCGCACTGCTCTATCAGGATCGACCGGCGGCCGAGCTCGGCGCCGCGGTCGAGAAGGGTCTCGCGTATTTCGACAAGCATTCCGTGCGAACGGCGTCTGGCGCGCGCTGCGTCGCGTATCCCGGCAAGTCGAGTCCCGGCATCGGCACCGTCGCGCTGATCGCGCTCACGTACATCGAGTACCTCGGAGCGGCGAAGGAGCTGCCCCCGGACCGCCGCGCGTTGCACCAGTCGCGCCTCAGCGAGTACCTCGCGATGCTCGCGGCGTCGGTCAATCCGGACGGATTGTGGTTCGGCAACTACGACCCCCACACGTGCGTCGCGAGCGGCGCGCCGTCACCGTACTCCGACGGAGAGGCATTGCTCACCCTCGTGAAGGCCGCGCGTTTCGCTGGCCACTCCGAGCTCTTGCCGCTCATCATGCGCACGGCTGACGCCGGGCATCGCTTGAACGTGGTGGAAGCGCTCGACCGGGACGCGGATTCCGACACGACGAAGGGCTACTACCAGTGGAGCTCGATGGCATTTTACGAGCTCGTGTCGAGCGGCTGGCCCGAGACGGCGCCCTACGGCGAGTACCTGCTCGAGCTCGCCGACTGGCAGATCGACGTGCACAAGACCCTGACGCGCCAGCGCAACACGGGCTACGCGTACGAGGGCATCATCCCCGCATACGACTACGCCTCGAAGAAGCGCGATCCGCGTGCCGAGAAGCTCGCCTGCGTGATCGATCTCGGTCTCGGCCGCCTTCTCTCGTGGCAAGTCGGCGGCCCGCTCGCGTCGAGCTATACGCGTAAGGTCTCACCGGACGAGCGCTTGGCCATCGGCGGCGTCCAGAACGAAGCGCGCGAGCCCGCCCTCCGCATCGACGTGACGCAGCATCAGATGCACGCGCTGATTTTCGCGAAAAACCTCGTCTACAAACGCTAGCGAGACGCGGCCCCGACGTCACTGCCCGCTAGTGGGGGCCGGCGCCGCTCTGCACCGCGGCGGAGACCGAGCTCGCAGCGTCGGCGGTGTACGAGTAGGGCAGGGTGCCGATGGCGGGGCCGCCGCCGCCGGTTTCCTTCACGCCGCTCGTGCTCGTGTAGGTGTTGTCGCTGCCGGCGATGATGTTGGCGGTGCCCTGGTCGGTGTCGCTGTTGAACTCGTGCGCGTCCTTGATGCCGCTGAAGACGCTCTGCTCGATCAGGATGCGCGCCTGCTTGCCCGCGCGCACGCAGTAGTTGTTGCCGGAAGCGTTCCAGAGATTGTTGAAGAGGTGATTTTTGCCGAAGCGAACGCGCGGTTGCCGCTCCACGACGCGATCGGCCCACCAATTGTGGTGCCAGGTGACGTTCAGGGCGTTCGCGTCGTCGTAGCTCGACGGGCTGTCGGTGCCGCCGATCAGGTTCGAGTAGCGGTGCCCGGCGGCGCCCGTGGAGTCGTCGCCCTCGTTGTCGGTGCGCGCGCTGTAGTGGAACTTCGTCCAGGAGACGGTCACGTAGTTGGCGGCGTTCGTGATGTCGAGGTTGCCGTCGGTGCCGTCCGAGATGTCGCAGTGATCGAACCAGATGTGGTGCGCGTTCTTCTGCACCGAGATGGCGTCGTTGCCCGAGGAGCAGCCGGTTCCCGAGTCGTAGTCGGGATCGAGCGAGCAATCGCCGGCGCCGTAACCGACGATCGCGATGTTTCGCACGATCACGTTCGTCGAGCCGCTGATCTCGAGGTGCCCGTGGATCTCCGCGCCGCACAGACCCACGATCGTCTTGTTCGAGCCGACCGTCGTCTTGCCCGCGGCGAGCTCGCCCTTCACGTAGACGACGGCGGCAGTCGAGCCTCCGACCGCGCTCTGGAATTGGCTGAGCGTCGTGACCGTGGTGGGCGTCGCGTTACCGCCGCCCGTCGTCGTAGTCACCCCGCCACCCGACACGGAAGCCCAGCCGACGAGCGGGCTCGGCTCCGGCGGCACATCGCACGAGCCGCTGCTCGCTCCGCCACTGCCCGCTTTGCCGGCTGCGCCGCCGGCGCCCGCCTTGCCGCCCATGCCCGCGCTCGTTCCGCCAGCGCCGCCACTCATGCCGCCCGTGTTGTTCGCTCCCGCGGCGGGCGCGCCGCCCGCGCCCGTGCCGCCGCTCGCTGAGCCACCGCCGTTCCCTGCGCCACCGCTGCTCGACGTGCCGCCAAATCCGCTTCCGGCCGCACCGGAGCCGCCTCCACCCGGCGGCATCGCGCTACCCGCGACTCCACCGCTCGCCGCCGCGGCGTTGCCTGCCGTGCCCGAGGCGCTCATGCCCGTACCGCCGTTGGGCGCGCTCGTGCCAGCGCTGCCGCCTTGGCCTGCGCGCGCGCCGCTGCTGCCGCC
>DATMCL010000190.1:0-23383 GCA_035558375.1 Polyangiaceae bacterium
TCAGGCGTCCCAACGGTTGCGTCGCGCGCCTGCTTTAGAGATCGACGTTCAAAATCGAAATCACTCGGACATCATTGTCACACGCACATAGTCACTTGCTGCAACTAGATCCTGAAACTCGGATTTTCCGTCCAGAATCTCGGACGAGTCTGGAACCGGCTTCGGCCGCTGAAGGGGGAGACGCAACGGGTGATGCCTCGCGACTCCGGTGCTCGGTTAGGCAGCATGTGCCGGCCTCGCCGGTTCGTCGTGTTGGGTCGTGACCGGTGCTGAGCCAGTCGATCTGTTCCTCCAAGACCACTGGCGCGTCGCTGGCGGGCTTGCGCCCGCCGGTGCGATGTACAGGCGACTACACGCGCGGGCGAGACCTCTGCCCCCCCGATCCCCGGGGTTTTCTCAGCGAACCAACAAGTACAACGCGCCGTTCTCTCGCAACGAGTACGCCTGCTTCTTCGCCGGATTCGTGAGCCACGCAGGCGCGCTCACTGGTGCTCGCTCGAGCGCACCGAGCTTCACGAGGCGCTTCGGGTTCGTCCGATTCACGAGGCCCGTGAGGTTGTTGGCGACCTCGTTCAGCCCGTCGAGGCTATCGCTCGAGAGTCCGTTCAGGGCTTGCTCGTCGCGCTCGGCGACGCTCGCACTCAGGATGCCGGCGCCGAGCTCGGCCGCGGCGCGCTGATTGAAGAGCAACGCCGCGCTGGGCTCGCCGGTGTCGTCGCTCAAAAGCGCGACGTAGAAATCGCCATGATCGGTCGGTGGATTGGCCCGCACCTTGGTGACGGCCACGTCGGCTGCCAGCATCTGAAGGCAGCCGACGACGTCGTCGGAGCTCGGCGTCGAGAGCGACGCAGCACCCGGCGAAGCGAGCGTCGCGTCCGGCGCAGGAGCAGGGGGAGCCAGGCTTGCCTCCGCCGGCGGTGGTGGAGCGGGCTCGGGCGCGGCGGGGCGGGGCGCGTCGACGCTGGCCCGCTCCGCGACGCGCGGTGCCGCGGCGAACTGGGGCGGCGCCGGGGCTTCTTCGATGCGCGGCCCGTTCCGCAGCGAATTCAGCATGGATTTGCGCGAAGGCACGCGGCTCACCATGCGTGGCGGAAGGCTACGTTGCGCCTGCGCATTCGAGCTCTCGAGCGCGACGACACGCTTCAGCAGCGCGTCGTAGAGCCCGCGCATCACCGCGAGCTGCGCCTTCGTGTCCGCGAGCATGGCGCGGAGCTCCGTCTGGGCGAGAGGTGGTTGCGACGGGGTCGATGTAGGTGCTTCTCTCCACCCGTCGTCGCGCAGCTCGAATGCGAGCTCGGAGCCGTCATCGGACTCGCGCATGATTGCCACGGCCTCGTCGATGCGCTTGGGCGGACAGCTTTCGCCGAGCGAGCGCAGGAGGTCGGGCGTGGCGAGCGCTCGCTGGCGCTCCGGGCGCAGGATGTGCTCGTCAATGGTCACGAGGCGCGTGTACTCGACACTCCAGCTGCCACGCCTGCGAAGCAGGCGCAGTGGCTCGACGCGCTTCGATGCTACCGCTTTCAACGAGGGACCTCGGGCCGGACGAACGGTCACGTTCCAGCACTCTTTAGGGTTGTCTCAATTCTCGGACTGGCGTCCCGGACCCAGGACGCAAAATGCGCGATCCCGGTGCGTTTTCGCGGCTTTGTCGTTGGCCCGCTCGTTGCACATGGGGGGGTGGAGCTCGCTGTCCCGCGCGCTCGCCCCGTTCATGAGCAAGCCCGTCCCTTCCTCGATCATGAGTGCGCTTATCGCCGGAATGACCTCCCCCTCTAGCCCCGAGGCGTTCTTGTCGTGTCGGGTGCTTGCCTACCGGGAGTCGATCCCGCCCGGCCTTTTGGGTGGCTACATCGCCCTCACGAGCAGCGAGCGGGCCCTCCAGGTCGGGCTCCTGTCGGACATCATCGGTTGGCAATCGTTGACTCGTGTCACCGAGTCACACGAGGCCCCGGCGCGCGACGAGGTGGTCCGGGGGGCCTGCGCGCTCGTGACGGCGGCGGCTCGCGCTCTTTCCGCCGAGCTTCGCGGAGACCCGCTGAGCATCGGACTGCCGCTATTCGTGGACGGCAGCGTGCTCGCCTGCCCCGAGACGGAGCTGCAGGCGGCGGACATCGTTTTGGGCTCCACGCGTGCCCTCTTGGTCTTGCTCGCCCCGCGCTCCAGCGAGGCAGCCGCAAAGGATGACTCGACGCCACGCGCGGCTTCGGTCGCCGAAGGTTGGAGGTAGGAGATGTCGATCGGTACCGAGACCACGCTGCTCGGCACGGGCAGCGGCCTTGCCGGCAAATACATGACGTTCCGGCTCGCCAGCGAGGAGTACGGCCTCGAAATCCTGAAAGTGCGCGAGCTCATCGGCTTCATGGAGATCACGCGCATTCCGCGTGCTCCGGCCCACGTGCGCGGCGTCATCAACCTGCGCGGCAAGGTGATTCCCGTCGTCGACCTGCGCCTGAAATTCGAGATGCAAGCCACGGACCCCACGAGCCAGACGGTGATCATCGTCGTCCAGCTCGGTCATGCGAGCGGCGGGCTCACGATGGGTATCCTGGTGGACGAGGTGCTCGAGGTCCGCGCCATCGGCTCGGACGACATCGAGCCGCCGCCGAACCTCCAGGGTCAGCTTGCCTCCTCCTTCATTCTCGGCGTCGGAAAGGCCGAGAAGCGCGTGATCTTCTTGCTCGACATCGATCGCGTTCTCACTCCCGAAGAGCAGCGTCCGTTGAACGAGCTCGCCGCGCCGGCAATCACCGGTCCCTGATTCCGAGCCCCACCACCACAGGAACTTTTCGTCAATGCGTCTCCAATCGATCAAGGTCAAGCTTCTCGCCGGTTTCATCGCCGTCTCGCTGTCAGCCACGGTGGTCGGCGTGATGGCCCACTCGGCCATCGGGGGTGTCACGCACCTCCTCGACGGCGCGACCGGGGAGCTGGTCCCGACCCTGGACGCGCTGGGCGCCATCCGCTTCAGCTTCAGTCAAACGCTCTACGCGACCCACAAGGGCGAATCGTCGCTTCTGATGAAGAGTCCGGTGCAGATGCAGGCGGCGGTGAGCAGCCGCGAGGCGGCGCTCCAGAAGCTGACCGCCGCCGTGGCTGGCTTCGAGAAGCTCGATCGAAGCTCCGCGGAGGGCAAGGCGTGGGACGACTTCACCGAAGCGTTCCGGACGTGGAAGGGTATCGACGACGAGATCTGGCGAAACATTCACGCCGGTGACTCGAAGGCCGCGTGGGAGGGGATCGAGCGGCGCTCACCCACGACCAAGCAAGCGCTCGCGGCACTCGACGCCCTCTTCAAGCTCCAGACCGACGAAGCCAAGGCGCTTTCCAGCGATGGCGCAGCGGCTCAGGCGAGCGCGTCGCGCTCCATCGCGAGCTCGGCGGTGCTCGCCACCGTATTCGCGTTCTTCCTCGGGCTCTTCATCACGCGCCGCATCACCGGTCCCGTCGAGAAGCTTCGTCTCGCCGCGGGCCGCGTGGCGCTCGGCGACGTGAACCAGACGATCGACCACGTGGGCGACGACGAGATTGGCGAGCTCAGCGCCGCGTTCCGCTCGCTGATGGCCTACATCAAGGACATCGCGGCGGCGGCGGACAGCCTGAGCCGCGGCGACGTGACGGCCGTCGTGAAGCCGAAGTCCGACCAGGATGTGCTCTCGCAGAACATGGCGAAGGCGGTGCAAACGCTGAACTTGCTCATCGCCGAATCGAAGACGCTGATCGACGCGGCGCGGGCCGGCGAGCTGTCGCAGCGCGGAAACGCGGCCGCCTACCAGGGCGCTTATGCCGAGCTCGTGGGCGGGCTCAACGAGGTGCTCGATTCCGTGTCCGTCCCGCTCCGGGCAGCGAACGCGACGCTCACGCGGCTCGCCGCGCGCGACCTCACGGCCCGGGCCGATGGCGATTTCCGCGGTGACTATGCGCGCATGATGCGTTCGCTCAACCAGGCGTCGGAGAGCCTGGAGGAGAGCCTCCTCCAGGTGTCCGCCACGTCGGAGCAAGTAGCGACGGCGTCGTCGCAGATCGCTGGCAGCAGCCAATCCGTGGCTCAGGGCGCTTCGGAGCAGGCGAGCGCGCTCGAGGAGACGTCGAGCGCCCTCGTGCAGATGGCCGCGACCACCAAGCTCACGGCCGAGAATGCCCGGCACGCGAGCAGCCTCGCGGCAGGCGCCCGCGAGGCTTCCGAAGCCGGCGGCAGCGCGGTGGCCGAGATGAGCCAGGCCATGAACCGCATCCGCTCCGCAGCGGAAGGGACGGCCGCGATCATTCGCGACATCAACGACATCGCGTTCCAGACCAACCTGCTCGCGCTGAATGCCGCCGTCGAGGCCGCCCGCGCGGGCGAGGCCGGGCGCGGCTTCGCCGTGGTGGCCGAAGAGGTGCGAAACCTCGCGCTCCGCTGCAAGGACGCGGCCAAGAAGACCGAGAGCCTGATCGGCGAATCGGTGGACCTGAGCGAGCAGGGCGAGGCGCTGTCGAATCGCGTGAGCGGGAAGCTCGGCGAAATCGTGGGCGCCGTCGGCAAGTTGAGCGAGATCGTGAGCGGGATCGCCCAAGCGAGCCAAGAGCAGGCGGACGGCATCGAGCAGTCCAACAAGGCGATGTCGCAGATGGACCAGGTCACCCAGCAAGCCGCGGCGAACTCCGAGGAGACCTCGAGCGCGGCGGAAGAGCTCGCCGGGCAGGCCCAGGAGCTTGCCGCGCTGGTCGGTCGCTTCCAGCTCTCGACGGGCCAGCAGGCGCGGGGCAACGACGTCCAGCTCTGGCAGACGCGGGCGCGCCGCTCCGTTCCCCCGCGCGCCCCGCGGACGCTCCGGCACAAGCCGTCCAGCAACGGTCACCATCGTCCGGAATCGCTGATCCCGCTCGATAACGACCCAGAGCTTGCCGCCTTCTGAGCGGCGCGGGAGCTAGCCGTGAATCCCGATCCCTCGATGACCCACTCGGTATTCGATGCGCTGCGGCGCCTCGCGTACGACGAAGCGGGAATCGCGATTCGCGAGAACAAGCAGACGCTCGTCTCGGCCAGAATCGCCAAGCGCATGCGCGAGTGCGGGATCTCGACGGAACGCGAGTACCTCGCGTTCCTCGAGGGCGACAAGAGCGGGCAGGAGATGGTGCGGTTCTTGGACGCCATCTCCACGAACTTCACGAGCTTCTTCCGGGAGCCCGATCATTTCCAGCTGTTCGAGGAGGAGATCCGGCGTCTGGTCGAGAAGGGATCGAAGACGCTGCGCATCTGGTGTGCGGCCGCGGCGACGGGGGAGGAGCCCTACTCGCTGGCGATCACGCTGGCGGAGGCGGTCCACGGAACCGGAGCGGATTGGAGGCTGCTCGCTTCCGACATCTCGGTCAGCGCGCTCCGCACGGCGGCGGAGGGCGTTTATCCGACGTCCCGCCTCGCTCAGGTGCCCCCGGGGTTGCGTGCCCGCTACTTCGCGGAGCAGTCGGCCTCGGCGGGCGAAGAAGCGCAAAGCCGTGTCGCGAACGATCTGCGCGGGCGCGTGCTCTTCAAGCGCGTGAATCTCGCGACTCCGCCGTTTCCGATGCGCGGTGATCTCGACGTCGTTTTCTGCCGCAACGTGATGATCTACTTCGACAATGCGGTGCGCCAACGGCTCGTGGGCGAGATCGAGCGCCTGCTGCGACCCGGCGGGCTGCTCGTCGTCGCGCATTCGGAGACGCTGAACGGGATCCGGAGCGGTCTGCGCACGGTCCAGCCGTCGGTCTACCGAAAGGTCGGCTCGTGAGCCTCGTCACGGTGGGCGTCGGCGACCTCCAGGTCAGTAGCGATCCGGAGAGTGTGCTCGTCACCTACGGCCTCGGCTCCTGCATCGCGGTGCTCGTGTTCGACCCGATCCGGCACGTCGCCGGCATGGTGCACTACATGCTGCCGCTCTCGGCCATCACGCCGGAGAAGGCCAAGGAGCGTCCCGCCATGTTCGGCGACACCGGCGTGCCGCTCCTCTTTCGCAAGATGACGGAGCTTACCTCCAAGAAGTCCGACTGGATCGTCAAGGTGGTCGGCGGCGCGAACATCCAGGACGACAACAAGACGTTCGAGATCGGCAAGCGCAACTACGTCGTGCTGCGCAAGCTCTTGTGGTCCGCAGGGCTCGCCATTCGCGCCGAATCGGTGGGCGGCGCGCTGTCGCGCACGACGCGCCTCGCGGTCGCCGACGGGCGCGTCACGGTCCGCGCGAGCGACGACTTCCAGGAGGTCGACCTGTGACGACCCTTGCCGACGAAGGTGTGATGCATCCGGCGCTGCTCACGGTTCTCGTCGTCGACGATTCGTCCGTGATGCGCAAGATGGTGGCCCACGCGCTGTCGCTCACCGGTCTCCCCGTCGGCGAGGTGCGTGAGGCGCGCGACGGGCACGAGGCTCTGCTCTCGATCGCGAGCTCGCCGCCGGATCTCGTGCTGTGCGACGTGCACATGCCGACGATGGACGGGAAGGAGCTTTTGGAGCGCCTCGACGTGGGCGGCTGGACCAAAAGCGTGCCGATCGTGATGATCTCGTCGGAGCGCGGCAGCGTGACGCGCGAGCGCCTCGAGGCGTTCGGGGCACGCGCCTACATCGAGAAGCCGTTCTATCCCGAAGCGCTCGGAAGGGTACTGCGTTCGGTGCTCGGCCTCCGGGAGGCGCCATGATCACCGTGACGAGCGAGATGCTCGGTCAGCTCGCCGCGACGGTGCTCGCGGACTGCGCCTTTTTGATGCTCGATCCCGCCGCGGACGAGGTCGCCTGGCCGAAAGAGGTGCTGATCGCCGAGATCCCCTTCGAGGGAGCCACGGCGGGTCGCCTGATTCTCGCGGCATGCGAGACGCTCATGGTGGACGCGACCGCGGACATGCTGCGCCTCGATCGCAAGGACCCGCTTGCATCCGAGACCGCGCCCGCCACGCTGGCCGAGCTTTCGAATGTGCTCCTCGGCATGCTGGTCGCGCGCTTTTTCGATCAGGAGCCGCCCTGCGAGGTGGGATTGCCGTCCACGCGGCGTGGGACGTGGCCACGCACCGACGCGGGGGTGCGTTGCTCGAGCACGCTTGTCGACATCGCGGAACGGCCGGTCGCGGTCGCTCTCACCACCCCAGCCGTGAGACTCACGTGATTCGCGTCGTCTTGGTCGACGATTCGGCGGTCGCGCGGCGCCTTTTCCGCAAGGCGATGGCGTTCGCGCCGGACGTGAACGTCGTCGCGGAAGCCCCCGATCCATACGTCGCCCGCGACCTCATCGTCGAGCTCAAGCCCGACGTACTGGTCCTCGATGTCGAAATGCCGAAGATGGACGGCATCACGTTTCTGCACAAGCTGTCGCAGCACTACCCGCTGCCCGTCGTGGTGTGCTCTTCGCTGACGGAAGCGGGCGGCAAGCTTGCGCTGGAAGCGTTCGACGCCGGCGCCGTCGACGTGATCTTCAAGCCTCAAGGCCCGCGTGCCCTCGCCGAGCTCGGCACGGAGCTCGTGAACGCGGTGCGCGCGGCTGCCTCGTCGCGACCCGGGCGTGCGCGCGCGAAGCGGCATCAGGTCGCCCTCAATGGCCGGAGCGACGTTGAGCTGATCGCGATCGGTGCTTCCACGGGCGGAACCGTGGCGGTGGAGTCGATCGTGGGCCGCCTGCCCGCGAACAGCCCCCCGGTGCTGGTGGTGCAACACATGCCCGCTTACGTCACCAAGGCGTTCGCGGGCCGTCTCGACGGCTTGTCGGAGCTCACGGTCGAAGAGGCGCGCCAGGGGCGCGTGCTCGAGCCCGGGCTGGTCCTGATCGCACCGGGCGACTTCCACCTCGAGATCGAGCGGGCAGGCCGGCAGCTGCGCGCCGTGCTCAACCAAGCCGAGCGCGTGAACGGCCATCGGCCCGCGGTCGACGTGCTGTTTCACTCGGTGGCACAAGTCGTCGGAGCGCGCTCGATCGCCGCGCTGCTCACCGGGATGGGACGCGACGGTGCCGCCGGCATGCTCGCCATGCGCGAGGCCGGCGCCCACACCATCGCGCAGGACGAAGCGACGTGCGTCGTCTACGGCATGCCAAAGGCGGCCGTCGATTGCGGCGCTGCGGTCGAGGTGGCGGCGCTCGATGACATCCCGCAGCGCTTGATGCGAGCGATCGAGCTCAAGAGTCCGCGGGCTTTATCCCGTATTTCTTGAGCTTCGCGTAGAGGGAGCTGCGTGAGAGCGCGAGCACCTTGGCGGCTTCGTCCACTTTGCCGCCCGTCTGCTTCAACACGAGCGCGATGTGGCGCCGTTCGGCGTCGTCGAGTGTCTGGGGGTCGGCATCCGCATCCGGCTCGAGCGAGCGATCGAAGCGCAGCGTGTGACGATCGAGAACGTCGGTTTTGCAGAAGAGCAGCGCGCGCTCGAGCACGTTCCTGAGCTCGCGCACGTTGCCCGGCCAGTGGTAACGCGAGAGCACTTCGAGCGCATCTTCCGCGAGCTCGGGGGGCGTGCGGCCGCGACGACGACAGAGCTCTTTCAGTACCGCTTGGGCGAGCGGCTGGATGTCCGACACGCGCTTGCGGAGCGGCGGGATCTCGAGCGTGAGCGTGTTGATGCGAAACAGGAGATCGTCCCGGAAACGCCCGTCCTTCACCATCTGCGCGAGGTTTCGGTGGGTTGCGGCGATCAGCCGCACGTCGGCCATGCGCGGCGTGGTCTCGCCCACGCGCCGGAAGCTGCCCTCCTCGAGCGCCGTGAGTAGCTTGGGCTGCACCGCGAGCTCGAGATCGCCGAGCTCGTCCAAGAACAGAGTCCCCTTGTGCGCCACCTCGATCAGGCCCGGCTTGTTGTTGATCGCGCCGGTGAAGGCGCCGCGCTGGTGGCCAAAGAGCTCGGACTCGGCGAGCTCCTTCGACAGGCCGGCGCAGTTGAGGTCGACGAACGGCTCGCTCTTCCGCGTGCTGTGCTCGTGCAGCCAGCGCGCGAGGATGCCCTTGCCGCTCCCAGTCTCGCCGAGGATCAGCACTGGGACCTCGGACGCGATGGCCGCCCCGGCAAGCTCGGCGAGGCTCTTGATGGCGGCGCTGTTGCCGAGGAACGGATCCGGGGTTTCGCTGCTGGCCACCGCGGCGACCGCGCGCTGGCGCCGGTCGCGCTGCAGATCGAGGGTGCGCCGCACGAGCACCTCGAGCGACTCGAGATCGACCGGTTTCGTGAGAAAATGCTCGGCGCCGGACTTGATGGCGCGCACCGCGAGATCGATGGTGCCGAGGCCCGTGAGGACGATGACGGCCTCGCTGCCGTCGCGCTCGCGCGTGGCGCTCAGGAGGTCGAACGCGGTGCCGTCGGGCAGCTGATAATCGACGATCGTGAGATCGGGGGCCTGCTTCGACTGCAGGCGCCGCGCTTCGGCCAGGGTAGCGGCGTCGAGCACGTTGAAGCCGGCACGGCGCAGGTAAAGGGCGAGGACGTTGCGCATCTGCGCGTCGTCGTCGACCAAGAGGATCTTGTCCGTCAATGGGCACTCCTGGCAAAGACCGAAGCCAGCGTCTCCGACAGCTGAACGGCACCGAGCGGCTTTCGGATTAGCTCGATGACTCCCACCGCGCGCAGGGCTTCGGGCGTCCAGGTGCTGTTGAACCCGCTCATCATGAGCACGGGCTTGTCCGGCGTGAGCTTCTGGACCTCGCGCGCCACGTCCACGCCCGTCAGGCCCGGCATCGTGAGATCCGTCAACACGACGTCATAAGCGTCAGGCGCCTTGCGGAAGAGCTCCAGCGCCTCGCCCGGGTCGGAGCGCGCCGTGACCTCGTACCCGAGGCGCTCGAGCAGGCTCGATACCGAGCGGCAGAGCACGGCCTCGTCGTCGATGAACAGCACGCGCTGGCCACTCGCGCGGCGAAGCTCCGTCTTCGGCAGTGCCTCCTCGACGAGAGCCGCTTCGTGCTCCGGCAGATAGACGGTGACGGTCGTGCCGTGCCCTGGCTCGCTGTCGACGGTGATGGCGCCCTCGTGATCACGAACGATACCGTGAACCACCGCCAATCCCAAACCCGTTCCCTCGCCGGGCAGCTTGGTCGTGAAGAACGGCTCGAACATGCGCTTCGCCGTGTCCGCATCCATGCCTTCACCGTCGTCTCTGACGGTGATACGGGCGTAGCGGCGCGCGTGAAGCTGCGAGTCCGTCTTGGCTTGGGCTTCGTCGATCGCCACCGTGTCGAGCGAGACGAACAGCGTTCCCGCCGAGCGCTTCATGGCGTGCGCGGCGTTCGTGCCGAGGTTCGTCATCACCTGGTGGATCTGCGTGATGTCGGCCAGGACGAGCGGCGTGTCCTCGGCGATGTGCACCTCGATGCGGATCGTGGAGGGCAAGGTCGAGCGCAGGAGGTTCAGCGCGTCGCGCACGGCGATGTTCACGCGGACGGCGCGGCGCTGCTGCGGCTGTCGACGGCTGAACGTGAGGATCTGCTGCACGAGATCCTTGGCGCGCTCGCCGGCGCGGCGCAGCTCGACCACGTAGCTCTCGACCTGCTGCGGGAGGAGCACATCCATCTTGATGAGCTCGGCGTAGGCCATGATGGCGCCCAGGATGTTGTTGAAGTCGTGGGCGATGCCGCCCGCGAGCGTTCCGAGCGCGTCCATCTTCTGCGCCTGACGGAGCTGGGCCTCGAGGTCGGCCTTCGCGCGCTCGACGCGGAGCTTCTCCGTGACGTCGCGGATGTTTGCCACGACGGCGCGACCCTCGGTCAGGCTCACGATCTCCGCAGACATCAGGCAGTCGCGGAGCTCGCCGTCCGCGCGCCGCGCGACGATGGGGAAGTCGCGAAGCGTGCCCTGCTCGAAGAGGAGCGCACGCGCGCGCTCTCGCTGGTCGGGATCCGCCCATAATCCGACTTCGAAGGCCGAATGGCCGGCGACCGCGGCGCGCGCGTGTCCGAACAGCCGCTCGAATCCCTCGTTCACCTCGAGCATGCGTCCGGTTTTCACGTCGATGATCGTGAGCGCGTCGGGGCTCGAGCCGAAGGCGCGGGCAAACCGTTCTTCCGACTGCTGGAGCTTCCGCTTGGCGGCTTGGTATTCGGTCACGTCGTGGCCCCAGGTGACCAGACAGCGTGAGTCCGCGAGCTCGATGATCTCACCGCTCAAGATGAGCGACAGCTGCGTCCCGTCGCGGCGGGACCCACTGACCAAGAGATCGCGGAACGATCCCTGGCTCTCTAGCATCTCCAGCATTCTTGTGCGGAACTCTCCGCCCCACAGTCCGAGCTCTACGGTCGTCTTGCCAATCGCCTCCTCCGGCGGATGGCCGAATGTGCGCTCGAATGCGTCGTTGATCTCGAGCAAGCGCCCGCTGGCGAGATCGGTGATGGCGATCGGGTGAGGGCTTGCGCGAAATACCGCGCTCGACTTCCCCTCCGATTCGATGAGACTCTGCTGCGTGGCGGCGAGCGCTGCCTCGGTGCGCTTTTGCTCGGTGATGTCGTGGGACAGGCCGATCAGGCGGTGCACGCGTCCAGCGCGGCTTCGGATCGGCACGAGCGTCGTGCGAAACACGCGCGCGCCGGCCTGCGTCTCCGCGGCCTCTTCGTACGTGAGCGGCGTCGCGAATTCGGCCGCGCGCCGGTATTGCCCCAGGATCCGTGCTGCCTCGGCCTCCGGCACCACCTGATCGGGGCGCCGACCGCGCGCCTGCTCGCGCTTGAGACCGGTGAGGCGCTCGGTGACGGGGTTGAACGACTCGTACACGTAGTCGCCGTCTTCCGTCACCTGGACCAGGAAGACACCGACCTCCGAGTGCTCCACGATCGAGTAGAGCCGCTCGATCGTCTCCGCCTCGGCTTCCTTCTGCGCGGTGAGATCGAACGAGGATGCCACGCGAAATTCCGTGCCATCAACCATGAGCCGGGTCACGGCGAGCTTGATGGGAATTTCGCGACCGTGCTTGCTCCGAACGATGCGCTCGCCGCTCAGGATGAGCTCTTTCGCGCCGCTGTTCGCGTCTTCGCGGAGCGAGCTGTAACGTGGTCGGAGCTGCTCGGGGATGAGCTTCTCGATGTGAGAAGACTCGAGCTCGGCGCGGCTGTACTCGAAGAGGTCGAGCGCGGCCTGATTCGCGAATTGGATGGCCCACGACGCGTCCATCACGAGGATCGGATTCGAGAGCGCCTCGAAGAGTGCGCCGAGCGAGCTCTTCAAAAGCTCCTTCGTTGGCTTCTTTCGCGGCATCGTGGCTGCCAGGTTCCCAGTTCTCGGAGCAAATCGACCGGGGCCCCGTCGTTCACTATACGCAAGACACATCGCGCAAAGAAGGGGAAGTTAACCAGCGACCGCAGGGGCTTCGGCGGCGCAGAAGTACGCTCGCTTTCGCAGCGACAGCGCCCGCAACGTCAAAGGCGCGGCGAGGAGCGTCAGAAGCTCGGCACTCTCGTGTTGCCGATCATCGACAGTCGAGAGCACGCGAGGGGTGCGCGTCGTGTTCGCGCGCAGCATGCTCGCGACGCACGCGCCACGCGCGCCTCTGCCGTCGTGAGGATCCTTCGCCGCGTGACGGCGCGTCGCGGCCCGCTCGCTCGTGGCGCAATCGGTCGTGGCAAGCTCGTCGTCCGCGCTCTGTCGGGTGGCGAAGGTCATGGCAGCGCTGTCGTGCCTGTGTGCAAGGGTTGCGCCAACGACCTCTCTCCGCGTGCTCGTGCCCGCAAAACTCGGGTCGCGACGGAAATGGCTCGACCTGTGGCCGAGTGGGGCGTCCGGAGTTCCGGATCGAGGGTCCGGAAACCGAGACGCGCCGGCCGCTCGGTCTTGCTAGCCTCTTCAGCATGCGCGCAAGGGCTCTCTGCGTCGCTGCCTTGCTGGCGCTGGCGATCGCCGCGCCGGCTGCCGAGTGCGGCGCGTTTCCGGGCATCGTGCTCGGCAAGGAGGCCGGGCGCCGCGCGGTGCGCTCCACGAGCGTCGTGCTCGTGCAGCACGGCGGCTACTCGGTCGTGACGCTGATGGCCGAGCTCGAGGCGCCGCTCGGGCCGTTCGCGCTGCTCGTCCCGGTGCCGAGCGACGTGACGACGGCTCGGCTGCGTACGGTGCGGCGGAGCACGCTCGCTCGCGTGGAAGCGCTGACGGCGCCGCGCCTGCACGCCTTCTACGAGCAGGACCCGTGTGACGACGGCCCCGTCGAGCAAGCGTGGGACGAGCACATCAAGGCGACGGGGCGCGGCTTTTTGACGCCCGACGGCGTGCCTCCCACCGACAAGCGCTACGTCGTTTCGAACGCCATCAGCAAGCCCGTGGACCCGGTGTTCAAGGAGAAGGAGAGCGAGTTCACCTACGCTATCCTCGATACTCGCACGCCCGAGCGGCTCGCTGCCGAGCTCACGCGGCGCGGCTACGTGGTGGATCCGGGCGCGCTCGAGCGGCTCGGCCCGAGCCTCGACGCCGGCGAGCGGCCGCTCCTCGCCGAGGTGTCGCTCGCCCACGTCGAGCTCGCCACGGGCGATCGGATCCGGCTCGGCGGCATCCGCTTTTGGTCGCAAAGGCCGTTCACCACGCTGCGCGAGTCACTCGCTCCGTCCGGAGGGAGCGAGGAGCTCTTCGTGTATGTCTTCGACCGCGGCTCGCGCTACGCGGTTCGAGACGCGACGAATCTCGTCGTGCCGACGAACGTCGTCATCGAGCCGCACGCCGCCGAGCAGCTGTCGGGCCTGTACACCGGCCTGCTCGCTGTGGCGCTCGAGCGAAGCCCGGGGGCGTTCGCGCTCGAGTACGCGTGGCCGACGAGCGGCTGCGGTGAGCCATGCCCCGACGTGCCGCTCGGCGTGGACGAGCTCATGACGCTCGGTGGCGACGTGCTCGAAGAGCGCACGGCGACCGCCGCGGAGCGCGCCCCCGACCCCGGGCCCGAGTCCGAGCGCGAGGCCCAGCGTTTCGAGCAAGAGCTCGCCGAGCAGATGCCGAAGGATCGTCCGGCGAAAGTTCGCGAGCACCGCGCGGATCGCAGGGAAATCGCGCGGCGCACGGCGCTCACGGCGCGCCAGTCCTACGTGCTCACTCGGCTCCACCAATCGCGCACCGGCTCCACGGCGCCGCGCGACATCACGCTCGTGCCCGCGCCGCCTCTCGCCGGCGGCGTCGGCATTCCGGAGGGACGAGCGGGCACGCTTCGCACGGAAGGCGCGCCCGCCGCCGCGAACAAGCTCCAGATGCGGTTCATCGCGCTCTACCCGTGGTCGCGCGGTGTCGCCTGCTCGAGTCCACGACGCGGCGCATGGGGCAAGCGCTGGGCGTCCGAAGCTCGTCAGTCGCGAGCCGTGCCGCTGGCGCTCGAGCTCGGGACGACACGCGCGCCCCGTGGCGTGATCGAAACCGCGCTTCTAAGGCCGCTACCGGAGCTCGGGCTCCGCGAGCATGTCGTCCCCGCGCCTTCCGCGGCGCCCGCGTCTTCCGCGACGGCCCGCGCGAGCGAGCCCGCTCCGCGTCGTGGCTGCACGATGGCACGCACGGACGGCGGCCTTAGCGTGGCCGCCGCCGTTTTCGTGCTGCTTGCCGGTATGCTGCGGCGCAGGTTCCGTCGCCGCGGGCGGTAGTCGCGCAGCGCGCGCTACCGCCCGCCGAGCCCCGGCGTCAGTTGCACAGGGTCGGATCGCTGCTCGTGAGCGTGACCTCGGACGTCGTGTCCTGGTAGAGATCGCAGGTGTTGTTGTCGAAGGTGACGTGGTCGAGCGTGAGCTTGTTGTCCGAGACGTAGAAGCCCTTCGCCGAGTCCTCGATCACCGCGTAGGTGAACTTGCTGCTCTGAGCCGCATCGCCCGCGATCTGGATGTACTGCCAGTCGCCGTCGTTGGCGTCGTCGATGAAGCTGCGGAACGTGACGGGCTTGTCCGCGGTGCCGTTGACCTTCATCGCGCCGCCGCCCGAGACGATGAACTGCCCGCTCGTGGGCATCTTGATGGTCACGCCCTCGCCGATCGTCAAGGTCGTTTGCACGTACTGGTAGGTCGACAGACGATACGCCGAGCCGTGGTCGCTCCAGGTGACGGGCTTCGACAGGGTCTCCGCCTGCACGGTCACGTCACCCGAGTCGGCGTCCGCGGTGAAGTCTCCGAGCTCTCCGACCTGGGAGGATGCGACGGAGATCGGACAGGGCGTGTCGACGAACGTGTTGCCGCTGAAATCCGTGATGCGCGAGCCCGAGAGCCAATACACGGCGCAGCCGCCGTCGTCGTTGGAATGCCGGAAGGTGCTGTCGGTGATGCCGAGCGACGCGCCGTTTTGGACGTAAACCATGTACCCACCGCCGTATTCGACGATGGTGTTTTCGAGCACGGAGTCGTTGGAGGACGTGGAATCGAACTGGAGGTACCCCCAGTCGCCGGCGTCGGGCGACTTCTTGGCCGACGTGAAGGTCACGGGCTTTTCCTTCGTGCCGACCGACTGCAACGAGCCCTCGTTGGTCACGCTGATCGTGGCGTTCGCAGGCATCTTCAACGTGACGCCGGGCGAGAGCGTGAGCACCGAGTTCACACTGAAGTAGGTGCTCATCCCGTAGGGGAGCCCGAAGTCCTTCCACGTCGCGTCGTCGCTGAGCGTCTCCGACTGCACGCTGATCTCGGCCGCGTCGCTCGTGAAGGAGTCCAGCGAGCCAATGCTGTTCGCCGCCACCTGGAGCCCGAGCTTGCTGTCCTCCGTGCTCACGCCGACGAACTTCAAGACGTCGGCGCCCGAGTCGAGCTCGATCGCCGGAGACCCGGGGTCCGTGTGGCGGACGAGCACGTTGAGGAGTGAGGCCCTGCCGCCGTTGCTGATCCGGAGCGGGCTCTGGTAGCCGCTATTGCCGCCGCCGTACTCGATGATCACGTTCTCGAAGGTCAAGTCGTTGCCCGCAGTGTCCTGGATGTAAATGCCGCCCCAGTCGCCGGCCGCCGGCGGCGACTTCGCGGACGTGAAGACGACGGGGTTGCCCACCGTGCCGAGCGCGTGAATCGAGCCGCCCTGGCTGAGGTAGATGCTCGTGTTCTGGTCCATCTGCACGACCGCGCAGGGCTTGAGCTCGAGCGTTGCCTCCAGGTAGAGCGTGCCGGTGATCCGGTGCAGGCCGGTCCAGCTCTCGTCCTCCATGAGGTACCCGTTATCGTGCACGACCGGGTTGTCACCCTTGGTGTCGGGGCACTCATTCACGGTGTTGCCGCCGTTGTCGCCGCCGAGGCCCATGGTCTGGCCGTTCTCGCCGGCGTTGCCCATGCCCGTACCGCCCGTACCGCCGGTCGCGCCGCTGCCGCCCGAGCCGCTCGTACCCGGCTTGATGTTGCCGTTCGAGTCGGTTTCGCCCATGTCCGCGCACGAGCCGTTGGGCGTGCACGTCTGCCGGTCGAAGCACTCGTCGTTGCTCTCGCACACGTCGTGGCACTGCTTGTCCTCGGCGCACTGCTGGCCGGCCGCGCACTTGACGGCGCCCGTAGCGCAGGTCTTCTCCACGGTGAGCTGGCACACCCCGACCAACGCGTCGCCCGAGCCGCCGCCCTCGCCACCGCCCTTGGTGGCCTGCTTCACGCAGCGCTGTCCGTCGTCGCAGTCGCGGGTCTCCGTACACTGCTGATGGCAGCGCTGGAAGGCGCACACGAAGGGATTCGAGCAGTCCGAGTTCAGGGTGCAGGCTTGGCTGACTCCAGCCGCTTTTCTTTCTTCGGATGAGCTGCTGCTGCAGGCCACCGCGGCGAGCACTGCCCACCCTACCAAAGACAAACCAAGCGAGAGTCGTTGCACGTTGAGTCGCGCCATGTAAGGAGCCTCCAACCTCCGCACGTAACAGAGCGCCTTGCTCGCAGCAAGCGAGTGATGTTGAGTGCTTTCCGCTCGGAATGAACGCGCGTTACCAGAGCGTTCCGCTCAGAACGAACGCGGCGCCACGGCCGTCGGGAGCGACCAAGGGCCGAAGCTTCAGGCTCCCGAAGACGTCGCTTTCCGGCTTCGGCTCGTAACGATTGGGGTCGTCGTTCACGAGCAGGAGCACGATGCCCGTCGCGAGCGATGCCGCGCCCACCCCAGCGGTAATCCACCCGTACTTCTCGAGAGAGCGCGCGTCCTTCAGCTCGTTCAGCGCGATATTGAGCGATTCCTCGCAATCGGCAGGGCGCTGCGTCGCCGGGTCGCACTCGCCGCCCGTGCTGTTGCGCGCGAGCTCCGCGTTGAACGCGTCCTCCTTGTCGCTCTGTTGGCCCTTATTGACGATGACGTAGGTGAGGCCGCCGGCGGCGAGCGCCGCGCCAGCCCCGGTCGCGATCCAGCCCCAGGTGCGCTGGGTGAGGGTGCGCGAGCGATAGGCCGCGCGCTCGTCGGGTGTCGGCATCAGCTCCACCTTGACGGTGGCGGCACCGCCCTGGCGCACGTCGACCTTACGCTCGAACGGGAAGAACCCTGCGTGCTCGACGCGAAGCACGTGCGGCCCGCGCGGCAGGTGTAAAGGCTTCGTGTAGACGCCGCGCGGCTCTCCATCGACGAAGGTCGTCGATTCGCGCTCGCTCACCTCGAGCGTCAGGTACCCGCCTTCGCGCTCGAGGCTCGCGGGGTCGAGCACCGGCTCGAGCGTGAGCTCGCCGGTGCTGCCGGGAC
This sequence comes from Polyangiaceae bacterium, assembly GCA_035558375.1. Taxonomy (GTDB): domain Bacteria; phylum Myxococcota_A; class Polyangia; order Polyangiales; family Polyangiaceae; genus PMG-095. The sequence continues at coordinate 17,534 of DATMCL010000190.1, forward strand.
CGAGCGTGATCGTCTGCCGCGCGGCCTGGTAGCCCGGGCGTCGGACCTCGATCACGTGATTGCCGGCGGGGAGCGCGAGTGAGGCCGAAAGCGGCGTTTTTCCCACTGGATGATCGTCGACGAGCACTTCACCGTCGAGCAGCCGCGACTTGAGCGCGACGTGCGCCGGCTGGACGTCGGTCGGTACGAGCTCGAACGGCGCGTCGACGCGCGCGCGCCCCGCGACGCTGATCTGCTTGCGGAGCGGCGCATAGCCCGGCGCGAGCACGGCGACGACGTGCGTGCCGGAGCTGACCTTGAGCGGTGCAGCGAGCGGCGTCTTGCCGGCGTCGAAGCCGTCGAGCTCGATGCTCGCGCCCTCGACGGGGGCCGTGACGGCAATCTCGCCGATGAGCGCAGCTTGGCGCGCGCGCTCGTCTTTCGCCCGCGCGAGGCGCGCGGCGTCGAGGCCGCCCGGGTTCGCGAGCAGCCGGTCGAACACCTCGACGGCTTTCACCGCACGCCCGGCGGCGCCGAGCACGAGGCCCATGTTGAAGAGCACCATCGGGTGCGGCATGAGCTCGTAGGCGCGCTCGAACTCGGCGAGCGCGCCCTCGTTGTCCTGCTGGTTGAAGAGGCGGAGGCCTCGATCGAACCGCTCGCGCGCCTCGGTGCGGACGGCGTCGGACGCTTGCGCACCCGCGCGGGGAGCCGCGAGCAACGTGGCGAGTAAGGCGCCAGTGACGAACGTCGTTCGAGTCAGAATGGGTTCACCTCGGAAAGGCCGTGCTCGGCCGCGCGGCTCTTACCCTGGGGGCGTTCCGATTTCGATGCGGATGGTTGAGTCGCTGGTTTCGGCGCCTTGGCGCCGCCCGACGCCACGGCGCTCGCGCTCGGTGCAGGCGCCTCTGCCGTGGGGAGCAACGTGGGCTCGATGTGGGGGCTCGGCGCCGGTGCCGCGCTCGTCACGGGGCCGGAGGTGACGTTGGCCGAGGTGCTCTCGCCCGTCGCCGCGGACGGCGGTCCCGAGGCGCGACCGAGCACGAGCGCCGCGCCGACGCCGGCGGCCGCCAGCACCGCGAGCACGATCCCGAGCATGCCGCCCCGTTTGGGTGCCGTCGGCTCAGCGTTCGTGTGCGAGAACGGCGCGTCCGTGAGGGCAGGGGCTCCTGTGCTCCGTCCAGCGCTCTGTTGCGTGGCGACCGCGGCGGTCGGCGCCGGGCCCTCGACGGGTGCCGGCGGAAACGCGACCGGGATGGTGCCCGCGAACGGTAGCGTGCCGGGGAGCTCGAGCGGGGCGCCTCCGCGCAGCGCCTCGAGCGCGGCCTTGAGCTCGGCGGCGCTTTTGAAGCGCTGGCTGCGATCGGCGACCATCGCGCGCGAGATCACGCTGTCGCACTGCGTGGCGAGCCCCGGGCGGCGCAGGCTCGCGGGCTCGTAGCGCCCCTCCGAGATCAGGATGGCGAGGTGCGGGAGCGTCTCGGCCACGAACGGCTTCTGCCCGCACAAGCACTCGTAGAGAACGACGCCGAGGGCGTAGACGTCCGCCTGCGCGTCGAGCGTCTTCTCGCCGCGCGCCTGCTCGGGAGGCATGTAGTACGGCGTGCCCATCGCAGCGCCGTCCTGCGTCATGCCGAACGCGCCCGTCAGCTCCGGATCGAACTTGGAGATGCCGAAGTCCAGGATCTTCACGAACGGCTTCGGCCCTTTGACGAGGAACAGATTCTCCGGCTTGAGGTCGCGGTGGATGATGCCGGCGGCATGCGCGGCGCTCATGCCGTCGCACGCCTGGCTCAAGAGCTCGCAGGTTTCCGCGATCGGGAGGGTGCCGCGGTCCGCGATGTAGTCCGCGAGCGTCTGCCCCTCGAGCAGCTCCATCACGATGTAGGGCTCGCCCGTGTCGAGCACGCCGGCGTCGAAGGTCTCGACGACGTGCGGGTTGCCGATGTGACCGGCGGCCGAGGCCTCGCGCAAGAAACGCGTGACGATGGACGGGATGATCGCGAGCTCGTCGCTCAGGAGCTTCAGCGCGCGGCGGTGCTTGGTGAGCGTGTGCTCCACCTCGAAGACGGAGCCCATGCCACCGGCGCCAATGCGCCGGATCACCTTCAGCTTGCCGCCGAGGACGCTCCCGATCTCAACCGACGTCGCCGACATGCGCGCGTAGCGTCCACGCTACCACATCGCGTAGGCTCTCCGCCGTGACTACCCGAGGACCCGCCTCGCCGTCGCTTCCGGCCGCGCCGCGCTTCATGTACGGCACCGCCTGGAAAGAGGAGCGGACCGAGCGCCTGACGCGGCTGGCGCTCGAGGCGGGTTTTCGGGCGATCGACACCGCCAACCAGCGCAAGCACTACTTCGAGGCCGGTGTCGGCGCCGCGCTCGGGGCCGCCATCGCCGAGGGGCTCGTGACGCGTGCCGAGCTGTTCCTGCAAACGAAATTCACGTTTCGGGACGGTCAGGACCACCGCCTTCCCTACGACGCGCGCGCCGCCGTCGAGGTCCAGGTCGCTCAATCCTTCGAAAGCTCGCTCGACCACCTCGGGGTCGAGTACCTCGACTCATACGTGCTGCATGGGCCGTCGGTCGGGCGCGGGCTCGCCCCCGCCGACCACGCCGCGTGGCGTGCCATGGAGGCGCTGGAGCGGAGCGGACGGACGCGTTACCTCGGCGTGAGCAACGTCACGCGCGACCAGCTCGAGCTCCTGCTCGCCGGGGCGAGCGTGCCGCCGGCGTTCGTGCAAAACCGCTGCTACGCGCGTCGAGGCTGGGATCGGGACGTGCGCGCGCTCTGCCAGAGTCACGGCATCGTGTACCAGGGGTTCTCGCTACTCACGGCGAATGCGCGCGAGCTCTCGCTTCCCGCGGTAGCTCGTGTCGCTCTGCGCACCGGCTCGACGCCCGCGCAGATCGTCTTCTCCATGGCGGCGGGTCTCGGCATGCTTCCGCTCACGGGCACCTCGAGCCCGGAGCACATGCGACAAGACCTCCGCGCTCTCGACCTTGCGCTCGACCCCGACGAGCTCAGCGCTCTCGAGCGGCTTTCGGGGTAGTCCCCGGCGGGGCATTCCCGCGCGTCGCCCAGGTCCGAACGACGCACGCGATGTCACCGTTGAAGAGCTGGCGCGGAGGCTCCGGACGCCGGCGCGTGTGTCCGATCGGCTGGTCCTCGGCCATGAGCAGCGCGACGTTCGCGTCCATGTGGCGATCGACGAGCCGCCCGAGGTCGCGCGAGAGCTCCGCCGGACGCTCGAGGCGCTTGCCGTAGGGAGGATTCGCCACGATCGCGCCGGCGGTCAGGCATTCGGCGTCGGCGAGCGAGCCCTGCGTGAGCACGAGCGCGACGCCCGCGCGCTTTGCGGCCTCACGGGCCGTCGTGAGCGCTCCCTCCGCGATGTCGCGCCCGATGAGCTCGGGGACTTCGGCCTTGATCGCCGCGCGCGCTTCGTCACGGAGCTCGCGAATCGCCGTTTGCTCGCTGCTGTCGAAGCCGGCCCAGCGCTCGAAGCCGAAGCTCTCGCGCCCGAGCCCGGGAGCGACGTTCTTCGCCCACAGGCCCGCCTCGACGAGCAGCGTGCCCGAGCCGCACACGGGGTCGAAGCACGGGCTCTTGCGGTCCCAACCCGAGTAGCGGACGAGCGCGGCGGCGAGCGTTTCGCGCAGGGGCGCTTCCGCCTCGCGCACACGGAACCCGCGCTCGTGGAGCGATGCCCCCGCGAAGTCGAGGTAGAGCGTCGCTACGTCTTTCACGAGGTGCAGGAACAGGTGCACGTCGGCGTCGCGCTTGTCGACGCTCGGCCGCGCGCCGTGCCGATCGCGGATGCGGTCGACCACGGCGTCCTTCGTGAGCTGACACAGGTACTGCGTGTGCGTCAGCCGGCTCGAGCGGCACGCTGCGCTCACCACGAGCGTCTGGCGCGGGCTCAGCGCCGCCTCGAGCGACACCGCCCGCACGCCTTCGTAGAGGCGAGCTTCGTCCGGCGCCTCGAACGTCGCGAGGGGCGTCATGACGCGCAGCGCGACGCGCGACCAGAGACACGCCCGATACGCGTCGCGTTTTTCCCCTTCGAAGTGCACGCCGCCGCGGTCGGCGCGGACGCCGCGGAACCGGAGCTCGCGGAGCTCGTCGCGCAAGGCGGGCTCGGTGCCCTTGGCGGCGCTGGCGAATAGCTTCATGGCAGGGCGGGGGGCGCGGACCCTAGCGCACCCCGCGGCGGACGCGACCCCGGCCGGGTTATGCTCGGTCGGAGTCCTTCCATGTTGGCCCGAGCCCCGAGTGCCGCCCCCACGCTCAGCGAGGCCGTTTGGATCGATCTGCTGTCGCCGAGCGACACCGAGCGCGCGGAGGTGGAGTCCGCGACCAACTTGAGCCTGCCCGCCAAGGAGGACATCGAGGAGATCGAGACCTCGAGCCGCGTGTACGTCGAGAACGGCGCGCTCTACCTCTCGACACCGCTCCTCACCGGCGCCGACTGCATGAAGCACGGCGCCGCCTCGCTCGGCTGCGTGCTCACCCCGAAGCGCCTCGTCACGCTCCACTTCGTGAAGCTCGATTCAGTCGAAGAGCTGGGCCAGACCTTCGACAAGCACAAGGACACGAACGCCGGGGACGTCTTCCTGCGCCTGCTCGAGATCATCGTCGATCACACGGCCGACGCCCTCGAGCGCGCGGGCGCGGAGCTCGAAGCCATCTCGCACGCGGCGTTTCGCGCGGAGACGCCCCATCGCCGCCACGCCCGCTTGAGCGCGGAGCTCCGCGCCTCGATTCGCCGGCTCGGTCGCATCAGCGATGGCGTCTCGCACCTGCGCGATTCGCTGCTTGGCGTCGGTCGCATCGCGACCTTCGCGCACGAAACGGGACGCGAAATAGGGCTCGCCCTCGCCCCCGCGCGGCTCGGCGCCGTGCGCGGCGACATCGTCTCGCTCAACGACTACCAGGCGCACCTCGCGTCCAAGGTGCAGTTTCTGCTCGACGCGATGCTCGGCTTCATCAGCATTCAGCAGAACGACATCGTGAAAACACTCACGGTCGTTTCCGTGGTCGGCGTTCCCCCGGTCTTGATCGCCGGCATCTATGGCATGAACTTCCGGTACATGCCCGAGCTCGCCTGGCCGCTCGGCTACCCGTTTGCGCTTGCGCTGATCGTGGTGAGCGGCCTCGTGCCGCTCGGCCTCATGAAGTGGCGCGGCTGGATGTAGCGGCCCTCTTTGGTGTATGCTGGTGAGGATGTGTCGGTGGGTCGGCTGCGTGGCGCTCGCGAGCGGCCTCGCCGTGCTCACCGCGACGCGGCCGGCCTCGGCCGACGTCGTGTACATCGGCTCCGGTGACGCCGTCGACGAGCCGGTTCCGCTCTACCTCCAGATCAAGGAGCAGCGCGCCGAGCTCAGAATCTACCGGCGCAACGACAAGATCGAGATCGTCAAGCCGCTCGTCGTTTGCTACGGCAACTGCGGGTTCCAGCTCCTGCCCGGTTCCTACCGACTGCAGCTCAAGGCCCCGCCCGACACCGACATCGAGCCCGGCTCCCGCATCTTCGACCTCCGCGGTCCCTCGTCGATCCGCGTCGAGCCGCCGAACTCCACGATGCGTTGGGTGGGCCTCGGCATGGGTGTCCTCGGCGCCGGTCTGATCATCACGGGCGTCGCGCTCCTCGCCGAAGCCAACAACCACGCGCTCGACGCCAACTTCCACACTGACGAAACGAAGCAATTCACCGGCGGCGCCCTCGCCGTCGGCGGCGTGATGCTCAGCGTCGGCGGGTGGATCATGTTCGGCATCAACGGCAAACCCAGCCTCGAAATCCGCCCCCTCCAGGCCCTCACCCCTAAGCCCGCCCCCGCCGTCTACTCGTCCATCCACGCCACGAACCC
>DATMCL010000191.1:0-8569 GCA_035558375.1 Polyangiaceae bacterium
AAGGATGCGTACCCGGTCTTGGGAGCCCGCGGAGCCCACGAGGACACGGCCGGCTCGCCAAACGAGTGCGTGCCCGGCCCGCTCGCTCTAGTAGCGAGATCGCGTACGAAGTGGGATCGCGTACGAAGTGGGATCACGTACGACGCGAGATCACGTTCGGCGTGATCCGGGCGCCATTGCGCAGGATCCGAAAAAGGTCAGTGCGCCGGATCCGGAGAAAACCGGCTGGCGAAGCCAGCCCGCGACAGCGCCTGAGTCTTGGAAGAACTGATCGACAAGCGCTCAGCAGGAACAAGCCCCACGACAAACCGGCGAGACCGGTGGCTGATCTGGCTCAACGGGGAAGTGACGCAAGGCCTACAAGCGCAGCATCCCACCCACAGAATTAGTCAGGTAAGAACGCCGCCAGCGCGTATATCAACGGTGCGTTCCAGTTAATCGCCACTTCGTTCGTCTGGAAATTACCAGAGTCATCCACCCACTGATCGGCCGGGGGTTTCGCGCCAGGCGTCATCGTGCCAGGCGTCATCATCATCGAGTTTTGCGCGAAGGAGCCGCCGACGAGCATGCCGGGCCACGGCGAGAGGACGGTGTCGGCGACGGAGGGGCGGTAGTGGGGGTTTTGCGGTGAGTTGAGACCGACGCCGGTCGTGAACGAGCGGCCGTAGTAGTTGCGGCCGAAGAGGTGATCGAGCTGGAGGCTCGCGGTGTCGATGTCGGCGCGCGCGTTGGCCGGATCGAGACGGGAGCCGAGCATGAGCGCCATCGTGGTGCGCGCGATCGAGCCGTTGATGCCCCAGTTGTATTGGAAGCCGAGGCTGCGGCCGTAGGCATGCTTGCCTGCGGCTTCCACCAAGTTGCTGGTCGTGAGCACTAGCGAGGCTTGCAGGAGATTGCGCACGGCGTCGCTGCGGCCCTCGCGCTCGCTGCCGAGGTAGGCGTAGATGCCGAGGTTCGAGACGTCGGCCCAATCGAAGTCGCCGCTGACCCTGAGGTTCTTGCCGTACTCCTCGAAGGCAGCGAGCACGTCTGGGTCGCCCGTGGTCTCCCAGAGCTCTGCCGCGGCCCAGGCGCGGTCGTCGGTGTCGGGATCAGGGTTGTTTCCGAGGCCGTAGCTGCCGGTATAACCGCTCTTCGGCGGCGGAATGGTGTCGTTGTCGAGCAAGAACTGCCAGCCGGCCTTGGCCGCCGCTTCGTAGCGATCGGCCTGCTCTTCGTCGAACTCGCGCACGATGCGCGCCATGTGCGCGAGCGCCGCGACCATGTCCCCCGTCGCTTTCGTGCTCACCGGGGCCATGTTGCGGGGCGCGCTCGAAGACTCCGGCATGACGAAACCGTCGAAGTTGGTGGACGTGATGCGGTCCGACGCGCCGCCCGACTCGAGCTGCATGCCGAGCAGCCAGTTCGCCTGATACAGGCACTCGTCGAGGTAGTCGGGAATGCCGTTGTCCTGCTCGGGGATCGGCAGCGTGATGCCTTCGAGCTTCGAGCGATAGTGATCCCACGCGAAGAGCATCATGCCGAGCGCGAACGCGCCGTTGTTCGTGTACTTCCCGTAGTCGCCCGCGTCGTGCCAGCCGCCGGAGCCGGGGCCGTCGTCGAGGTGACAGGCGCCGTGGCCGAACGTCAGCCCCTGCCATTCGAACGAAACTGCGCTGCCGCAGCGCCAGCCGTACATGCCGAGCATGGCTGCTTGAAACGGCTCGACGAAGACATCGTCGCCGATGCGAAACGTGTTCGAAAGTCCGACGTTTTGGACCTCGATGTAGTACTCGCCGGGCACGTCGAAGTCGCTGAAGTCGACCGTGTGCGTCTCCCCTTCGCCGGAATCCGAGGCGTTGATAGCGGGTTTCACGGGGCCTGGCTCCGCGGGAAAGACGATGGAGTCGTCGTCCGCGCTGCGGATCACATACGTCGACGCGAACCCCGCGTACGTCGCTTGCTTGGCGCTGCCGGGCACGAAGCCCACCGTGCTCACGCGCACGATCTGCTGGAGCTTCGTGGGGAACGTACAGTCGCCGTTTTCGATGATCTGCCCTTCGGGGCAGAGCGACGACTCCGCGCTATCGCACGCCGTGAAAAGAAGACCGAGGGGGAAGAGAATACGCCAGGACATGGAACCGGTTCCGGGGATGTAGCACAAGTCGAAGAGGCGGGCTCGGCTAGAGGCCGGGGCCCGGCTGGGAAACGTCGGTCGCGAACGTGTTCGCGCAGATCCCGCGCTCCGCTTCGGGCCCCTGGTTGCGGAATTGATCTGCAAAGGACTCGAACACCGCGGGCTCGAAGCAGTCCGCCGTGAGGGTGAAGCCCCAAGCCGACGCCGCCCAGCGCGTCGGGATGCCGGGATCGGGAGTGAGCAGCATCCGGTTGGTCGCGTCGCTGCAGTCGCCACCCGGGCAACACGCCGCTTCCACCGGTTGTGTCTTCACGACCTTTTCAGCCTGCATGACCTCGGCCGCGCAGTCCGTGCACGAGTACGTGATCACGACGTTACTGTGCTCGAGCGCGTGCACCCAGAACCCGCGCGGGATCGCGTAGTCATAGATGCCGGACTTCGGGAAGACGCCGTAATGCATGCCTGACATGGGCGGGTTCGTTCCGTACGTCACCGTGTCGCACACCATGGGAGTGTGGCTCGCGGGTTCGGGCGGGTAGGTGCGGATCACGGCGTTGCACGCGCTGCCTTCGACCGGCTCCTCGGCGACGGGCGCGATCGCCACCTCGGGATCGCCGGCGGCGGCAAGCAAGGCAGGCGTCTTGTCGTTGCAGTAGCCGTTGATCGTCTGCGGGTCCGTCGGGCTATCCGTCCCAGGGGTCGTGCCCGGGCCATCGTCGCCACCGCAGCCGGAAGCAGCCAGGACTCCGAGAAGCCCGGGAATCAAGCAGAAGCGCAAGCGCATGAGGTCCTAAGATAGCGCATCCGGGCGGCATGCACGCGCCTCGCCCGCGCGGACGTGGCCGTGAAACCGGCCCGCAGGCCTTCGAACTTTCGCTATCGTCCGGGGTCTACCGGATCGGACCCCGAGGCCTTGCTCCCCATTCCCGATCTGCTCCACCCGGAGCCGAGCCTTTGGCTCGCTGTCGCCGAGCTTCGTCAGGTGCTCACCTTCGCCTTCGCGTCGGGCGTCGGCTCGGACGCGTTCGAGCGCGCGCTCGCCAAGACCAAGGCGCCGCCGACGACGCTCGTCCCCGAATGCTTCGCCAAGGATCTCTTCGTCGACGATTTCGTCGCACGCTGCCTCCCGCTCCGCAAAGGCCCGCGCACGACCAAGGAGCGGCGCCAGGGCCTCGCCGCTCTCCTCACGCTGCCGCCGGGCGACGCGGATACGATCGCTCTGCGCCACGCCGTGCTCGCCGAGCTCGTCGAGAAGCCGGCGCTGCGTGACGGTCTCGAAGCGGCGCTGACCGCGCTCAGTGAGCTCTTCGGCATGCTCGAGGGCGTGCCGCGCGCGAAAGATCCGGCGAATACCTTCCGCCGCGTCGAGATCCTGCGGGCGGTTCGCCAAGCCTTCGATACGGTCGCGGACGCCGTGCCGGGAGCCACGTCGGCGCTCGCGCGGCTCGGTGCGTTCGGCGCGGCCGTTCGCGCGAGCGACGCGTACCGGCACCTCGTGGAGCTGCTCGACCACGAGGGGCACCTCGCGACGGTCGACGTGCGACTGCGCGTGGCGCGCGACGGTCACGTGCGCGGCTTCGAGATCCTGCGTGCCACGGAGAACACGCAGAATCGCTACTACGGCGGTCCGATCGGTCGATTCTTCATGCGCCTCCGCTTGCTCTTTCGCGGCTACCGCGTCGGCGAAGACGAGCTCCTCGGGCGGCTCTTGCAAACCGTGTTCGACGGGATCGAGGAGCCGCTCATCATGCTTTTTCAGGTGCGGCGCGACGTGGAGTTCTATCTCGCGGCGCTCGGCTTGCGTGACTTCGCGCTCGGCAAGGGCCTCCCGGTGTGCCTGCCGGAGGTCGCCTTTCCGAGCGAGCCGAGCGCGCCCCTCCCCGACTCCCGCTTCGAGAGCCTCTATAACCCGCTGCTCCTGCTCGAGGAGAGCCCGCCGCGCCCCACCCATCTCACGATCGGCGGCTGCGCGCAGCTCATCGTCACGGGGCCGAACTCGGGCGGAAAGACGCGACTTTTGCAGGCCGTCGGGCTCGCGCAGCTGCTCGCACAGGCGGGCTTCTTCGTGCCCGCGCGGAGCGCCGCTCTCGCCGCGCGGCCGGGTCTGTTCGTCTCGGTCGTGGAGGAAGCGACGGCGGACGCGCGCGAGGGGCGCCTCGGCACGGAGCTCCTGCGCATTCGGAAGCTGTTCGAGCGCCTCGCGTGGGGCAGCCTCGTGATCGTCGACGAGCTCTGCTCCGGCACGAACCCATCCGAAGCCGAGGAGATCTTCGCGCTCGTGCTCCGCGAGCTCGCCGCGCTCGAGCCGCAGACGATCGTGACGACGCACTTCCTCCACTTCGCGGCGGGGCTCGCGAGCGATCGCAGCCTGTCACACCTCGAGTTCCTTCAGGTCGAGCTCGACGAAACGCAGACCCCGACCTTCGGATTCATCCCAGGCGTGGCCACGACCTCGCTCGCGCGCCGCACCGCCGAACGCCTCGGCGTCACGCGCGAGGCGTTGAAGGGCCTCGTCGACGAGGCCAAGCGCCGCCGTCAGGCGAGAGCTTCGATCCCGGGCCGGTAGCTGTCGCGAGCGCGGCCGCGCACCGGCGCGCCGTGGGCCGGCAGCACGTGCTCGAACTCGATCTCGAGCAGCGCCTTCACGTCGTCGATCGGCGGTTTCGACTGCTTGAACCAGGCGGGCCCGATGTTGTGCGGGCGAATGAAGCCCATTTTTCGCATCATCACCTTGCCGGGCCAGCTAAAATACTCGTCCGCCGCCTGCCAGTTCTGCAGGGCATCGCCCGCGATCAGCACGCCCCCCGCGCGCTCGAGCAGCACGAGACCCTCCGGCGGATTGCCGGCGATCACGTGCAGCGTGGCGTCCTCGATGGGCAGCTCCGTCGAAGGCGTCATCTCGACGTCGGGCGTGAGATAGCTCGACCCCCGCTGATCGAAGCCCCCTGCGTAGCGCTGTCCGGCAACGCTCCAGACCTTCGCCCCGTAGCGCTCCTTGTAGAACGGGTCGTCGACGCCGTGATACCCGGCGAGCCGAACCACGTCCGTGACGCGACCGAGCGAGTCGAGCGCGTCGAGCCCCTCGTCGTCGAGGCGCACGGAGTTGATCACCGTCAGCCGGTCACCGTCACGCACGACGGTCATGTTGCGACTGAACCGGATCGGCACCGGCCCAGGCATGCGCATGGTGCCCGTCAGAAAGAAGACGTCCGGAAAGAGCTCGTGAAGCTCGCCGTGCGCGAGCGCGGGTGGATGAGTCCTGTTCGCCATGTTTCCCTCTCTCTTGCCGGTAGGAGCGAGCTACCAGCTGCCTTGATTTTGCATCGACGCCCACGGCTCCTTGGGTGGCAGAGCTGGGCCCCGTTGCAGTAGCTCGACGGAATGCCCGTCGGGCGACTTGATGAAAGCCATGTGCCCGTCCCGCGGCGGACGCAAGATCGCGACCCCGGCCGCCTGAAGTCGCTCGCAAGTCGCGTAGATATCCTCGACCCCGTACGCAAGGTGCCCGAAGAAGCGCCCGGTGGGATACGCGTCGGCCTGGTCCCAGTTGTAGGTGAGCTCGACCTCCGCAGGGTCGCCTGGGTCGCCGCTGCCCAGGAAAACGAGCGTGAAGCGGCCCTTCTCGTTCACGGAGCGGCGCGTCTCGGTGAGGCCGAGCTTTTTGACGAAGAAATCGAGTGCAGCGTCGAGATCGCGGACTCGAAGCATGGTGTGCAGGTAGCGCATGGCGTGACGCGGAGTCTCTCACCGCCGAACCGGTTTGTCTCGCCGAGGCGGACGCTCGGAGGCACAATAGGCCGCGGGTGATGACGGCGAGGCGACGCGGGTTGGCCAGGCTCGGGCAGAGTGAGCCGTTGCTGGTGGCGGCGCTGCTCGTCCTCGCAGGGTGCGGCGGGCGTAGTAGCCGTCCCGGCGGGCGGGGCGAAGCGAGCGGCAGCGAGGCCGGGTCGGACGGTGCGAGCATGACGCCCGTCGCAAGCGGCGGCACGGCAGGCGCGGACGCCGCGTCGCCCGCTGGCGGCGGTGGCGGAACCGGACCGCGGCGGCCGACGTTCGAGCCGGGTGCACCGACCGAGGTGCTTGCCTTGATCCCGACCCAGTACGCCAATCTCGGCACGACCGTCGCGCTGTCGTACGACACGCTCGCCGTCGGAGCCCCGGGTCCCGCTGGAGAGAACAGCGGCGATCAGCCTCCGGGGACGCCCGTGCCGACACCGGCCGTGCTCGTCTTCCGCAGGGACGACGCAAACGGGAAGTGGGTCGAGGAAGCCTTGCTCACGATCCCGGACTTGCCGGAGCCCGACCCCGGCAGTCGCTTCGGTGTCGCCTTGGCGCTGGAGGGCGACCTGCTCGTGGTTGGTGCGCCGTCACAACGACCGCGCGGCGCGAGCGACTGCCTCGAGGGCTGTGGAAGCGTCCACGTGTTCGAGCGCCTGGGCCCCGAGTGGGAGCACGTCGTCGAGCTCCCCCCGCCGAGCCACTACGCGGGCCTGCAGTACGGCAGCGCGCTCGCGGTTTCCGACGGGACGGTCGCGATCGGAGAGCCTTCGGCGGACTCGAACCGGGGCGCCGTCGACCTCTTCGAGAATCGCAACGGCCACTGGCAGCAGGTGCGCACCGTTCAACCCGACCAACCTGTCCAGAATTCGGGCTTCGGCAGCGCTGTCGCGCTCGATCACGAGACGCTCGCGGTCGCTGAGTCGGAGCGTGTGCACGTCTTCGAGTCGGACCCGTCGTCCGAGTGGATCCTGACGTCCGATAGCCGCACGACCGCCGGCTTCTTCGGCAACCGCATCGCGCTTCGCGGTGACACCCTCGTCGTGGCCGAGTACGCCGAGAGCTCGAATGCCGTGGGCGTGAACGGAACCCCCGGAGCGCCCTACCCTGCCGACGGCTACTTCTCGGTGCATTCGGGTGCGGCCCATGTCTTTCGGCGCGACGAGCTTTTCGGCTGGCAGAAGGAAGCGTTCCTGAAGAGCGCCCAGCCGGTGTGGGAAGGCCTGTTCGGCTGGGATCTCGCGCTGGATGACGACACCCTGCTCGTCGCCGAGCGACAGTCGGAGGGGCACGGCGCAGGCTTCGTCGAGCAAGAGAACCCGGACGATCCGACGAGTCGCGGCGCCGTTTGGGTCTTTCAGCGCGAAGACACGACGTGGCTGCTCCGGGGTGCGCTGAAGAGCCCGAAGGGAGAGACGGCGTTCGCGAGCTCGGTCGGTGCGCTCGCGCTCACGGATCGCTTCGTCGCCGTGGGCGCTTTCGCTGACGGGCCGGCACCGGCGGACCCCACGGTGCTCGGGATCCCCTACGCGGGCGGCGTGTTCGTCTGGCCCTGGTCGGATACGACGGCCGAGCCGTAATGCGAGCGCGCGGATCCGCGTGCGCATGAAGTCGTCGCTGAACGTGCTATGCTCCGCTTTGGGTAAGCGCGAGCGCACGACGCACGGATGGCGGAAGTTCCTTGGACGGTGCAGGTAGCGGGGCTCCTCGAGCAAGCGGCCGAGGGGCTGCGAACGCGCAAGCACCGCCGCGCCATCGTCGCCCTCGGGACCGCTGTCGCGATCGTGCAGCGCGCCCGCGATGACGGCGATGCCTTCGCTCAGGAGCTGCTCTCGTACACGGTCGAGAGCCCGAAGGACGATCCGACCGAGCGCTTCACGTTCAGCCCCGGCGAGCTCGAAGCGCTGAGCGTGCGCCCGCCGAAGAAGTAGCCCCGGTGCCGTTTCACGGCGGTGGTCCGAGCTCGCTCAAGATGCCGCGCTCGCACAGCGACGCGCGGAGCTCCGAGCGATCGAGGCGTTCCTTCAATTCGGCGCTGGAGGAGCCTCCGAGCCCCGTCCATTCGCCTTCCTGCGCGCCAAGCAAGAGACGGATGGTGTCGTTCTCGCCGTCCTCGACGTGCAAGACGGGCGTCTGAAGCGCCGCCGCCCCTTCGCGGATGTAGACGACGCCCACGTAGAGCTCCGCGCCGTCGCACGAGACGCGGAAGGGGTGGTTGAGCAGATTCTTCAGCGCGGGACCGTGCGTCGCCGACGCTTGCGGGGTGAGGTGGAGCTCGATGCGCGCCGCGGGCTCCGGATCGACGGCCGCCTTTTCGATTTCGGCGTCGCCGATCGAGACGGCGATGTCGTCCGAGAGCGCGGCGACCTTCTCGACGAGCTCGGGGTACTGATACTGAGGATCGACATGGTCCGCGAGCACGTCGAGGCGGCACATCGGCACGCCGGACATGCACCGCAGCGCCTGGGTGCAGCACGCCGGGGCGTCGGGCTGGCAGAGATCGATGCACGGGCCTGCGCCGCCCGCATCCGCGCCCGCCGACGAGTCGGCACCGCTCGTCGCAGCGGTTCCCGCGCCGCCGCCGAGCGGAGTGCCACCACCGCCCGTCGTGCCCGCGCCGCTCCCGCTCGCACCGCCCGTCGCCGGCGCGACGCCTGCGACGCCGCTCGTCGGGCC